>JAFYBE010000068.1 GCA_017540355.1 Lachnospiraceae bacterium | reverse complement strand
TATTGCACAAGTGCAATGGCGTCTTTTTCTTCGTCTGCGGTGGTTGCTGCTCAGCTCATCAACCGATCAACCACTCGTACATCTCGGTGTATTTGTCCGCAGAGCGTGCCCATGAGAAATCCGTGGCCATTCCGCGGTCGATGATCTTGTTCCACTCACGCTTCTTATCATAATAGATGTGCTCGGCGTAGCGGATTGTGCGAAGCATCTCATGCGCATTGTAATTCGTGAATGAGAAGCCCGTACCGGTACTCTCATACTCATTGTATGCGCTGACCGTATCCTTAAGTCCTCCTGTCTCACGAACGATAGGCACCGTTCCGTAACGGAGAGCCATAAGCTGTGACAAGCCGCAGGGCTCGAATAACGACGGCATTAAGAATGCATCACATGACGCATATATCTTATGAGATAAGGTATTCGAATAGAAGATGTTGCCGCTTACCTTATTGCCGTACTTCCAGTCAAAGTGACGGAACATGTTCTCGTATCTCTCTTCTCCCGTTCCGAGTGCAACGATCTGAACTCTGTCCTGGCACAGTTCGTCCATTACATAAGCTATGAGATCAAAGCCCTTCTGGTCCGTAAGTCTGGATACTATACCGATCATCATGGTGCCGGCATCTTTATCCAGGCCAAGCTCTTCCTGAAGCTTAAGCTTATTCTTGATCTTCTCCTTACGGAAGTTAATGGCATTGTAATTCTGCTCTATGTACTTATCAGTCTCGGGATTAAACTCGTCATAGTCGATACCGTTGACTATTCCGCGAAGCGAACCCGCCCTCGCATTAAGCAGGCCGTCCAAGCCCTCACCGTAGAATGCGGTCTTGATCTCCTCGGCATAAGTGTCGCTGACCGTCGTGATCGCATCGGCATATACAATACCGCCCTTAAGAAGATTGGCATCCTTATATGCTTCAAGCTTATCGGGTGCGAAGTAGTAATCCGAAAGTCCCGTGATGGACTTAACATCCTTAACGCTCCACTTACCCTGGAACTTAAGGTTGTGTATGGTCATAACCGTCTTAATACCCTGATAGAACTCGCCCGCAGCGAATCTCTCATGCAGATACACCGGTATAAGTCCGGTCTGCCAGTCGTGACAGTGTATAAGATCGGGCCTGAAATCTATGAGCGGAAGCGCAGAAAGCGCTGCTCTGCAGAAGAAAGCATACTTCTCGATCTCCCATAAAGGATCATCGCAATACGGCTTGGGTCCGCCGAAGTATCCTTCATTATCAATAAAATAATACTTAATGCCGTCGTATTCGGCTTCAAGGATACCTACGTATACGCTTCTCCAGTTAAAGTCCATGTAGAAACTCTCCCTGAACTTAAGCTTATCCTTGAGCTCCTGCTTCATGCAGGTATACTTGGGTAAAATCACCCTCACATCGTAGTACTTCTTATCCAGGCACTTGGGTAGTGAACCTACGACGTCGGCCAGCCCTCCGGTCTTGATAAAGGGTACGCCTTCAGATGCTGCAAATAAGATTTTTCTCATGTGTGGTATAACCTCCTGTGCCCCATTTCCCAACAACCATTTTACCACATCCGGGCATATCTATAAACAGATTTTGCAATATATGCCGTCCAAAAAGATAAAAAAAAATCTAAACGATAAATGTGCTATAATAATGTTACTGTGTGTAACTTAAGATTCGGTATCTTACAGGTGGGATTGCTATGGAAGAATTAAAGAAAAATAAGAAAGCTGCAATTGCATATGCCGTGATCTGTCTTATACTTCTGACGATCATTATAGTTCTTATGGCCTCCGTCATAAGAAAGAAAAACATATCGCCTTCTGACGGCGCTGTCATAAGCGAGGCGCAGGACCGGAATAAGAAGCTTTTCGATACGGCAGACATACCCGATGAGATAGTCACGATCAACACGCAGATTATTGAAGACGGACTTAAGGATATGGGTGTGCTTATCACCGAGGAATATTACTTCACTCAGGTAGAGGAATACTCATCTTCCAAGAAGGTGCTCATCTTTGATTCGAAGTCTTCTTTCACCTACAGCTACGACGGAACAGTCAGCGCGGGTATCGACTGCAATAACGTTAAGATTGCCAAGGATGATGAGGCTAAGACCGTTACTATCACCATCCCCAAGGCCGATATCGTAAGCGTCAATATCGATAAGGAAAGTTTTAAGATATACGAAGAGAAAGAAGGCCTCTGGAATAAGACCGGCATCAACGACTTTAACGATTCACTCATAGAATTTGAGAACGCCGCCAAGGCCAAGGCTTTGGAAAAAGGCATAATAGACAAGGCCGACGAGGGTGCTGAAAAGCTTATCGCATCCTTTGTCGATTCGCTTATAGACAGTGACGAATACACCGTCACATACGTTACGGAGTAAATATATGGAGATACTTAAAAAGATAACCCTTATACTTTTATTTGTCGCCATCGCCATGATATCGATTGCGAAGATCACACCGGTGGCTACGAATGTTGACAGCCACGCGCATTCCGTTGCGCAGATCGATAAGGAGATAGACTGCGTGCTTAAGCTTACTGCAGGTGCCACGGGCGCTTCGGCAGCCATCTCGCTTTTGCCCGATGACCAGTGTACGCCGATTTCGGAACAGTTCGCCGAGCTTGCGAAGTATTTCTTAGTCGTATTAAGTGCGCTTTACCTTGAGAAGTATCTTGTGACACTTACAGGCTATGTCTCTTTTTCATTCATCATCCCGCTTGCATGCCTGCTTCTTGTATGCGGAATACTGGGGTCACGTGAGAAGGTCAGAGCCTTTGCCTATAAGCTTATGATCGTGGCAGTTGCAATCTACTTCATCATCCCCTTAAGCGTCAAGACTTCGGAGATGATCTATGACAATTACGAATCTTCGATTGAGCAGACAATCGACATTGCCTCGCAGATAAGCGTTGAGAACGAGGAATCGGGCGTTGTCGACAAGTTCGTCTCATGGATACAGAACGCCGCCATGACGATAGTCGAATACGTCACCGAACTTCTGAGCAAGTTTATCGAGGCGGTCGCCGTGATGCTTGTGACATCATGCCTTATACCGATACTTGTTATCGTATTTTTCTTCTGGATGTTCAAGCTGTTATTTAAGCTTGACTTCTCATTATCGGATGCAGAGAGATTTGTGCACAACAGACTGACAGGAGGCCATTATGAGCGAGAAGACTAAGATAGCGTTTTTTGATGCCAAGGACTATGACACGGCTTCATTTGATGAAGCGGCCAAGGGTCGTAACTTTAAGATCAAGTACTTTGAGACCAAGCTTGATGAGGATACCGTTAAGCTTGCCAAAGGCTACGATGTCGTATGCGTATTCGTTAACGACACTGTGAATGAGAAGGTGATCAACTCCCTAACCAAGAAGGGGGTAAAGCTGATCGCTCTGCGCTGTGCCGGCTTTAACAACGTTGATGTGGCACATGCGGCGAACAATATAGGCGTTGTAAGGGTGCCCGCATATTCACCCTATGCGGTTGCCGAGCATGCAATGGCACTTTTACTTACATCAATAAGGAGAATACACAAAGCGTATATAAGAACCAAAGACTTTAACTTCAGTTTAAACGGTCTTATGGGCTTTGATTTACACGGCAAGACCGTCGGTGTTGTCGGCACAGGTAAGATAGGAAGAGTCTTTATAGACATATGCAGAGGCTTCGGCATGGACGTCATCGCATACGATAAGTTCCCTGCCAAGGACAGCGGCATAGAGTATGTTCCGATTGAAGAGATCTGGAAGCGAAGCGACATCATCTCCTTCCACTGCCCTCTTACCGAAGAGACCTATCACATGGTTGATAAGAAGAGCATCAAGAACATGAAGAAGGGCGTTGTCTTAATCAACACCTCCCGCGGCGCTTTGATCGATGCGGACGCGCTGCTTGAAGGCATAAGAAGCCGTCATGTCGGTGCTGCCTGCCTTGATGTATACGAAGAGGAAGCGGATGTGTTCTTCGAGGACAGATCCGGTCATATCTTCGAGGACGATACTCTTGCAAGGCTGATATCAATGCCCAACGTGATCGTTACATCACATCAGGCATTCCTTACCAAAGAGGCGCTTACGAACATCGCGCACACGACTTTGGACAATATAGAAGAATACTTAACTACAGGTAAAAGCAAAAATGAGGTGACTGTATAGTCACCTCATAATACAATACGATATACTGAGTTCACTCACCCTTGAATGATAAGAGCTTGCCGATAAGAACATCTATCTCATTCTGTGAAAGAACCGACTGATTGCTTAACATCTCGACATTGAGCGCATCCAGCTGTCCGTACTCTCTTATCGAATCAAGCGCATCGATAAGCGAATCAATCTCGGACTGTGAAAGCGATACGTTCACTCCCGGCTTCTGTATCGGCAGATCCTTAACCGTGTTAAGCGAAGTGATAAGCTTGTCGATCTCTGTCTGAGTCAGGACTACCTGACCGTTTAACAGGTCCGTGGATATTGTATTATTATCCGCGTAATCCTTAAGAGCCACAAGCGCTTCTACTATGGAATCGATCTCTTGTTGTGAAAGCATTTTATTCATAGTGTTATCCTCGTATGTCGGTCATTAATTGTGTCACTTAGATTATATCACATTTATTTTACGTTAAAAAGCGGAGGCAACTGAATTGAGCAAAGACAAAGAGAAAACCTTAACAAAAGCCGAACGCCGTGAGAAGGTGATCATTAAGACAAGCATTATAGGCATAGGCGCCAACGTGCTCTTAGCCATGTTCAAAGCAACGATAGGTCTTATATCCAACTCCATCGCCGTAGTATTGGATGCAGTTAACAACCTCTCCGATGCTCTCTCATCGGTAATTACAATCGTCGGTACAAGACTTGCCAATAAGCGTCCCGACAAAAAGCATCCCTTAGGACACGGCCGTATAGAATACTTAAGTGCAATGATCGTCGCGGTACTTGTATTATATGCCGGTATCACTTCGCTTATCGAATCGGTTAAGCACATAATCAATCCACAGATACCCGAGTACAGCACGACATCACTTATCATCATCGGCGTAGCCGTACTTGTTAAGATATTTCTCGGCAGATACGTTAAGAGCATGGGCGATAAGGTTGGAAGCGCTTCGCTTTCGGCTTCCGGTCAGGATGCGCTTTTTGATGCGATCTTATCAACTTCCGTATTGGCCAGTGCCATAGTGTTCGTCACAACGGGCTTATCGCTTGAGGCTTATGTCGGAATAGTTATCTCCGGTTTTATCATCAAAGCCGGTATCGAAATGCTGCTTGATACGGTAAGCGACATATTGGGCAGAAGAGCCGATACCGCCTTGACCAAGCAGATCAAGCTGCTTTTGGCCGAAGAGCCCGAAGTAAGGGGCGCATACGATCTTATGATCAACAACTACGGCCCCGATAAAAACTACGCTTCGGTTCATCTTGAGCTTCCCGATTACATGACCGTTGAAGAGGTCGATAAGCTCACAAGACGTGTCGAGGCCAAGGTCTATAATGCAACAGGCGTCGTACTAACGGGTGTCGGTGTATATTCATTCAATACAAGTAACGATGAAGCGGCCGTTATACGTAACAAAGTACTCGAGACCGTGATGGGTCATGACTTTGCACTTCAGCTCCACGGCTTTTATGTGGACATCGAAAACAAGGAGATGAGGTTTGACGTGGTATTCAGTTTTGATGTGGATATTAATGAAGGCCTTAAGATTCTCTGTGATGAGCTGGCTACCGTCTATCCGGATTACAACATCTTCATATCACCGGATGTGGATATATCCGATTAATTGTTATAAAAACGGCCGGCTGCGCTCCGGCCGATTTTTTATGCTTTGGATAAGAGTTCGCGTGCGTTGGCAAGGCCGGCTTCCGTAAGCTCGCCGCCGGATAAAAGTCTCGCAATCTCCTTCTCTTTTTCATCTTCAGATAATGCCTTGATATCCGTCACGGTAGAATCCGCTTCGGTATATTTCTCTATAAGATAGTGCGCATCTGCTCTTGCCGCAATCTGCGGAAGATGCGTGATCGCTATCACCTGATGTGAAGAAGCAAGGTTCTTCATGCTTCCCGATACATTCCAGGCAGTCTTGCCGCTTATACCCGAATCGATCTCATCGAATACAAGTGTGCCCACCTTCTCTTTATCTGCAGTCACTTCCTTAAGCGCAAGCATGAATCTTGAAAGCTCACCGCCGCTTGCCACCTGGCTTAACGACTTAACGGGCTCGCCTAAGTTAAATGACACAAGGATATCGACATCGTCTATTCCCGATGCGCTTAATGCATCCTCATCATCCTTAACCGAAACATCCATGCTCACGTTCTCAAAAGACAGTTCCTTAAGTCTCTCTTCCATGACTTTGCAGAGTCTCTCTGCAGCCTTTGCTCTTTCACTATGAAGGGCCTTGGCGTGCATCAGTGCCGTCTTTTTCGCATCCGCAAGCTTGGCTTTAAGATTGTCTATATAGGCATCTATGTCTTCCATCTTTGTGATGTAGTCTGCCCTGTCCTGTGCATACTTAAGTATGTCTTCTATGCTGTCACCGTACTTGCTCTTAAGGTGATTGATAGTATCAAGTCTGTTCTCGGTCTGTCTGAACTCAGCCTCCGAAAACTCCATACGGTCCATATAGCTTTGTATGTCGCGAAGTATATCCGCAAGCATATCTTCGGTAGTTGAAAGTCTGTCGGACATCTCGCTGACATCTGTGTCATATTCTGATACGGACAAGAGTTCTCTTACCGCGGAACCTATGATCGCACCCGCACCTGAATCCCTGTCAAGTGCACCGCTTACCTTTGACATGCTCTCGGCTATCCTTCCGGCATTCTTCATCATGCGGTACTTATCCTCAAGCTCTGTATCCTCTCCGGTGTTTAGCTTGGCATTCTCGATCTCTTCGACTTCAAAACGCGCTAAAGCAAGCTCTTTTTCCTTATTGCTCTCATCGGCATCGGCTTCGCTTAATTCTTTCTTGATCTTTCTGTACTCATCATAGGCTGCTGCCGTATCGACCTTGAGCTTATCAACTGCATCGCCGGCATAGTCATCCAATATATCCCTGTAGTTTTTGACATCCAGAAGCTCTTTCGTATCGTTCTGGCCGTGTATGTCGATAAGTAAAGCGGCAAGCCTCTTAAGATCCCTTCCGGATATCGTCTCGCCGTTACACTTGGCCACACTTCTGCCTTCCTGAATACGCCTTGATATATAGATGCTTCCGTCGGATTCGGTAGGAAGATCAAGCTGCTTCATGCAGTCGTTCACTTCCTTTGAATTATCCGAAAAGACCAGCTCGATCAACGCGTGATCTTCACCGGTCCTTATGATGTCCTTGCTTGCCCTTTCACCCAAAGCAAGTCTGACAGACCCCAGTATGATCGACTTACCGGCGCCCGTCTCACCCGTCAGGATGTTGAGTCCTTCATGCAGTTGTATCCGGCTCTCTTTGATAAGCGCCAGATTCTTAACAGTGATGCTTTCTAACATATATACCTCCGTCTGTGGCTCCCATAAGGCTAATCCCACCTGCTCACACGACGGTGTAAATCATAATATCTCTCTTAGTTTATCCATGACGATCTTAGTCTCTTCGGTAGTCCTTATTGCAACCATGATCGTATCGTCTCCCGCTATCGATCCCACGACTTCCTTCATGTTCATCGCATCAATGGATGCGGCAACGGCCATTGCCATACCCGACACAGTCTTGATGACAAGGATGTTCTGCGCATTGTCCATCGACATGAATCCGTCTTTGAAGACTCTTGCGTACTTGGCTGAAAGATGTGAATCCTCTCCTCTTACGGTCGAAGTGTATCTCTGCTTCCCGTCCGGAGTCGGCACTTTGTTAAGCCTGAGCTGTGCGATATCTCTTGATACCGTGGCCTGCGTAACTTCATACCCTTCGGCGCGCAGTCTCTCCGAGAGCTCTTCCTGAGTCTCGATGACCTCTTCTTCCACCAGTTCCGTTATTCTTTTTTGGCGTTCTCTTTTACCGACAGCCATATGATTCCCTTTTATTCCGCTTCATTCAGTGACGCTGAAGCTGCGTTCTATGCGTCCGCCCTGGCCGAGATAATCCACGGTGCGGGCTGGTTCTCAAATACGTTCTTGCTTGTAAGCTTCGATACTGCGATCTGGATTATCGTCACATCGTTGATGCCGTAGCGTGCAAGTATATCCCTCATAGATGCCGCAACCTTAAAGTCAAGCGTATAGATCACAAACTCCATCTTGGGATTAAGCTTTGTCAAGAATTCAAGCTCATTCTCAAGAGAAGCCGAAGCAACAAGCATCGTTGTATCCGGTATTGCAAGTCCGGCAAAAGTGTCCGCTCCTACGTGATCGATGATCGTGATGTTACGAAGGCCGAACTTGTTCACATTTTCTTCCATCGTCTCACGATCGCTTTCCTTATACTCAACGGCAATAACGGTTCCTTCGCCGTTCATCATTGAAGCCTCAACGGCGATTGACTCACCCGAGATTACACAGATATTCTTATCCTCATGAATCTGCATCTTGGATAAAAGCACCGATCTTATCTCGCTGCCAACGTACTTAACCGAACCGCTGGCAAACTTCTTATTGTCCATGCCGAACTTGATCGTGCTTCTGGCATTGGGGTTAAGCACTATCATACCCGCAGAAGCATTGATGCCTCTGTCTATCATGTCGGATACTTTATCCCTCTTGATTGGGCCTGTGGGTTCCGAACCTTCGTTATAGATGACCTCACAGTCACCAAGGCCCACTTCCCACATCTTATAGAATATGTCCTTATCACCCGCCTCGGTAAATGCCAAAACGCATCTGTGTGCCTCAACGGTAGGAATAAGATTCTTATTCTTTCTTGTGATATCAAGCAGCTTTACATGCTCAAGATCTATATCCGTATTATCCGAGAAATACTGCAGCCATGCTATTATACTCTTATTGGTAAATAACTGATTCTCCATATTAACCTCCCGACTTTACACCTTAGTTGCACTTGCTTAAAAGCTCTTCCCACTTCTTATCAACATACTCCTGAGCCGCTTCGATCGTCCATTCGTTGCCGGGCTTAAAGCAATGTGCGAATCTGCCCTGCTTTCTCATAAACTCCTCAACAGGAAGCTTGTTCTTAGGCTCATATGTGAGTCTGTATTCACCTTCAACAACTTCGTATAAAGGCCATACACAGGTATCGATAGCCGCCTTGCAGATCTCAAGCAGATCCTCTGCGGGATACTGCCATCCTCTGGGGCAGGGAGTTAAGACATTTACAAATGTCGGTCCCTTCTTATATATGGCCCTGTGAGCCTTCTCATGGAAGTCCTTCATATTGCCGAATAATGTAGTCTGTGCAACATAGGGTGAACAGTGTGCCACCACTATCTGCGTCAAGTCCTTCTGTACCTGCTTCTTACCTACAGATTCAACACCTGCGGGTGTTGTTGTAGCCGAAGCAAATCTCGGTGTTGCCGAAGAACGCTGTGTACCCGTATTCATATATGCGTTATTGTCATAACAGAAATACGTGAAGTCATGTCCTCTTTCAAGAGCTCCGGAAAGTGACTGGAAACCGATATCGTATGTACCGCCGTCACCGCCTATTGCCAGGATCTTAATCTCCTGATCTTCGGCGATCTTGCCCTTACGCTTCATAACGTTCATTGCAGCCTCTACGCCCGAAGCCGTAGCAGATGCATTCTCAAAAGCCGTATGTATGTAGGAATCCTCCCACGCCGTATAAGGATACTGGAATGACGAAACCTCCAGACATCCCGTTGCATTGCAGATGACCGCCTTATCCTCCGGATTCACGGCTCTCATCATAGCTCTGCATACTATTCCGGCACCGCATCCCGCACAGAGTCTGTGTCCCGAATGGAAGCGCTCCGGTTTATTCATCTCCTCTTTAAGATTGTAAGCCATTATTTATACCCTCTCTCTCTGACCCATATGGATGTATGTCTGATCGACCTTACCTGTTGCCGCGATGTCGGCTAACTTCTCATATACCGACCTTGCCGCATCGACCGTAAAGTCACGTCCGCCCAGACCGTATACGATATCAACCATTTTCGGTCTGTTATCCATATTGATGATCGCTCCGGCCGTCTCAGCAAAGAGCGGTCCGCCACAGGCTGAGAAGCCCTCACTTTTATCCATAACGGCTACTGCCTTGACACCGCTTAAAGCCTTGGCTATCTCTTCAGCGGGGAAAGGGCGAAAGACTCTGACTTTGATAAGTCCTGCCCTGATTCCTTCCTTACGAAGCATATCTACCGTTGCCTTAGCGGTACCTGCGGATGAACCCATGATTACCATGGCAAGTTCCGCATCATCCATCATATATTCTTCGATCATTCCGTACTTGCGTCCGAAGGTCTTATAGAAATCATCGGCAACATCGTAAATGACCTTTCTTGCATTCTTCATGGCCTCGGCCTGAGCCACACGGGCTTCCATATAATATCCGGATACACCGTAAGGGCCCACTGCAAGAGGATTCTCTTTCTTAAGAAGGTAGTTCTCGGGATTGTACTCACCGACGAAGTTCTTAACCTTCTCATCCTCTTCTATCTCGATATTCTCAATGGCGTGCGATGTAATGAAACCGTCCTCACATACCATGAGGGGAAGTCTTACGTCGGGATGCTCCGCAATCCTGTGAGCCATTAAGTAATTGTCGTATACTTCCTGGTTATTCTCACCGTATAACTGTATAAAGCCCGAATCTCTCTCGGCCATCGAATCCGAATAGTCGTGATTGATGTTGATCGGACCCGTAAGTGCACGACAGGCAACGGCAAGTACCACAGGCAGTCTTAAAGAGCCTGCGACGTAGAGTATCTCATTCATGAATGAAAGACCTGCCGAAGATGTGGCGGTAATGGCTCTGCAGCCTGCTGCCTCGGCGCCTAAGCATGCCGAAAGCGATGAATGCTCGGACTCCACACATATGAATTCCGTATCCACTTTACCGTCAGCCACATACTGTGCGAAATACTGGGGTATCTCCGTGGAAGGAGTGATGGGGAACATTGCGAATACATCGGGATTGATCTGTCTCATCGCGGTTGCGATGGCTTCGTTACCCGAGAGTCTGTCTCTTATACTCATGATTCCTCCTTCCATTCGATAGCGTCAAAGGGGCATACCTTTATGCATATTCCGCAGCCCTTGCAATGATCATAATCGAATTCATCTCTTCTTCCGTCCTCTACCGGTATGCATGAATCCGGACAGAAAGGTGCGCATAAAACACACTGCTTGCACTTATCCTTGATCCATACGGGAGTCTTCGATCTCCATTCACCGGTTTTGGTGAGCCTGCTTGTACCGGGCTCATATATCTCACAGCCTGTGGTCATGTCCTGCCATGAGATCTGTTCATTTATATCTTTAGCCTGCTTTATCATCTATCCATCCTTTCGTCAACCTGCCACTTCCTGCATGGCCTGCTTAAGGCACTTAAGATTGCCTTCTATGACCTGAGGTTTCTTGGCAAATTTATGCTGATACGAACTCTCCATATCCTTAAGGAACTGCTCCTTATCCACACATCCGCTTACCTGTACCACTGCCGCAAGCATCGGAGTGTTGGGGAAGTACGCACCGAGATTCGACATGGATATATGCCTTGCATCTATCGTACAAACTCTGCCTTTGTAATCCTTAAGAAGCGGTCTTATCTGATCCGGAGTCTTGGCCGTATTGACTATGATTGCGCCTTCTTGCTTAAGTCCCGAAGTAACATCGACGCTTTCAAGCAATGTCTCATCCACAACCACCACGTAATCGGGCTCATATATATTCGAGTGAATGGGGCATCTCTCCTCCGATATCCTGTTATAGGCCGTAATAGGTGCTCCGCTTCGCTCCGGACCGTATTCGGGGAAGGACTGTACATACTGTCCTGCCATGAATGCCGCATCCGCAAGAAGCTGGCTGGCCGTCTTCGCACCCTGGCCGCCTCTGCCGTGCCATCTGATTTCAATCATTTTCTCTACCTCTTAATACTTTTTATTCTGCAAGCTTGTGGTGCAGAGTCTGTAAGAAACTGTCGCTGTTAAGTTTCACCACTGAGCTTGTGTAATCCGACTTTGTAACCGTTATCTTATCGCCCGTATGCATTAAGACCTTATCGCTTCCGTCCGATGAAGCCTCAACTTCTATGACGCTGCTTTCCCTGCCTTCGCCTATCTCTATCTCTACCTTGTCATTCGCGCCGAGCACGATGCTTCTGGTATTAAGCGTATGCGCACATATGGGAGTCAAAACTATTATATCCGCATCGGGCTTAACGATCGGGCCACCTGCCGACATATTATAGCCTGTCGAACCTGTCGGCGTCGATACTATGATACCGTCCGCACAGAGATTGGACAAAAGCTTGCCGTTAACGTATATCGTAAATCTCATTATCTGCAGTGAGCCGCATCTTGTGATCGTTATATCATTAAGTGCGGGTGATATGGCCTTGGTAGCCGCGCTTTTACCTGCCTCTGTAATCGCTCCTTCAAGCATCATCCTGCGACTGATCTCATAATCGCCTGCGATTATCCTCTCAAGCGAACTCTCTATATCCGAAGGACTTACTTCCGCAAGGAATCCGAGTGCTCCGAGATTCACACCAAGGATCGGAACATCCTTATCCGCACACTCTCTTGCAACGCTTAAGAAAGTTCCGTCACCGCCCAAAACTATAACGGCGTCCGTTCCGTCGCAAGTAACCTTGTCATCCTCTTGGCCCTCGACGTTTCTTAAAACCTTTGTAACACTCACGCCTTTGGTCGTTAAATAATCCTCGATGCGCTTAGTAAGTGCAAGGTCTTTATCTTTTCCCTTATTTGTTACGATCAAACAGTTCTTCATACGCTTTCCCTTTCAGGACTGCAACACACCATGAGCCGCATCGACCACACCATGAATGTCAGCTTCTATGACTTCCGCTTTATACTCAGGTTTCCCAAGCCATAACAGATATTCTATATTTCCTTCGGGTCCTTTGATCGGCGAGAAGTCAAGGCCTAAGATGCTAAAGCCGCATTCCTTTGCTACGCCGATTATTCTCTCAACAACCTCGATATGCACCTCAGGGTCTCTTACGACTCCCTTTTTCCCGACCTTATCCCTGCCGGCTTCAAACTGAGGCTTGATAAGCGTCACCATGCAGCCGTCATCTTTTAAAAGCTTATATGCTACGGGAAGTATCTTATCCAAAGATATGAAAGAAACATCACAGCTTGCAAAGTCCGGTGCCTTGTCTATCGCCTCAGGTTCAAGATACCTGAAGTTGGTCTTCTCCATACATATGACACGATCGTCATTTCTTAACTTCCAGTCAAGCTGTCCGTGACCTACGTCTATCGAATATACCATTGTTGCACCGTTTTGCAGCATACAGTCCGTGAAGCCTCCGGTGGAAGCTCCGATATCCATACATACCAGACCCTCGATTTTTACGGGGAAGACCTTAAGTGCCTTCTCAAGCTTAAGTCCGCCTCGGCTTACATACTTAAGGGTATTGCCCCTTACCTCTATCTGCGATTCCTCGGGATCGAATGTGCTTCCGGCCTTGTCTTCCTTCTGACCGTTCACATACACAAGGCCCGCCATGATGACTGCCTTGGCCTTCTCCCTTGAGGATGCGAGTCCTCTCTGTGTTAAGAGTACATCAAGTCTTTCTTTCATCTGATAATCTATCGTTTCTTAAGTGCCGCCAGAACACGCTCGGCAACACTCTGTGCATCTATTCCTATCTCCTGCTTAAGCAGATCCACGCTTCCGTGCTCCACATATTCATCGGGGATGCTTATGGGAAGAACCTTAGCGGATATGCCCTTCTCCTTAACGTATTCGATGACCTTCTCACCGTAACCGCCGCTTGCCACGTTCTCTTCCATCGGAACAAAGAGGCTGTGCTTTGCTGCAAGCTTATCTATCACGTCGGTATCTATGGGCTTGACGAATCTTGAATTGACAAGTGTAACCTTGATACCTTTCTCCTTAAGTATCTCTCTTGCCTCTACAGCCGTGGCAACCATGCTTCCTACTGCAAGCAAGGCTACATCCTTCTCCTCATATATGATCTCCGATACACCCATGCTTATGGGCTCTCTGTATTCCTTAAGGCCGTCATAAGCCTGACCTCTGGGATATCTTATCGCTATCGGAACACCGGCATCCACCGCAAACTTAAGCATGTCGGATAATTCCCACTTATTCTTCGGTGCCATGATATGCATTCCGGGAATGCTTGATAAATAAGACAGATCGAAGATTCCCTGATGGGTCTCTCCGTCGCTTCCTACAAGTCCCGCCCTGTCTATGGCAAAGATAACGGGCAGATTCTGTATGCACACATCATGCAGTATCTGGTCGTAGGCTCTTTGTAAGAACGAACTGTATATCGCAACTATCGGGATGAGTCCGCCCGCAGCAAGACCTGCCGCGAATGTCACGGCATGCTGTTCGGCTATTCCCACATCAAAGAATCTGTCGGGATATACGTTATGGAAGCGCTTAAGGCCCGTACCCTCGGCCATTGCCGCAGTGATTGCAACAACCTTCTCATTCCTTGCGCCAAGCTTAAACATAACCGTTGAGAATACGTCTGTATAGTTGGCCTTCTCCTTCTTCTTAACGGGAAGTCCGGTCTCGATGTCAAAAGGTTCGGCTCCGTGGAATCGCGCAGGGTGCTTGATCGCGGGTTCAAAGCCGCGTCCCTTTTGCGTGATCACGTGTACCAGTACCGCCTTATTCACACGCTTGGCTTCATTCATGACCCTTATAAGTTCGGGCACGTTGTGTCCGTCTACGGGTCCTAAATATGTTATGCCCATGTCCTCGAAAAACATTCCGGGCACTACCATCTGCTTGATCGCATTCTTCGTCTTCCTTACGGCTCCGATTATGGCATTGCCGTGAGGCTTATCAAGCATTGAGTAATAGATATTGTCTCTTAAGTTGATGTATCCGGTCTTCGTACGGATGTTGTTAAGATACTTGCTCACACCGCCGACGTTCTCGGATATGGACATGTTATTGTCGTTAAGAACTATGATGAAATTGGAATTAAGCTTCGCGCAGTTATTGAGTGCCTCGTAAGCCATTCCGCCCGTAAGCGAACCGTCACCGATAACGGAAACAATCGTATTGTCCTCTCCGTTAAGCTCCCTTGCCTTAACAAGACCCAGGCCCGCAGAAATTGAAGTCGACGAATGACCCGTATCAAAGGCATCGCAGTCGCTTTCCTTACGCTTGGGGAAACCGCTCATACCGTGATACTTACGCAGACTTTCAAAGCCGTCTCTTCTTCCGGTTAAAAGCTTATGGGTATATGACTGATGTCCGACGTCCCAGATTATCTTATCTTTGGGCAAATCGAGACTTAAGTGCAAAGCCATAGTAAGCTCAACCGCACCGAGGTTAGAACCCAAATGTCCGCCCGATACGGAGATCTTCTCTATCAGAAACTGTCTGATCTCTTCAGCCAGTGCTTCATAGTCTTTCTTATCTATGTTCTTTATGTCATTTGGTGCTGTAATCTTTTCGAGTAACATTTTTACTTCTTTCTGTCGATCATACTAAGCAGCAGCTGTTCAAGGAAAGGATTGTCTCCTTCCATCGTATGCAGAAGTACCGTGGCTTCCTTGCTTAAAGCCTCAACATCCGCCTTGGCCTTATCAAGTCCATGAAGTGACACGTATGTCACCTTGTGATTCTTCTCATCACTTCCCACAGGCTTGCCAAGCTCTTCAAAGTTGCCCGTAACATCTAAGATGTCATCCTGAATCTGGAAGGCTATCCCTACATTCCTGCCTATCTTTTCAAGTGCATTGATCTGCACCTTATCCGCACCCGCAAGAATTCCGCCGACCATCATTGATGCTTCAATCAAAGCCGCCGTCTTTTTAAGGTGTATGTATTCGATAAGCTCGGCCGTGATCTCCTCGGATTTAAGACCTTCGGATACTATGTCCGCAGTCTGGCCTCCTATCATGCCGTAGATACCGCTTTTGTTAAAAAGTATGCGCACTGCCTTACCGACAAGGTACTTATCGCAGTCGCTGTCGAACGCCCCGAGCGCAGTCTCTGCTGCATAGTTTAAAAGTGCATCACCCGCAAGTGTTGCGATCGCTTCACCGTATACCGCGTGAGTCGTCTTGCGTCCGCGTCTGTATTCATCATCATCCATACAGGGCAGATCGTCATGCACGAGCGAATATGTATGTATCATCTCTATAGCTGCCATGAAGTATTCAACGGCAACTCCCGCTCCGCCGAAAAGCTCCGCGGTCTCATGCATAAGCATCGGACGGATTCTCTTGCCGCCGCCTCTTATACTGTAATTCATGGCTTCTATGACTTTGGCCGGGTACTTCTCTTCTTCGGGAAGGAAGCCCTCAATCAGTTCATTTATCGCTTCAGTCTTAGCCTGTACTTCTTTTGCAAAATCCATCTTACTCGTAATCCTCCAAAGGCTCAGTCTCGCCGCTGTCGCTTAACTTAAGCACCTCTTTCTCAACTCGGTCTATAGCCTCGTTGCATGAGCTTAAAAGCTCCACACCCTCTTTATAAAAGTTAAAAGATTCTTCCAAAGTGCCCTCGTCACTTTCCATCTTCTCTATGATCTCATCAAGCTTATCCATCTTCTGGTCGATCGTAAGCTGATCATCCGTCTTCTTTGCCATATATTACTCCGTTATCTTATATGTCGCGCTTAACAGCCTCTGTGGCTTTAACTTCCGCCTTAATGATACCGTCCTTGACATGTATACCTACCTTATCGCCGGGCTTAACCTTTTTAATGCTGTTAACGCAGGCCCCGTCTTCGGTATCCGTATAGGAATAACCCTGTGAAAGTTTAAGAAGCGGTGATACTCCGTCAAGTCCCGATGCAAGCAGGGCAAGTCTTTCTTTTCTTGCTTTTACTGCCTTATCCATACCGGCCTGCAGTCTCTCTTCAATTAACATCGATCTGTGCCTGTATGAGAGTATCCTGTTTTTCGGACTCTTGGCAGTCAGTAAAACCTGCTTATGTCTTAATCTTTCTTTGCAGCTTTCTATACGCTTCTCCATAAGCCTGTTAAGGCGCTGTCCGTATTCGTAAAGCTGTCTGTCCTCTTTATCCCTGTCAACGGTCGCAAGTGCCGCAGCGGCAGTCGGAGTCTCGGCTCTTACATCCGCAACATAGTCGGCGATCGTCGTATCCGTCTCATGTCCGACTGCCGAGATTATCGGTATCGAACAGTCAAATATCGCCTGAGCCACTCTCTCATCGTTAAAGGCCATGAGGTCTTCAAGAGAACCTCCGCCTCGTCCGACTATCATTACATCTACCTGCTTTTTCTCCAAAAGCTTAATGCCTTTGCATATGCTTTCGGGTGCCGATTCGCCCTGAACCGTAGCAGGATATAGAATTATCTGCACATAAGGGTCTCGCCCTTTTGCCACACTTATGATATCTCTTATCGCCGCACCCGTGGATGCCGTCACAACACCGACAGTCTTAGGCGATGCAGGCAACGGGCTCTTATACTCGGGAGCAAATAAGCCCCTGTCTTCAAGCTCTTCTTTAAGCTTTATAAAGCGCTCGTAAAGCTCGCCCATTCCGTCGCGTTCTATGCTTGATGCATACAGCTGATATCTGCCGTCGCGCTCGTATACGTCCACCCTGCCTGTCACAACGACCTGCATTCCCTCAGTTAAGGAAAAAGATAAGCCTCTGCGATTGCCTGCAAACATAATACAGGATATCACACCAAGCTTATCCTTCAAGGTGAAATAAATATGTCCCGAAGAATGATACTTGCAGTTACTCACCTCACCTCTGACCGAGAGTGAATGAAGCAGATAATCCTGGGAGAACATATTCTTAATATATGAATTAACCTGAGCAACAGTATATATACTACCCAATTCAATTACCCATTCTGACCGATGAAGTTCTTAAGGACTCCGTTGACGAAGCTGTAGGATTCTTCCTGTCCGAAGCTCTTGGCAAGTTCAACGGCTTCATTGACCGCAACGCCTTCCGGCACGTCATCGTCATACAGTATCTCGTACACGCCGAGTCTTATGATCGTCAAATCGACCTTGCTCATACGGTCGGTTGTCCAGCCCTTGGTCCTGTCATTGATCGCCGCATCGATATCCGCAAGCTTATCAAGTACCGCCTCGTACTTCTGTCGAATGTATTCCTCATCCTTATCGCTCGGAGAGTCATCATTGACCGTGAAAAAGAGCCTGCACTGCTCGTCCATCTCGCTTATGTCATTGAATTCTATGCGGAACAACAACTTAAAGATCTGTTCCCTGAGCTTCCTTCTGGTCATAGCTAATGTCTCAGTCCTTCTTCATGTCCACACCCGCAATACGGATGTTCACGTCAGTAACCTCAAGACCCGTCATGTTCTCGATCGTGGTCTTGACCTTATCCTGTACCTTGGCACATGTGTCGGGTATATTGTATCCGTAGTCCATCGTAAGTGCCAGTTCTGCTCTGACCTTGCCGTCGGCTATCTCTGTCTTAACACCCTTAGTCAGACTCTTGTATCCGACCATGCTCATAAGTTCGTTGGTGATATTGCCTGCCATTGCAGATACACCATCCACCTCTGTAGCCGCAAGTCCGGCTATGATTGAGATAACGTCATCCGCTATCTGAACAGAACCCAGAGCGTTGTCACCCTGTAATGTATATGCCTTATTTTCTTTATCCATATCTGCCTCCGAATATTTATTCACATACCGCCCATTATTATACCACATTTACTGATTTAAAGCGAATAATAACTTGTGTGTGTCCTCGTTGTAAGAATAAGCCACATCCTTGCCCGGAACGAAATCAAATATGTGCTGGTTGTTCACAAGTTCGTTGTATAAAACTGCGTAAGATGAAGCATCGCTGCACTTAAGTGCGACATATCTCTGACCCGTTGACATCGCCCTGTTAAAGGCTGCCGAAAGTGCTGTCGCATCATAATCCGTAAAGTAGAGTCCCTCTCTTACGTAGTAATTGTTATTAAGCGATGAACAGTTCGGCATATCGATAACCGATTCCACGTTATGCGTAAGTGAAAGTTCACTGTAGGGAACGAGTAAAAAGTCGTAGTTGATATCGGGTATAACCATCTCTGTCTCATTCTCTCCGTCAAAGATGTATGAAGCGTCTCCCCATGTGGCATCCACATAGTACCACTCACCGTCGGCACAGACTATGTTCCATGCATGTCTCTCTCCGTTGCTTACTGTGCCCGTCACGAGGCTGCAGGGAATGCCGAGTTTATTTAAAAGCAGCTGCATGGTTTTTGCATAGCCCTGACATACAGAACGCTTATTAAGCAGTACCGATATGATGTTCTGATTATCGGGCGATGTAATGTCGTATTCGGTCTGAAGCACGATGACATCGAAGATATACTTGATCTTGTCATAGTCAGACGCACCCTGATATACGTTCATGAGTATGCCCTGTGCGACCGTCTCAAGATCGGGCGCTATGGCATCACGCTCCTGCATGCTGTATACGTAGCTTCCGGTAAAAGCGATTCTTCTAATGGCTCCGCCTGTCGTAAACTTCGTGTATTTATAGCCGTTGACATAGAAGATCTCGGGATGGTCTATCATCACGCAGTTAAAGGCCTTGTCAAGCACTGCCGGATCCTTGGTTGATACGGGGACGTGGGTCATATAGTTGGTTAATCCCACATATACCTCATCATAGACTGTCCGCTCCGAATCATTAAGTCTGCTGTAGGCATAGGAAAGCGAATCATGGGTCGTGACGTCGGTCGGAAGAGTGACTTCCTGCTCAAGCTCCTTTTCCGATGCCTCATCCCAGGTCTCTTCCATCTCCTCAACCACGGCTTCCTCAACGGGAGGCGCCTGGTTGGGCTCGGGACGCACCTCTTTTTTGACAGGTTCAACAATCGAAGGACTCGCAATCGGAGTCACTTCTATCGGAACAAGGTTATGGCCCGCAGCAGACGGACTATTAAGTTCATAAGTCGAATACAGGACAAGTCCGGCCAGTATAGCGGTGGATATGCCCAGTAAAGCAAGTAGTTTCTTCATACTTTTCCACGGTTATTCCGTGCCGAATTCAAGAAGTTCCAATCCTTCGTTACGATCAAGAGTCATGCCGACACTCCATGCATTGACAAAGAGAAGTAACGGTCTGTCCTTAAGATCCTTGATCTTCTTCATGTCGCTTGTACCCGTGATCTTATCAAGATCGATATCCTTATTGCCTATCCATCTGATGTGCTCATAAGGCAGGGGTTCAAGCTTAATCTCTACGTTATATTCATTCTCAAGTCTGTACTTAAGCACGTCAAACTGGAGCACTCCGACAACACCCACGATGATCTCTTCCATACCGGTGTTGTACTCCTGGAATATCTGGATCGCACCCTCTTTGGCAATCTGTTCGATACCTTTGACAAACTGCTTTCTCTTCATGGTATCAACCTGTCTTACCCTCGCAAAATGCTCGGGAGCGAAAGTCGGGATACCCTCATATACGATATCCTCATTCGGTGCGCTTACCGTATCTCCGATTGAGAAGATACCCGGATCGAATACACCGATTATATCGCCGGCATAGGCTTCATCCAGAATCTTACGTGAGTCAGCCATGATCTGCTGGGGCTGGCTTAACCTTAACGTCCTGCCGCCCTGCACATGCTTGACTTCCTTCGCAGCCTCAAACTTACCGCTGCATATTCTCATGAATGCGATTCTGTCTCTGTGTGCCTTGTTCATATTGGCCTGAATCTTAAATACAAAGGCGGAGAAATCGTGCGCAACGGGGTCTATAAGTTCATCCCTGCTCTTTCTTGCAAGCGGGGTTGTCGTCATCTTAAGGAAGTACTGCAAAAATATCTCAACACCGAAGTTGGTAAGTGCCGATCCGAAGAATACCGGGGTTAACTTACCTGCGCGCACGGCATCAAGATCGTATTCCGCACTTGCTCCGTCAAGCAGTTCTATCTCATCCATGAGTATATCATGACGCTCCTGCGTAATTGCATTTATGACACTCGCGTCATCTTCTATTGAGACGATCTTGGTCTCACCTTCCTTCGTACCCTTCTCGGTGTCGGAATATGTCACGACCTCTTTCTTCATACGGTCGTAAACACCCTTAAATCCTTTACCGCAGCCTATGGGCCAGTTAATCGGACAGGTCGCAATGCCGAGCTCTTTTTCTATCTCGTCAAGAAGTTCGAATGTATCGTTGGCGTCACGGTCAAGCTTGTTGATAAAGGTAAAAATCGGTATGCCTCTCATACCGCAGACTTTAAAAAGCTTCCTTGTCTGGGCCTCTACACCCTTGGATGCGTCAATAACCATCACGGCCGAATCCGCAGCCATAAGTGTACGGTATGTATCCTCCGAGAAGTCCTGGTGCCCGGGTGTATCAAGGATATTGATATGATATACGTCATATTCACATTCAAGTACCGATGCAGTGACCGAGATACCACGTTCCTTTTCTATCTCCATCCAGTCACTAACCGCATGTCTTGCGGTCACCTTGCCCTTGACACTGCCTGCTAAATTTATCGCTCCGCCGTAGAGCAAAAACTTTTCCGTTAAGGTCGTCTTACCGGCATCGGGGTGGCTTATGATGGCGAAGGTCCTTCTCTTATTTATTTCTTCTGTCAAATTACTCATATTATTCCTATACATAAAAACCCCCGGAATGCGCATACACTCCGGGGGTGATCAAACAAATTACTGCTGAGCTACGTCCTTCATAGAGAAGCTGATGCGGCCCATCTTGTCCTTACCGAGACATACAACAGTCACGGTATCACCGAGTGTGAGCACATCCTCAACGTGGTTGATTCTCTCCTTGGCAATCTTAGAGATATGAACCATACCTTCCTTACCGGGAGCGAACTCGATGAAAGCACCGAATTCCTTGATGCTTACAACCTTACCTGTGAATATCTGTCCCTGCTCGAACTCTGTAGTGATGATCTTGATCATCTCTACGGCTTCGTTCATCTTGTCTGCTTCGGTTCCGCATACAGATACGTTGCCGTCGTCCGTGATGTCGATCTTAACACCTGTGCGTGCGATGATCTCGTTGATTGTCTTACCTCTCTGGCCGACAACATCACCGATCTTATCAGGATCGATAGTAAGGCTGATGATCTTGGGAGCATACTCGCCTACTTCCTTCCTGGACTCTGCTATAGCGGGCTTCATACAGTTATCCATGATGAAGAGTCTTGCCTCACGACACTGTGCAATAGCTGTCTCAACGATAGGCTTTGTAAGACCGTGGATCTT
>JAFYBE010000067.1 GCA_017540355.1 Lachnospiraceae bacterium | reverse complement strand
TTTACTGATACTTGACGGATACGGACTTAACGAGAAGACCGAAGGCAATGCGATCGCGCAGGCCAAGACTCCCGTTATGGACAGACTTATGAAGGAATACCCTTTTGTTAAGGGATATGCAAGCGGAATGGCAGTAGGTCTTCCCGACGGACAGATGGGTAACTCCGAAGTCGGACACCTTAACATGGGTGCAGGAAGGATCGTATATCAGGAGCTTACACGTATAACCAAGGAGATTCAGGACGGTACGTTCTTTGAGAACCCCGGACTGTTAGAGGCTATCGAGAACTGCAAGAAGAATAACAGTTCGCTGCATATGTACGGACTGTTGAGTGACGGTGGTGTACACAGCCACAACACACATCTGTACGGTCTTTTGGAGCTTGCTAAGCGTAACGGTCTTGATAAGGTGTATGTACATGCATTCCTTGACGGAAGAGATACACCTCCGGCAAGCGGCAAGGGCTATGTAGAAGATCTTGAGGCAGAGATGGCTAAGATCGGCGTAGGTAAGGTGGCAAGCGTACACGGAAGATACTACGCAATGGACAGAGATAATAACTACGACAGAGTAGAGAAGGCATATGTAGCACTTACTAAGGGTGAGGGCGTTAAGGCAACATCAGCTACAGAAGGAATCCAGAAGTCATATGATGACGGTGTTACGGATGAGTTTGTGGTACCTATTGTTGTCGAGGAAAACGGTGCACCCGTAGCAACAATTAAGGATGGAGATTCAATCATATTCTTTAACTTCCGTCCCGACAGAGCAAGAGAGATAACCAGAGCATTCTGTGATGATGATTTCAAGGGATTTGACAGAAAGAGACTTGATGTTAAGTATGTATGCTTCACAGAATACGATCCTACAATACCCAATAAGTCTGTAGCATTCCATAAGGTGGAGATCACCAATACATTCGGTGAGTGGCTTGCAGCCAAGGGCTTAAAGCAGGCGAGAATCGCAGAGACAGAGAAGTATGCTCATGTTACATTCTTCTTTAACGGTGGAATAGAGGAGCCTAATAAGGGCGAGGACAGAATCCTTGTTAATTCACCCAAGTATGTACCTACATATGATAAGAAGCCCAGAATGAGCGCTTATACCGTATGTGATGAGCTTTCTAAGGCAATAACGGCTAAGGATGAGGACGGCAACGGAGTATATGATGTTATCATCTGTAATTTCGCTAATCCCGATATGGTAGGCCATACAGGAGTTCTTCCCGCAGCAATTGAGGCAATCGAAGTAATAGATAAGTGTGTAGGCGAGCTTGTTGAGTTCATTAAGGAAGTTGACGGATGCATGTTCATCTGCGCCGATCATGGTAATGCTGAGATGCTTATTGATTATGAGACAGGTGAGCCCTTCACGGCTCATACAACAAACCCTGTTCCGTTTATCCTTGTTAACGGTCCTGAGGGTGCTAAGCTTGCAGAGGACGGAGTACTTGCAGACATCGTTCCTACGCTTATAGACATTATGGGTGAGCAGCAGCCCGCAGAGATGACAGGTCACAGCCTGCTTATAAGATAAAAAACTAGTTGAAAAATCATATACCTTATGATAGACTTGATAAGCGTGGTCAAAAAACGTGATTATCAGGAAGGTGAGTAAACGTAAATGGCAGCTTTAAGAACAGCTTTAACAATAATTTTTATAATAGTAAGTATAGTACTGGCAGCTATAGTGCTGATGCAGGAAGGTAAGTCTGCAGGACTCGGAGCAATAAGCGGTGCGGCTGAGAGTTACTGGGGCAAGAACAAAGGACGTTCAATGGAAGGTGCCTTGGTTAAAATCACAAGGTGGCTTACGGTAGCGTTCCTTGTTATAGCAATAGTTCTGGATATCAAGAGATTCTGATATTTCAGCTGTTTTGTGAAGATTAACCCTGCGTTATGATACAATATGACGCAGGGTGTTTTTGTATAAGTGACAGGATATTATGAAGAAGAGCAGAGATGAAAGAAAAAAGGTTATCCTTTCTTTGATGGATGACAAGCAGTATGTCCCTATGAAAGAGAAGGAACTTGCCATCATATTACAGGTAAGAAGCGAGGACAGGGAAGAACTGTCTTCAATCTTAGAGGAGCTTATACTTGCCGGCAAGATTGAAGTAAACAAGCGCGGCAGATACAGCCTTGTGGGTAAAGGCCAGACCGTTTTAACTTCAAATTCAGATGAGAATGTACTGATCGGTACATTTATAAGCAATCAGAAGGGCTTCGGCTTTGTTGAAGTTGACGGAAGGGAAGAGGATATCTTTATCCCTGAGAAAAACACCGGAGGTGCTTTCCACCTTGATACGGTCAAGGTCAAACTAACGGCAGACAGAAGACCGGCAAAAAGCTACGGTAAGTCAGCTAAAAACGGCGGCGGAAGAACCGTGGGCAAAATAGTTGCCATAGTTGAAAGAGGCACTTCGCAGGTTGTCGGTACCTACGAAAAATCCAACAAGAGTTTCGGCTTTGTAATACCGGATAACAACAAGCTCTCAAGTGACATATATATCAGATCCGAGGACAGTATGGGCGCAATGGACGGCCATAAGGTTGTTGTGGAGATGATCAGTTACGGAGACGAAAGACACAGTCCCGAAGGTAAGATTACGGAGATTTTGGGCCATGTGAACGATCCCGGTGTGGATATAATGTCCATAGTCAAGGGATACGGCTTTAATGTGGAGTTCCCCGATGCCGTGATGAAGCAGGTCGAAAAAGTAAGTGAGACCATAGACGAAGGCGAACTCTCCGGCAGGGAGGATTTAAGAAACGTCCTTATGGTTACTATAGACGGAGAGGATGCCAAAGACCTTGATGATGCCGTTTCTCTGTCTTGTGAAAACGATATGTACACATTAGGCGTTCATATAGCGGATGTAAGCAACTATGTTAAGGAAGGCTCGGCGCTTGACAAAGAGGCACTTGGTCGCGGTACGAGCGTATATCTGGTTGACAGAGTTATTCCTATGCTTCCGCACAGATTATCCAACGGAATCTGCTCACTTAACGCGGGTGAAGACAGGCTTGCTTTAAGCTGTATCATGAGTATCGATAAGACGGGCAAGGTAGCGGATTATAAGATTACAGAATCCGTGATCAATGTTAACCACAGGATGAATTACACCTCGGTCAATAAGATGATATACTTAAAAGACGAGGAAGAAAGAAGCAAGTATCCGGATGTTACGGATATGCTTGATAAAATGTATGAACTGTCAAAGCTCATACGTGAGAACAGAAGGAAAAGAGGCTCAATCGACTTTGATTTCGAAGAGAGCAAGATAGAGCTTGATAAGGACGGACGCCCTATCGACATACATCCTTATGAAAGGAATGCCGCGACAAAGCTTATAGAAGACTTCATGCTTATGGCGAATGAGACGGTTGCGGCACATTATTACTTCTTAGAACTTCCTTTCGTATACAGGACACATGATACACCGGATCCCGAGAAGATAGAGAAGCTTGCCGCATTTATCAATAATCACGGTTACCACTTAAAAGGCGGCAGGGAAGAGATACATCCAAAAGAGATACAGAAGCTTTTAACTCAGGTTGAGGACACGCCTGAGGAGGCTTTGATATCAAGAATGGCGTTAAGAAGCATGAAACAGGCAAAATATACTGTGGACTGCACCGGCCATTTCGGCCTGGCATGCAAGTATTACTGCCACTTTACTTCGCCCATAAGACGCTATCCGGATCTTCAGATTCATCGTATAATCAAAGATGAGCTTCACGGTAAGATGAAGCAGAACAGAATTGAGCATTACAACGGAATCCTGACACTCGTGTCAGATAAGTCATCCAAACTTGAAAGACGTGCGGAAGAAGCAGAGCGTGAGACTGTAAAGCTTAAGAAAGCTCAGTATATGGAAGAACGCATCGGAGAAGAATTCACGGGCGTCATATCAGGCGTTACGGAGTGGGGCGTATATGTCGAACTGCCCAATACAGTCGAAGGCCTTGTACATATCAGCAAGCTTCCGGGAGACAGATATGTATATGATGAGGCGGCCTATGAGATGAAAGGAACCGCACACGGTAAGAGATTTATCCTGGGACAAGAGGTTAAGGTTAAGGTCGACAGTGTCGATACTTTCTTAAGAACAATAGATTTTTCCATGGTTGAGCCTGAATAATATTTCGGGCGGAGTATAACAATGTCGGATAAGATAAAACTTATAGCCAACAACAAAAAAGCATATCACGACTACTTCGTCGATGAGAAATACGAGACGGGTATAGTGCTTCACGGTACTGAGGTTAAGTCCATCAGGATGGGACACTGCAGTATCAAGGAAGCATTCGTACGTATAGAGAACGAAGAAGTCTGGATATACGGTATGCATGTAAGTCCTTATGAAAAGGGCAATATCTTTAACAAAGATCCGGACAGACCCAAGAAACTTCTGATGCATAAAAGCGAGATCAGAAAGCTTATTGGCAGGACTAAAGAAAAAGGATATACGCTCATACCTTTACAGGTATATTTTTCACAGGGTAAGGCCAAGGTAGAGATAGGCCTTTGCCGAGGCAAGAAGCTGTATGACAAGAGGGCGGATATAGCCAAGAAGGATATGCAGCGTGAGGCCGAGCGTGATTTCAAGATAAGGAACTTACGATAGTATTGTATGTAGCACTGTTTAAGTGTTATATTATAAATAACCTTCCGTTTGCACGAAGGGCAAACGGTTAGGATATTGGTAAAACCCGGCGAAAGAGCCTGTGCTTTGAGCCGAACGGTTTTACTTCATCCAGGGCCAGTAATGGTTTCGACGGGGTTGTGGAAGTCGGAGAAGCAAGCCGTTGCAACACGTAAATTGCAAAATAAAATAAACGCTAACAAAAATTTAGCATACGCTGCCTAGTTTGCAGCTGCTCCCCTTAGGCACTCACACTTAAGACAAGGAGTATCATCTATGTGAGAAACGACATACCCAAAGCTTTGCGGGTATGGGCGTACCATGAAGCTACCGAATGTGATAGGGCGCTTATCACCGGTCGCAGGAGGGAATGCCAATCGGTAAGCTAAGCTTGTAGAAGTACGATGGAAATGATTTCGGACACGGGTTCAACTCCCGTCTGGTCCACTTACCATTAGACCTGTATGGGTTAAGGGGTCATCTTTATACGGGTGGATATAATACTATGCGATTAAATGAGATCAAGCCCGGAACGGGCGTCCAATTGTTGGTCACCATAGGACAGCAGACTCTTGAATTCTATTCCAATGCACAGGAAATCTATGATGACTGCATCTATATTGATCCTATTATGCAGGATGACAAGCTTGTCGGGTTCTCTACAAAGGGCCTTATGCTTGACCTTATCGTAACGGATGCGGAAACGGAACGCGCATATAAATTCTCCAACGTCAAAGTCCGTACAATCAAAACTCCCAAAGAAGAGAAGATATATCATGAAGTAAGATGCAATACCGACGGTAAAGCCATCAACCGTCGCGGCGCATGTCGCGTCTGGCTTGGCGAGGAAGGCATGGCTTCGTGCGGTCTGGGCAATCCGTCTTTCCCCATAACAGTCAAAGATATAAGCGTAAGCGGAATAGCATTCATATGCTCAAGAGATCAGGATATACCTGAGGGGTCTATCGTACATATCAATTTTGTGGATGAGACAACAAATACTACATTCTCGCTGGCAGCGATAATCGTCAGAAGCATGGACATGGAAAGAAGCAGGATTATGTACGGCTGCAAGCTCAATCAGGAGAGCAATACAATCGCCAAGTTTGTCAATGACAAGCAGAGAGAGAAGCTTAAGGCTAACAGGCAGTCCAATCTGAATGCCTTTGTTCAGGAGGCCAATAAGCTTAAGGATAAATGATAAGCGCACCGAATACGGTACGGAGGATATATGGACGAAGAGGCTAAAAGAGAACTTACGGTCAACGGATTCCAGTTCGGTTCCAAGGAAGATGTGGAACTGGCAGAGCAGGAACTGTCGACCGTAAAATACATAGAGGGCAGAATACAGAACAGAGGAAGTGACACGATTATGTCCGTGTACAAAGGGGCCATTGAGCGTAAGATGTTCAGGACCCCGGTAGGCTATGCCTATATGCACGATCTTCAGAAGAAGATGGCTGCCATGGGAGTAAGAAGGGAAGATATCCCCGGTGTTCCCCTGTATCAGATTTATAACAATAATTTAAGCGAGGAAGTCACTCAAAGAAGAACGATAACCATTCCCAAGCGCAAGAAAAAGAGCGCGATAATCAGGATGAACAGGACTCTTATCATGGTCAATATCATACTCATTCTGCTTATAATCGCTTTGTTTGTAATCAACATCAAGGGATCAACACCTACCGTACTTAACTATAAATATGCCATTGAGAATGAATATGCTTCGTGGGAGCAGGAACTTAAAGAAAGAGAGAATGCGGTAAGGGAAAAAGAGAGAGAACTGAACATTGTCAATAACGAATAGGCAAAACGGACACAGAATTTACACATTTGTGCGATATACTGCGTGTATGATGTGCAAGGGGCACATGATTTGCGGAGATTGAGAGACATGGATAAGATTACGATTTTGGTAGTTGATGATGAAGAAAGAATGCGGAGGCTTGTGGCTGATTTCTTAACCATAAAGGGTTATGCGGTTATGGAGGCTTCCGACGGTGAAGAGGCGGTAGACTTGTTTTTGGAACATAGGGATATCGCCCTTATTATATTGGATGTGATGATGCCGAAGATGGACGGATGGACTGCGGTTAAAGAGATAAGACAGTATTCCAAGGTTCCGATTATTATGCTCACGGCCAAAGCCGGTGAGAATGACGAACTTATGGGTTTTAATCTCGGCGTTGACGAATATGTTACAAAGCCGTTCAGCCCCAAGGTTTTGGTTGCCCGTGTGGAGGCAATACTTCGAAGGACCACGGGTGAGGGCGGTTCGGATACATTAAATGTCGGCGACATCACTGTGGATAAGACGGCTCACACCGTGGCGGTCGGCGGGCAGAGCATAGACTTAAGCTTTAAGGAATTTGAGCTGCTTGTTTTTTTCATGGAGAACAAGGGCATTGCGCTCTCGCGTGAGATGATACTTAACCACGTGTGGAACTACGACTATTTCGGTGATGCAAGAACAATCGACACGCATGTCAAGAAGCTTCGAAGCAAGCTGGGCAGCGCCGGAGATATGATAAAGACAATCTGGGGCATGGGGTATAAGCTGGATGAGCAGGCATAATTCCGATTCCGCAAAAAGAGAATACAGACATTCAATAAGCAGGCAGTTTGCGGCCATCTTTATAGCTGTTATAGCGGTGGCCATGGGACTGCTGTTTTTGGCGAACAATCTGCTGCTTAAGCGTTTTTATACGGAGAATAAGCAGAGGGCCATCGTGTCTGCATATAACAGTATAAATGCGGCTGAAAAAGAGAATGCTTTCGATACCGAAGAATTTGATGCGCAGCTTCTTCATATATGTGAGAAGTATTCGCTTGATCTGCTTATTATGGATACGAATTCGCAGATGATCAAGTTTACCGGAAAAGATGCGAATATATTAAAGATGCGTTTGTGGGAGAGAATATTTGCGCAGGATTATGCTGATGACTCAAATGAGTCGCAGATAGGTCTTCCCAGACCGATTCCCAAAGATCCTGAGGAACTTCTGCAATCGGAAGAAAACTACGGTTTAAGTCTTACAAAAGATAACAGAACGGGCGACGAATACCTTGAAATGTGGGGAACGCTTGAAAGCGGGAATATATTTCTTATCCGCTCGGCCATGGAGAGTATAGAGAACAATGTTGCGATCACCAACAGGTTTTTGTTATATGTATCGATATTTGTGACGCTGTTTTGTGCGATTTTGATAATGGTTCTTTCCAAGGGTATAACAAGACCGATACTTAAGCTTGCTGAGATTTCGGATCGAATGACAAAGCTTGATTTTGATGCAAAATACGAGCCCAGCGGACACAATGAAATCACTCTGCTTGGCAATAACATCAATAAACTTTCGGAATCTTTGGAAAGCAATATATCCGAACTTAAGAGTGCCAATGCAAGGCTTAGGAAAGATTTAGAGGAAAAGACCGAGATAGACCAGATGCGTAAGGAATTTTTATCAAACGTATCTCACGAACTTAAGACTCCGATCGCGCTTATACAGGGATATGCGGAAGGGTTGTCCGAGGGAATAATTGATGATCCCGAGAACATGAAGTATTACTGTAACGTTATAAGCGACGAAGCGGGCAAGATGAATGAGATGGTCAAAAAACTTCTTACGCTTAATGAACTTGAATTCGGTGCGGATACAGTTAATATCGAGCGCTTTAATATAGTCGACCTTATAAAGGGACATATTCAGACTACGGAGATTCTGACAAAACAAAACGGAATAACCGTAAGATTTCCCGCGGGAGAACCGATATATGTATGGGGAGACGAATTCATGACGGAAGAAGTCATTACAAACTATCTGTCGAATGCGATGAACCATTGTGACAATGAAAAGAATATCGATATCAGAATCGAGGATGTGCCTGAAAGCGGAAAGGTTAAGATTTCGGTATTTAATACCGGCGAACCGATACCGGAGGAGAGCATATCGCATCTTTGGGAGAAGTTTTATAAGGTGGACAAGGCAAGAACCAGGGCATACGGCGGAAGCGGAGTCGGATTATCCATCGTTGCGGCCATATGCAAGTCCATGAATCAGGAATACGGAGTTGAGAATTTTGACAACGGTGTCGCCTTCTACTTCACACTTGATAAAGCATAGGTGAAAATGGTATATTAATAATGTTAGGCGACATAATGTCGGCCGAATATATGATTAAGGAACATTTTGATGAGAATTAACGGCAAAGGCAAGACAACATCATACAGGCTTTCAAAGGGGATCATCCTGTGTGCGGCCGGAATACTTGCGGGTTCGGTTCTTACGGGATGCGGATCTTTGGTTCCGATGCCCGAACTTACGGAAGAGCAGACGGAACTTGTTACGGAATATGCTGCAGGACTTATACTTAAGTATGACCTTACGGCTGTTGACGGCAAGCTGCTTACTCCCGAAGAACTTGCACAGAATGAGATGCTTGAGGCTCAACAGAGACAGAGAGAGCGTGATGCCAAGGCTGCGGCTGAAGATTATCTTGCCAAGAAAGCCAATGCCGGTAAGGATAAAAAGAATAAGTCGGACAGCGATTCTTCATCGGATTCTTCTGCGAAGGCACCGACCGAGCAGACAGTCGGAGATCTTGCAGACTTTTATGGAATGGACGGCTTTGACATAAGCTACAGCGGATTTGAGATATCGGATTCTTATCCCACATCGGGAGAGGATATGCTTATGGCCATGGATGCAACCGCAGGGAAGACTTTATGTGTTCTTAAGTTTAATGTAACCAACAGTTCGGGAGCGGATGCGACGTTTGACATGTTCTACAGAAGCCCGAATTTTTACCTGAGCATCAACGGAGGCGAAAAGGTACATCACCAGTATACGCTTCTGCTCGATGATATGGCTGCAAGCAACGATCCTGTGGCTGCGGGTGAGACGATAGAGAGGGTGCTTATATTTGAAATTCCCGAGGATGTCGGAAGCGTAAGCTCGTTATCGCTTCAGGCTAAGAATGCCGAAGGCGTTAAAGGTACGATGAACCTTCAGTAGAATGCAATATAAGGAATAAGCAAGGCGGTGATTCGTTGTCACCGCCTTTTATATTGCAATATGCGAAAAATAAAAAAGGATATTGTACTGCAATGTGGAATACTATAAGTGGACGCATATGGACGGATGGTCCGTAAAGCGGGGGTGAATGATAATGGATACAAGTGTAAGGATAAAACTTGAAGAATGGGAAAAAGAGTATTTGAGCCCGTACGCCACCTTGAGCGTTAACTCAAAAGGAAGATTACGGGAAGAAGAACAGTGTGATATAAGACCTGTATTCCAAAGAGACAGGGACAGGATATTGCACAGTAAGTCTTTCAGAAGGCTTAAGGATAAGACACAGGTCTTTCTTACACCCGAAGGAGATCACTACAGGACAAGACTTACGCATACCCTTGAAGTGAGTCAGAATGCCAGAACAATAGCCAAGGCTTTACAGATGAATGAAGATCTGGTTGAAGCCATCGCTTTGGGGCATGATCTGGGACATACTCCTTTCGGACATGCGGGAGAGCGTGCACTTAACGAAATCAGCGAAGAGAAGTTTGAACATAATGAGCAGAGTTTAAGACTTGTCGATGTTCTTGAAAAGGACGGGCAGGGTTTGAATCTGACGATAGAGGTCAGAGACGGTATACTTAACCATCAGACCAGCGGCAATCCTTTTACTCTTGAAGGTAAGATAGTCAGGATATCCGATAAGATCGCATATATCCATCATGATATGGATGACGCCATAAGAGGCGGAATACTTAAAGAAGAGGATGTTCCGAAAAGCATCAGAGAAGTGGCAGGCAACACAACGGGACAGAGACTTGATACGTTTATTCATGATGTTGTCGTAACAAGTATGAATAAACCTGAGATAAGGATGTCGGAGCCTGTTGAAAAAGCCATGAAGGATCTTCGTCAGTTTATGTTTGACCAGGTATATACCAATCCTAAGGTCAAGAGCGAAGAGAAGAAGGCCGAAGAACTCATAATTACGCTTTATAAGCATTATTTCAACAATATAGACGACATACCCGATGAGATGAAGCTTATGCTTGATAAGGGCGAGAGTAAGGACAGAGTGGTATGTGATTACATATCATCGATGACAGACAGGTATGCAATTGCCTTGTATGAGGAACTGTTCATACCGAAATCATGGCCGGTGACAAAGATTTAAACACCGATGGGGAGATAACAGAGGGTAAGTATGTATTATCCCGAGGATATAGTAGAAGAGGTAAGATCCAGGAATAACATAGTGGACGTGGTCTCGGAGCACGTCAGACTGCAGAAGAAGGGTTCGACTTATTTCGGACTTTGTCCGTTCCATAATGAGAAGACTCCTTCATTCTCTGTGTCGCCGAACAAGCAGATGTTTTATTGTTTCGGCTGCGGAGCAGGAGGCAATGTCTATTCATTTCTTATGCAGTATGAGAATGCAACCTTCCAGGAAGCGATCAAGACTTTGGCCGACAGGGCAGGTATAAAGCTTCCGGAGATTGAGCTTACCGATGAGATGAAAAAGGCGGCAAGCGAGAAGCAGGTTTTGCTTGAGATCAACAAAGAAGCTGCCAAATATTTCTATTATGCCTTAAGAAGTCCGGCGGGGAAGAACGGATACGATTACTTTAAAAACGGAAAGTTATCCGATGAGACCATGAAGGCATGGGGACTGGGTTATTCCAATATGTATGCGGATGATCTGGTCAAATATCTTCGCACCAAAGGTTATTCGGATGAGATGATAGTCAAGTCGGGACTTGCAAGTCACGATGAGAAGCGCGGTACACACGATAAGTTCTGGAACAGGGTGATGTTCCCGATACAGGATGCTAATCACAGAGTCATAGGATTCGGCGGTCGTGTTATGGGCGAGGGAGAACCCAAATATTTAAACAGTCCCGAGACTCCCGTTTTTGACAAGAGCAGGAATCTGTACGGACTCAATTACGCAAGGTCATCCAAGAAAAATCATATTATTCTGTGTGAAGGATATATGGATGTTATTGCGATGCACCAGGCGGGCTTTACTGAAGCGGTTGCTTCGCTCGGAACGGCTTTTACTTCGGGGCAGGCCAATATACTTAAGAGATTCACGGAGAATGTGATTTTATCATATGACAGTGACGGAGCGGGAACAAAGGCGGCGCTTCGTGCAATAAAGATATTAAGAGAATGCGGGATGAGCGGTAAGGTCTTGGACTTAAAGCCGTATAAGGATCCCGATGAATTTATCAAGAATCTCGGAGCCGAGGAATTTGAGCAAAGGATTAAGAATGCCCGTAACGGATTCTATTTTGAGGTAGATGCCGAGGCTAAGGAATATGACCTTAACGATCCGGAGGAAAAGACGAGATTCCACAGAGAGATTGCGAGGATGTTATGTGCCTTTCCCGATGATGTCGAGCGTAACAATTATCTTGAGGGAATCTGCAGGGAGTATTCGATAAATGCGGAGAGCATGCGTAAGCTTGTCGGGACGGTGGTCAATCAGACGGGACTTCTGGCACCGCTTAAGCCCAAGCCAAAGTCCGGTGAAGCTAAAAAGAGCACACCCGAAGAAGGAATCAAAAAGGCTCAGCGAATACTCATCACATGGCTTACCGAGGAGCCGTGGATATATAAGGAGATCAAGGAATATATCAGTGCCGGCGATTTTACCGACGAACTGTACGGAAGGGTCGCAAAGAGAGTCATAGAGGGTATTGAGGCGGATAAGCTTGTACCCGCGGCTTTGATTTCGGAATTTGATGATGAGCAGGAACAACGCGAAGTTGCGAGCATGTTCAACACAAGGATATCGGGACTTGACGGTATGCCGCTTGAGAACGAGTCCGCAGCGGAAAAAGCAAGAGCACTTAAGGATATAGTTCTTAAGGTCAAAGAAAACAGTTATGATTATTACTCGAAGAATCTGGCAAGCGATGTCGCGGCGCTCGATGAAGTGATCAAAGGCAAGAAACTGCTTGAAAAACTCAGAGGAATAACATTTACATATACTGAATAAAGAAGGATAGAGAGGTAAAAAGGATGCCAAGAAAGAAAGTAACAAAAGAGGCGGAAGAAGTAATTCAGGAGGTTGAGATCGAAGAAGTCGAGGTTGAAGATCTTGAGGACGTCGATGAATACGACGAGGAGCTTGAAGAAGAGCTCGAAGATGAAGAAGATGATGAACCCGAACTTGACGATCTTGAGCCGACCGATGAGGAACTTGAGGAAGGCGACAGCCTGCTTGATGATGACTTCTCCGACGAAGAACTTGACATGAATAAGTTTGATGACAAGTTAAAGCTTTTAGGCGGAGCCAAGAAGAAGGAATCATCCGACATCGATGACGATCTTATGGATGAAGATGAGGATGTCGTACTTACGGATGATGATGAGGTTGATGTAGAGAATATCGATCTCTCGGTTCCGGATGGCGTGAGCATTGAAGATCCCGTAAGGATGTACCTTAAGGAAATCGGTAAGGTGCCTTTGTTAAGTGCCGAAGAAGAGATAGAACTTGCAAAGAAGATGGAGAAGGGTGATGAGGAAGCCAAGAAGAAGCTTGCCGAAGCAAACCTTCGACTTGTTGTAAGCATAGCCAAGAGATATGTGGGAAGAGGAATGCTTTTCCTTGACCTTATCCAGGAGGGTAATCTCGGTCTTATCAAGGCTGTTGAGAAGTTTGACTACAGAAAGGGTTATAAGTTCTCAACATATGCTACATGGTGGATAAGACAGGCAATTACAAGAGCAATAGCGGATCAGGCACGTACGATACGTATACCCGTGCATATGGTTGAGACAATCAACAAGCTTATCCGTGTTTCAAGACAGCTGCTTCAGGAGCTTGGTCGCGAACCTACCCCCGAAGAGATTGCAGCGGAGATGAGTATGCCGGTTGAGAGGGTAAGAGAGATCCTTAAGATATCTCAGGAGCCCGTATCGCTTGAGACTCCGATCGGTGAAGAGGAAGACAGCCATCTTGGTGATTTCATTCAGGATGACAATGTTCCTGTACCGGTTGATGCCGCAGCATATACACTCTTAAGAGAGCAGCTTGAGGAAGTGTTAAATACACTTACCGAGCGTGAGAAGAAGGTATTGAGCTTAAGATTCGGCCTTGAAGACGGAAGAGGAAGAACGCTTGAAGAAGTGGGAAGAGAATTCAATGTCACAAGAGAGCGTATCAGACAGATAGAGGCCAAGGCATTGCGTAAGCTGCGTCATCCCACCAGAAGCCGCAAACTGCGTGATTATCTCGACTAATAGGTATATTCAACTTAAGTATATGAATTTAAGTAAAAGAATGCTTATGAACGCAAGGCTGATCCCGCCCGGACATGTGGTCGCAGACATAGGCTGTGATCACGCAAAACTGTCTATATACCTTGTTCAAAGCGATATAGCCGTAAAGGCGATTGCGATGGATATAGGGGAAGGCCCGCTTAAAAGAGCCAAGGAGAATATCAAAGCTGTCGGACTGGAAGATAAGATTGAATGCAGATTATCCGACGGTGCAGATGAACTTTGCGTAAGCGAGGATGGGAAGGTTGAAGCCGATGTGGCGGTAATGGCCGGTATCGGCGGGATGCTTGCGATAGACATAGTAAAAAAGAATGAAGATAAGTTCCGCGGCATGGATTGCTTCATAATACAGGCACAGTCAAATCTTGATATCGTTCGAAAGGTGATGAATGAAATGGGGTTTGTCATCATCGATGAGGATATGGAGTATGAGGACGGTAAGTTTTATTCATCCATGAAGCTGACAGATGTGACACATGTGTCAGGTGATTCGGGAAGTGAAAAAAAACCGGGCAGGATGCTTAATGAATGTGAGTGCATATTCGGCCCGGTGATGATCAAAAAGCGCGGGGAAGTGTTTGAAGATTATCTGCAGTTTGAATCAGAACTTTGTCAAAGGCTTACAAAGCAATTGACAGAGAACGGAAGCGCCAACCCGGATACGGACGAAAGAAAAATAAGCAGACTTAAGGAACTTAAAGACAGACAGGATATGATTAGACTGTTGTCAGAATCAACAGGGAATGGAGAATGATATGGCAAAACTGACAATCAACGGTGAGGTTAAAGAGTACAAAGAAGGCATAACTTTTGAAGAAGTGGCCAATGACTATCAGAATCGGTATGATAACAGAATCGCTCTTGTGACGGAAGACGGCAAGATCAGGGAACTGTATAAGACTGTTTCGGGAGATGCTGCGGTAGAGTTCATTCTTTTGACGGATACAATCGGTCATAAGACTTATGAAAGAACCGCCACGATGATATTCATGAAGGCTTTGGCAGATGTAGTGGGAGATCCCGTTAAAGCCGGAGCAAAAGTTGAATTCGTTATAGGTGACGGAGCTTATATTTCCGTTCAGGGTGATTACAAGGCGGATGATGCTCTTATAAAAGCCGTTAATAAACGCATGCGTGAAATCACGGATGCGAATATACCCATTACAAAGAAGAGCTACCCGATAGACCGTGCGGTTGAACTATTTAACGCACAGGGAATGAATGATAAGGTTGAACTGTTCAGATACAGGCAGAGTTCATCGGTTAATGTATATACGATTGACGGATATCATGACTACTATTACGGATATATGTTCCCGAGTACCGGATATGTAAAGTATTATGAAGTTCTCCCTTATGAGGAAGGTTTCCTGTTGCTTCTGCCCGACAGAAAGTCACCCGAAAAACTTCGTACATTCGAACCCAGAGAGAAGCTTTTTGCAGCACTTAAGCGTACAACGGACTGGAGCATACAGATGAATGTTGCAACGGTCGGTGATCTTAACGATCAGATCTGCGCAGGCAATATGGAAGAGATAATTCTTGTTCAGGAATCTTTACAGGAGAGACGTATAGGTGAGATCGCAACAGAGATAGTAACAAAGGGCGGTGTAAAGTTTGTTATGATTGCGGGTCCTTCATCATCAGGTAAGACCTCTTTCTCACACAGACTTTCAATCCAGCTTAAGACACACGGACTTAAGCCTCATCCCATTGCGCTTGACAATTACTTTGTTGACAGGAGTATAACTCCCAGGGATGCAAACGGAGATTATGATTTCGAGTGCCTCGGAGCCATAGATGTTGAGCAGTTTAACAAAGATATGCTCAGGCTTTTGGCGGGTGAGGAAGTCGAGATGCCTACATATAATTTCAAGACGGGAACGAGAGAGTATAAGGGCAATACATTGCAGCTTGAGCCTGATGATATCCTTGTAATCGAGGGTATACACGGACTCAACCCCAAGATGAGTTATGCGCTTCCTGATGAGAGTAAGTTTAAGATATTCATCAGTGCGCTTACAACAATCAATATAGACGGACACAACAGAATTCCTACAACAGACGGAAGACTGCTGCGTCGTATGGTCAGAGACTATCGTACAAGAGGCGCTTCTGCAAAGCGTACCATTCAGATGTGGCCCAATGTACGTAAGGGTGAGGAAGAGAACATATTCCCCTTCCAGGAAGAAGCGGATGTTATGTTCAATTCGGTGCTCATATATGAACTGGCTGCGCTTAAGCAGTATGCGGAGCCGATATTATACAGTATTAAGCCGGGTGAGCCGGAATACTACGAGGCAAAGAGACTTCTTAAGTTCTTAGGTTACTTCTTAAGTATCCCGACGGACAGCCTGCCGAACAATTCAATTGCAAGAGAATTTGTCGGCGGATCATGCTTCCCGGTATAGAGAGGAGATTTTAAAAATGACAAAAATTGACATTGTTTCAGGCTTTTTGGGGGCGGGAAAAACTACACTTATCAAGAAACTTCTTTCTGAAGCTTTAAAAGGTGAGCAGGTAGTTCTTATAGAGAACGAGTTCGGCGAAATCGGAGTGGACGGCGGATTTTTAAAAGAGGCCGGTATAGAGATAACCGAGATGAATTCGGGATGCATATGCTGTTCTCTTGTCGGAGACTTTGCGACGGCTCTTAAAGAAGTGCTGCAGAAGTATCATCCCGAGAGAATTCTTATTGAGCCTTCGGGTGTCGGAAAACTGTCCGATGTTATGGCTGCCATACAGAATGCTGGTCTTGAGGATGCTGCTCTTAACAGCGCGGTTGCCGTTGTGGATGCGTCGAAAGCCAAGATGTATATCAAGAACTTCGGAGAGTTCTTTATCAATCAGATTGAGCATGCGGGAACAATAATACTAAGCCGTACGGGCAATATATCCGAGGAAAAGTTAAATAAAGCAATTGAACTTATAAGAGAGCATAATGCCAAGGCTACGATAGTGACCACTCCCTGGGAATTGGTTGAAGGCAAGGCGATTCTTGAGACTATTGAAGGAGCCAAGGATCTTGAGAAGGAACTTCTTGAAGAAGTTATGAAGCATCATGCGGAACATGAACATGAACACCATCACCATGACCATGATCACGAGCATGAACATCATCACGATCATGATGAGCATGAACACCATCACCATGACCATGATGAGCATGAACACCATCACCACGACCATGAGGAACATGATCACGAACACGAGCACGGCAATCATTGCAGCTGCGGATGTGGTCACGATCACGGTCATGAGGGACATCATCATGCAGATGAGGTATTTGACAGCATAGGATTTGAGACAACCAAGGCATACAGCAAGGCAGACATTGAGAGATTCTTAGAGGATCTTGAAGATGACGATAAGTACGGAATGGTATTAAGAAGCAAGGGTATAGTTGCAAGTACGGATTCGGATGAATGGATACACTTTGACTATACACCCGGTGAAGTTAATGTAAGATACGGTAAGGCTGATGTTACCGGAAAGATTGTTGTCATCGGTGCACAGATTGAGGAAGAAGCGATTAAGGAGTTGTTCGCATGATACCTGTATATATGATCAACGGCTTTTTGGAAAGCGGAAAAACAGAATTCATCAATTACACGCTTGCGCAGCCGTACTTCCAGACTATGGGAAGAACGCTTCTTATTCTTTGTGAAGAGGGTGAAGAGGAATATGATGATGTTCTGCTTAAACGTACGAGAACGACAGTGGAACTTATCGAGGACGAAGATGACTTTACGGTTGATGCACTCAATTATCTTGTAAAAAAGAACAATCCCGAAAGAATAATAATTGAGTTTAACGGAATGTGGAATCCCAAGAATATCGTGCTTCCGAAAGACTGGAAACTGGAGCAGCAGATTACGATAATAAATGCAGCGACATTCCCGACGTATTTTACCAATATGCGTTCGCTTGTGGCTGAACATGTACGTAACAGCGAGATGATAATATTCAATCGCTGCGACGGAATAGACGATCTTGCCAATTACAAGCGCAACGTCAAGGCTGTCAATACGGCAGCTGAGATTATATTCGAGGACAAGGACGGAGAGATAAATGTCAGTCTGGCGGAAGAACTGCCATATGATCTTGATGCCGACGTTATAAAGCTCGACGATACCGGATATGCCATATGGTATATTGACATTATGGACAATATGGAACGTTATGACGGTAAGACCATAGAGTATATAGGTAATGTAATAAAACCTCCGAATATGCCTGCGGATGTGTTTGTTCCGGGACGTATGGCGATGACCTGCTGTGCGGATGATATGGCATTTTTGGGATTTATATGCAAGTGGAAGGATGCAATGAGCATTCCCGAAAAAGAGTGGGTAAGAGTGCAGGCCACCATACATCTTGAGGCAGAAGAGGCTTATCAGGGCTTAGGTCCCGTATTATATGCCAAGAGCGTACAAACGGTAAAAGAGCCGAAAGAGCCTATAATAGATTTCAGCAAAATATAACTATTTTGCGAAAAATGTATGCGAATTTTGCTTGAAGTACCAATTGAATAAAGATATAATCAAAAGTGACTGATGACACGTCAAAGACTGATAAAGAGTAGTGTAGTAGTTTTTGTGAGGGTAAAGGAGAGTTGCGATGAAGGTCAGAAGAATAAGTGTCACTAATAAGATCATCATAGGTGTAGTATTGCTTTTTTTGGTATCTGATGCGGCTTTGGGTTTGATTGCATATAACAAGTCGTATTCCGCACTTGTGGATCAGATCAAGTATACTGCGGAGAGCATTGCTTCATGTGTTGCGATCAATGCCGACGGAAGTACTATAACAGCCGTTCAGCCCGGAGAGGAGAATACCGAGGAATATCTGGAGGTAAGTTATTATCTTACGGATTATCTGGACAGAACCGGAGTTGAATATGTATATACAGTTCGTCCTGCGGCAGGCGGCGGAATGGAATATGCCGTAGATTCTCAGACTGAGGATTTTGCCCCTATAGGTGACGAATTTGATGATGATGAAGCTCTGCCGGCTTTGTCGGGTCAGGTTGTGTCAAGCAGTGAGCCTTATACCGATGACTGGGGAACACACATATCGGCATACAGTCCTATTTATTCGGATGGCAAGGTTGTTGCTGCAGTTGGTGTTGATGTAAGTATGGAATGGGTCAAGGAACAGACCTCCGGACTTATGCGTTCCATTGTCTTCATGTGCCTGGCTATTCTGGTTGTGGGCATTGTGCTCCTTGTTGTAATTCTTCGTGTTTTAAGCAAAAAGTTTAGGTTGCTTAATGATAAGGTTGTGGAGCTTACCAAGGGTGACGGGGACCTTACAAGACAGATAGAGATCAATTCGGGAGATGAATTTGAAGTTATAGGCGGTAATATCAATAAGCTTATTGGCTTAATACGTGAAATCCTCCTTTCGATACACAGAGAATCAAACGATCTTAACAGATCATCATCAGGTATTGCGGATAATGTCCGCGGTGCACGCGGTGATGCCGAGGCGATTTCCGAGACAATGACCGATATGAGTGCGACCATGCAGGAGACGGCTGCATCTATCAATGAGATCAACGGTCTTATGTCGGATATAACGACTTCATTTAACGGAATCGTTGAAGAGATCGACGGCGGAAGGAGCTTTGCTCATGAAGTAAGAGGTTCGGCCTCCAAGATCGGACAGGATGCCAAGAGAGAACGTGATTCGGCTGAAGTTAAAGTGGCTTCGATGGCAGAATCGGTTAATGATAAGATTGAAAGATCCAAGGCTGTTAAGCGCATAGAGGATCTGACGGGCAATATTATTGCAATTTCAGATCAGACCAATCTCCTTGCACTTAATGCCTCGATAGAGGCAGCACGTGCCGGAGAAGCGGGAAGAGGCTTCGCAGTCGTGGCTACAGAGATTGGTGAACTTGCCAAGAATTCGCAGGCAGCCGCAACAGAAATACAGACAGTATCCGCCGAAGTTATATCTGCGGTTAACGAGCTTTCCGCAGAAGCTGAGAGCATGATAGATTTTGTCAATGAGACAACAATCGGAGGCTTTACGAATCTTGTAACGATCAGTGATGAATATATACAGTCGGCTGAGCGAATAACGGATATGATGGAGCGTTTCGCCGAAGCCTCAGGACAGATTCAGGGCAATATCGATCTTATCAAGAAGTCGACGAATTCGGTTAACGATGCGGTGGAGACAGCTGCCAACGGTGTTACGAAGACAGCTGAAAGGTCTATCGAGATGTCCAACAACATGTTTCTTATTGATGAAGAGGCTATGGCAAGCAGTGAGATATCCGATAAGCTTGAGGCCGAGGTCGGCAAGTTTAAGCTGGAATAGCAGATTAATATTGCAGGCTGAAAATTAAATGAATGGGTGTACTCGTGTAATGAGTCATAATATGGTGTGCTGAAATGGGATATACGATTACTCAGTGGATGTTTTTTTTCTATACATATTGTTTTATCGGATGGATATGGGAGTGTACATATTGTTCCATAATAGAAAGACATCTGACCAACAGAGGCTTTATGCGTGGACCCATGATACCCATATACGGATGTGGAACGACGGTGATGTTAATTGCCGGTGCCCCGTTTAAGAGCAACATTGTACTGACGTTTCTGGCGGGAATGATAGGTGCTTCGTTACTTGAGCTTGTAACCGGTGCATTAATGGAAGCATTGTTTAAAGTCAGATATTGGGACTATTCTCATATTCCGCTTAACATTCACGGCTATGTCTGCCTCTGGGCTTCTTTGGGATGGGGACTGGCTGCGGTATTACTTAACAAGTTCATCCATATTCCTGTTGAAATGTTTGAAAAAGCCGTTCCGGGCAGGGTTGAGCAGTGGCTTTTATTTTTCGTAACCATTGCGTTTGTGGCTGATTTTTCTTTATCATTCAAGGCGGCTCTTGATCTAAGAGACATTCTTGTCAGGATGGAGAGTATCAAGGCGGAAGCCGAGCGTATGCAGAAACGTGTTGATGTTATACTGGCAGTGGCCACTGATGAGAAAGATAAGTGGGTAGACAGACGTACGGCTCAGATTACTGATATGCTGACGTCGGTTGAGAATGCACTTAACAGTGCAAAGGATATGATACCGATACCTGAAGCAGCAAAGGAAGAGCTTATCGAACTTCGTACCAAAGCCGGTATGATGAAAGACAGGGTATTGCAATTATTCAGTTTTCGTGAGAAACTTAACAAGCTTATCATAAAAGGCAATCCGAGAATGGTATCCAAGAAGTTCCAGGCCAGTCTTGATGAACTGAAGGATTACTATAACAGGAAAAAGTAATATTGTGGGGCGGATGATCGCGGACCTTAACAGGTACGAGGAAAGTCCGGGCTTCGAAGGGCAGGATGCCGGATAACGTCCGGCGGAGGTGACTCCCGGGACAGTGCAACAGAAAAGAACCGCGTCGCTTATGCGGCGTAAGGGTGAAAAGGCGGTGTAAGAGACCACCGTGTATCCGGTAACGGATGCAGCCGTGTAAACCCCATCCGAAGCAAGACCAAATAAGGAGACCATGAGGCTGCCCGTCTCGTCTCCGGGTAGGTTGCTTGAGGCGGTCGGTAACGATCGTCCTAGATAGATGATCATCTTAAATGACAGAACCCGGCTTACAGCTCCACAATATATAGTTGACATAATGCTATTCTGCCGATATAATACTAGATGATGGATTCATGTGTATACATGAGCAATATATTTAGTAGATAGAGGGGTAGCACTATGAAGTGTCCGTTTTGCAGTCACGAGAACACACGAGTAATCGATTCCAGACCGGCTGATGAGAATAACTCAATCAGAAGAAGAAGAGTCTGCGATGAGTGCGGTAAGAGATTTACCACATATGAGAAGGTAGAGACTATACCGCTTATCATCATCAAGAAGGATAATAACAGAGAAGCATATGACAGAGCCAAGATAGAGAGCGGCGTATTACGCGCATGCCATAAGAGGCCTGTAAGTGCGGCTGATATTACCAAACTTGTGGATGAGGTCGAACTTGAGATATTCAATCTCGAAGAGAAAGAGATTCCCAGTGATAAGATTGGTGAGATTCTCATGACCAAGCTTAAGGCACTTGATGAGGTTGCATACGTAAGATTTGCCTCAGTTTACAGAGAATTTAAGGACCTGAACACCTTCATGGACGAGCTTAAGAAGGTAATGTCAGGTAATTAAAGATAATATTTTTCAATCATAATCGTTCAATACAAGTGAACGAGAGAGGAGACAATTATGAGAAGATTCAAAAACCTCCTTGTATCGGCACTTGTACTCATGCTGACTGTTGCACTGTGCGGATGCGGAGGTGACAAGGCAGGCGATGGAGAGACGATTACTGTTGGTATTCCTCAGGATATTGAAGACAGTCTTGACCCCCATTTAGCTATGGCGGCAGGAACCAGAGAAGTATTGTTCAATATTTTCGAGGGCCTTGTAAAACCAAATAGTAACGGAGACTTAGTCCCTGCAGTAGCAAGCGAGTACACTGTCGATGATGAGGGTAAGACCTATACCTTCACATTACGTGACGGTATCACATTCCATAACGGAGAACCTGTTACGGTAGAGGACATTATAGCATCCATTGAAAGATGTGCCGATACCGGTAGCGGAGACCCGCTGGTAGCGGCATTTTCTAATATTGAGAGTGTTACAAAATCTGATGATAAGCATGTGGTGATTACGCTCGTCACACCCGATACTGACTTCATCAGCAATATGACAACGGCTATACTGCCGGCTTCAAATATCGACAATACGGCTAATGAGCCTATCGGAACAGGTCCGTATATGTACGTATCAAGAAGCCCTCAGGAGAATATCATACTCAAGCGATATGACGGTTACTGGGGTGAGAAGGCATATATCGAGAATGTTACATTCAAGATCATATCCAATCCCGACACCATCGTCATGAACCTTGAAGGCGGTGCGGTTGATATGTTCCCCAGAGTTACGACCGCACAGGCTGAGCAGCTTTCCGATAATTTTAAGATTGAAGAAGGTACTATGAACCTTGTTCAGGCTTTGTATCTTAACAATGCCGCTGAACCTTTTAACGATGTAAAGGTACGTCAGGCACTTTGCTATGCCATAAGTCCCAAGGAGATAATGGATTATGCGTTCGACGGAAGAGGAACCGAGATAGGAAGCAGTATGTTCCCTTCATTCGGCAAGTACTATATGCCGGAGCTTAACGACACATACAATACCGATGTTGAAAAGGCCAAGGCTCTTTTGGCAGAGGCAGGTTATCCGGACGGATTTGAATTTACAATCAAGGTTCCGTCCAACTATACACAGCATGTTGATACGGCTCAGGTACTTAAGGAAGAGTTCAAGGCTATAGGCGTAACAGCCAATATCGAACTTATAGAGTGGAGCTCATGGCTTTCCGATGTATACACCGGAAGAGATTATGAGGCAACGGTTATCGGAGTTGATGCATCGACATTAAGCCCCAGAGCATTGCTTGGAAGATTTGTATCTGATGCGGGCAATAACTTTGTTAACTTCAACAGTAAAGAGTATGATGAGGCATATAATGCCGCAATCAACAGCACTGATGATGCAACTCAGACCGAATACTACAAGAAGTGCGAAGAAATCTTGGCAAAAGAAGCAGCGAATGTATATATACAGGACCCTGCAGAGCTTGTTGCAATCAACAAGAAGTTTACGGGATATGAATTCTATCCCTTATATGCACAGGATATAAGTAAGATTAAGCCTGTTAAATAGACAGACAGATGAATGTTGTAATCAAAAAGATCGTCAGCAGCATACTGACAATTCTGGTAGTGGCATGTTTGGTGTTCTTTGCTTTTTCGCTTATACCGGGTGATCCGGCAGTGGCTAAGCTCGGAACACAGGCCACGCCCGAAAAGCTTCAGGCTCTCAGAGAGTCTATGGGGCTTAACAAACCTGTAGCCGTCAGGTTCATGGAATGGATCGGCGGTGTATTAAAAGGTGATTTCGGTACTTCCTACAGCTATAATGTCCCGGTAACGGGACTTATAGCAGGGAAGCTGCCTGTTACCGTAATCCTGACATTATATTCATTTATACTGATGATAGTAATGTCTGTTTTTATTGCGATTCTGGCCGCCAGATATGAGAACAGTCATGTCGATAAGGTCATACAGATAATCAATCAGGTCATAATGTCTGTTCCGCCCTTTTTCGGCGGTATCATATTAACGCTCATATTCGGCCTGGGGCTTCATCTTTTTGCGCCCGGAGGATATGTTTCTTATGATATAAATATGGGCAGATTTATGGGATATATGTTCTGGCCGGCTCTGGCCATAGCTCTCCCCAAAAGTGCAATGGCATTCAGCCTTCTTTACGGAGGACTGATAACTGAAAAGAAAAAGGACTATGCGAGAACCGCATACAGCAGAGGTAACAGTACCAAGGATGTTTTCTATAAGCATCTTCTTAAGAATGCCTGCATTCCCGTTGTGACTTTCTTCGGAATGGCACTTGCGGATATGATTGCCGGCTCAATTGTCATTGAGCAGGTTTTCGGAATACCGGGACTTGGCAGAATACTGTTAACATCCATACAGAACAGGGACTATCCCGTTGTAGAAGCAATAATCGTATGTATAGCTATTCTTGTAATAGTATCCAACCTTTTGGTGGATGTTTTATACAGGATTATCGACCCCAGAACAGCCGTAGCGGAGGGGGATAAGTGATGAAGAGAGCATTTAAGGATTTTAACTTCACATTGGGACTTATCCTTACGGCAATCGTGCTGATTCCCGCAATCATAGGCATATTCTGGACGCCGTACAGTACAGAGACAATGGACAATGCCATGAAAATGGCCGGTGCAAGTCTTTCTCATCCTTTCGGATGCGACAACTTCGGAAGGGATATACTTAGCCGTGTAATGGCGGGTACGGGCACCACGTTGATAATCGGCCTCGGAACGGTTTTTATCGGTACGTTAATCGGAACGATAATCGGGGCATTTACAGGATATTACGGCGGACTTGTCGATGACATATTCATGCGTTTTAATGATGTGATGTTCTCTTTCCCAAGCCTTTTGCTTGCACTTGTATTTGTTGCAATCATGGGTTCGGGAAGAATACAGCTTTTGATAGCACTCGGAATAGCGTTTATTCCCAGCTATGTCAGAATAGTAAGAGCCGAATACGTAAGAGCGAGGAATCTCGACTATGTTAAGAGCGCTTCTTTGGCAGGAGCAAGTGATTTAAGAATAATGTTTGTGCATATACTTCCGAATATCGTTAAGGTGTTGATCAATTCAATCCTTATCGGCTTTAATAATGCGGTTCTGGCAGAAGCCGGTTTAAGCTTTTTGGGTATAGGCGTGCAGCCGCCCGTAGCTTCGCTTGGAAGAATGCTTTCGGATGCACAGACATACCTGTTTAATGCGCCGGGAATGGCACTGGCTCCCGGTCTTACACTCATAGTGATGGTACTTGGCATATCTTTACTCGGCAAGAGTAAAGTGATAACCGACAGATAGGTGAGAATATGCTTTTACATGTTGAAGATCTGAATATAGAATTTCATGATCATATAGTTCCCGAGACGGTAGTTTATGATTTCGACCTTGATATGGAAGAGGGCGAGATAGTAGGACTCGTGGGTGAATCCGGTTCGGGCAAATCCATGTCGGCTCTTGCGATTGCGGGGCTTTTAAGCCGTCACGATGCCAAGAAAAGAGGGCAGATACTCTTTGAGGGAACGGATATTTTGGGCTGCCCCAGAGAGACGCTGCGAGGTCTTCAGGGTGATGAGATAAGCATGGTGTTCCAGGAGCCCATGACGAGTCTTAATCCGGTCAAGAAGATAGGCTGGCAGGTAGAGGAAGCCATGAGGATACATACGAAGGCTACGCCCGAAGAGAGAAAAAGAAGGGCTTTGGAGGTTCTAAGCCATGTGGATCTTGACGACCCCGAGCGAGTCTATAATTCCTATCCTCATCAGCTTTCGGGCGGAATGAGGCAGCGTGTGATGATTGCTGCAGCCATGATAAACACCCCGAAGCTTCTTATTGCGGATGAGCCTACAACGGCTTTGGATGTGACCGTGCAGGCCGAGATAGTCAAGCTGCTTAAGCACATCAACAAAAAGCACAACACGGCAATACTTTTCATATCCCATGACTTAAGTCTGGTAAGGCAGTTATGCGGAAGAGTGCTTGTGATGAAGGGTGGCTATGTCGTGGAAAGCGGCAATACAGAGGAGATATTCAATAACCCCAAGGAAGATTATACTAAGCACTTAATTGATTCGATACCTAAGGTGAATCTTGATGAGTAACATACTGGAAGTGAAGGATGTGCACGTCTCTTTTCTGAAAGAAAGACACACAATCTTCGATAAGCGTAACAGAATAGAGGTATTAAAAGGTATAAGTTTTGAGATTAAGGAAGGCGAGATAGTGGGGCTTGTCGGTGAGTCCGGCTGCGGTAAATCAACACTGGCCAAGGTTATACTCGGACTTATAAAGCCCGATTCCGGTGAAGTTATTCACGGAAGTACCCATCCTCAGATGATATTCCAGGATCCGTACAGCAGTTTAAATCCCGCAAAGACCGTGCAGTTTATACTTGAAGAACCGCTTAAGAATCTGACGAACTTATCGGCAGAGCAGCGTCTTGTCAAGGCAAAAGAAAGACTCGGCCAGGCGGGACTTGATGAGAAATACTTAACGCATAAGCCGTCCGAACTGTCGGGAGGGCAGAGACAGAGAGTATGTATAGCAGAGAGTCTTATGATGGATCCCAAGCTTTTGCTTGCGGATGAACCCGTATCGGCGCTCGATGTTACGATACAGGCACAGATACTTAAGCTGCTTGATGATTTGCAGGAAAGCCTCGGACTGTCGATTTTATTCATTTCACATGATTTAAGAGTCGTATATCAGCTTTGTGACAGAGTGATGGTCATGAAGAACGGAATAATAGTAGAGCAGGGAGAGATTGACCGAGTATACAGAAATCCGCAGCATGAATATACAAAGCAGCTTTTGAAGGCATCGGGAATAATACAATAGTAACACGATGTGTACTTAATCAAAGAGTCAAAATAATATAATCTTTAGGTATTAAGTATTAGCCGAACCTGTTCGATATATTAAGTGTAAGCAGTAAGAAACATTCACTTACAGCTTTAGGAGCAAACGATGAGTATATATGATGTTGGATACGGCGGCTTCGGTGCCTTTCAGAACAACTTCAGAATAGAAAATATACCCAAGGTAGAGCAGGTTAAGCCCGTAGAAGAGGTTAAGCCCATTGAGCCTAAGGAGCAGCAGCCCAAGGCCCTTGACATCGTTGAGGTAGACAATCGCCCCAGGACTACAGATCCCAACAGCGTTTCACTTGAGTTTAACAAAGGCGATGACCACTCCTACATCGGAAGCACCAAGGATATTGAAAAGCTCGACGTGGCTAAGGCAATATCTGCGATGCAGCAGGACAGCGTTTTACAGGAATACAATTACTTCGTAGGAAGTGCAGATAAGATATTCAGTTCGGAAGACGGTGTCGTAATTGCAAAATAAAGATTACACGAAACATACATTTTTCATTTTCTCCTCCCTCTTTAAAGTACCCATTGCATATGCAGTGGGTATTTTGATTTTCTTATGCAACTCTGATATTATATGACTATGTTTGAAAGATTATATCCTGATGAATACTATGAATCGGCATATGAGATACCGTATGAGAAACTATATGAGTCCGGTGTCAGAGGAATCATATACGATATAGACAACACCCTTGTCACTCACGGTGCTCCGGCAGATGACAAAAGTATTGAGCTGTTTAAAAGACTTAAAGCGATCGGTTTTGCATGTACACTCTTATCCAATAACAAGAAAGAAAGAGTGGACTTGTTCAATAAGGACGTAAATGTATATACCATATATAAAGCCGGCAAGCCTGCAATCGGCGGTTATTTAAAGGCCTGTGAGATGATGGGTACGAACACTGATAATACGATATCTGTCGGAGACCAGATATTTACCGATGTATGGGGAGCCAAAAGAGCGGGAATAAAGTCATATATGGTAAAGTATATCGATCCGCATGAAGAGATACAGATAATACTTAAGAGAAGACTCGAATACTTTGTCCTTAAAGAATACAGAAAAAGGTTGAAAAAGAGTATTGAAAAACGCTCTGACTTAGTATAAACTAGTAGGGAATTATTTGTCGAATATTAGGAGGATTATGTATGATAGCAGCAGGTGATTTCAGAAATGGAGTTACTATAGAGCTTGAGGGTAATGTATACCAGATTATTGAGTTCCAGCATGTTAAGCCCGGTAAAGGTGCAGCCTTTGTCAGAACAAAGCTTAAGAACATCAAGTCAGGTGGTGTGGTAGAGAAGACATTCAGACCTACTGAGAAGTGCCCCAAGGCTCATGTGGATAGAAAAGATATGCAGTATCTGTATAATGACGGAGATCTGTACTACTTCATGGATCAGGAGACATACGAGCAGGTAGCGCTTAATCAGGACGCAGTCGGCGATGCGCTCAAGTTCGTTAAGGAGAATGAAGTATGTAAGGTCTGCTCACATAAGGGAGAGGTATTCTCGGTTGAGCCTCCGTTATTTGTAGAGTTGGTCATCACAGAGACAGAGCCCGGCTTCAAGGGTGATACGGCTACAGGTGCTACCAAGCCGGCTACCGTTGAGACAGGTGCAATGGTACAGGTTCCTCTCTTCGTAGATCAGGGTGAGACAATCAAGATCGATACACGTACGGGAGAATATCTGTCAAGAGTTTAATTTTTTCTGCAGAATACTTATTAAGGCAACGATCATATCGTTGCCTTTTTTGTGTGCAAAAACGAAAGGAGAAGTAAATGAACAATATCAATGATTTTTTGGAGAGCATAAGGGAGAAGCTTGATGAATATTACGGGGATGAGTATACGGTTAAGATCAATAAAGTCACGAAGAACAATTCGACCGTAAAAAACGGACTGACGATAAGAAAAAAGGGTTCAAGAATGGCACCCAACATATATCTGGATGATGCCTATGAGGACTATGTAAACGGCAAAAGCCTGCAGGATATTACAACGGGAATAATCGCTGCAAGAGCAGAGTGCAGGGATGAAATTGAGTTTGATGCGGATAGATTTTTGGACTATGAGTGGGTGAGAAGAAGGCTTTCAATCAAACTTATAGATAAGGATAAGAACGGAAGGCAGCTTAAGGAAGTTCCGCATGTGGAGTTTTATGATATGGCAGTAGTATTCTATGTGGATATCGAGGAAGACAGCATAGGAAAAGGATCAATTATGATCAGGAATGAACATATGGATGAGTGGGCCATCAACGTAAAGAAACTCTATACGGATGCAATCAATTCGGTAACACGCAAATCTCCGCCGATTATGAAAGACATAGTAAGCGTACTTATGGAGATGGTTGAAGAAAGATATGAAGGTGAAGATGAAAGCGCTGAAAAGCAAAGAATCGAAGAAATGTTAAGAGACACCTTTGACGTTAATCCCATGATGTATGTCATCACCAATCAGTCAAAAAGCAACGGCGCTGCCGTAATAGCCTATCCGGGTATGCTTCATGATGTGGGCGAGACTTTGGGTTGTGATTTTTATCTTCTTCCAAGTTCGGTAAATGAAGTTATAGTTGTTGCGATAAACGATGCGGCTGAAAACGGATTGCATCTTTCTGAAATGGTAAAAGAGATAAATGCGACGAATTTAACACCCGAAGAGGTACTGACGGACCATGCGTACAGATATCACAGAAGCACTAACTGGCTTGAACCTCTGACTGAACCGCAGGCTCACTTGACAGAGATGCCCTCAGCGGTATAAGTGATACGGCCGCATACAGAAGTGCGGTAGGAACGTATCTGAAGTCACAACTGCAGGTATAAGGGTACTTTATTACAAAAAGAACATAGGTGATGAGGACAGAGGCATATCCTGCCAAAAGGAACAGTCCTGTATCCTTGTCACCTTTCTTTATTCTGACTATAGGAAGTGTAAGCGATAATATCGCACATACAAAGCCGAGCAGTACCGCAATTATGAAGGCCAGACGGCAGAACATAAGCGCCGGTGCTGTTATATCCTCAGGAAACATCTCACTGAAAAGAGAAGTCTTAAAAAGGATGGACCAGGCATTGTGACAGTATACGGCATTCTCCGAATGGAAGGGGAATGATATCGATGACTTTACGGGAAGACCTATTATCTCCGATAGAGGATAGGAACCGAGGTACTGATTGGACTCCGGAGTTGCCGAAGAAATACCGGGCTTTGAAGCAAAGCGGATTAAGTTGCGTACCGTCCATGACAGACCTATGGGAAGGGAGATGACGGCAAATAGCAGGTATTGCTTTATGCAACTTATAAGTCGGCCCTCTTTAATACTTTTGATAAAGTGTGACAGCATTACCATGCCCATCGGGAAGATCAAAACCGCGACATTAAGCTTGGATATAAGGCCCATACCAATACTTAAAGCCATATAGACAAGTTCCTTTGTTCTGTATCCGCGATTGATCCATAAAAGGCTGTTATATATGCATATAAAACTTATCATTGCGGCAAGCATATCGTTGTTGACCGTACCGCACATATATATAAGCCCGGGATGGAAGGCGATAAGTGCAAGCGGTATACAGATATAACGTGAATCGCTGCATAAAAGCTTAAGTATTCTGTATGCGATAAAGACGGTAATACAACCGTATATACAGGTCGGAAGCTGAATGAACTCATATACATAGGGCTCGCTTATACCCAACCTGTGCGCGATATCAACAACCGTTCCCGCTATTATATGATGAACGGGAGGATGATAGTATGAAAATATTGAAAAGGGATCAAAATCGGGAAGATGGTGAAATTTTGCGATGTATTCCACGTATCCGAGATGTCCGGGATTGACTTTATCGTCACTTAACAAGGTGGCATAGCCCAGATCATGCTGCCTTTCGCCGACGGTTGTAGTAAGCACATATATGATCCTGACCATCCAGGACAGGACGATCGTTAAAGTACAGATTATATCGTCTTTGCTCTTCTTCATGAAGATAAGTATAGCATTTTACATACAAGTGGGCAAATGATATACTGATTATATGCGTGATAACAGGTCGGATGATAAGGTTTTGAATATTGCAGGAATAATTTGTTTCGCGGTCAGCCTGATCGCGATACTTTCTGTATGCCGTTTTATATCCGGCAATGACATATGGTATGATGAGACTTTTTCCATGGGCTTTATCAGGGGTGGGTTTGCTGATATCATAAGCCTCACGGCCAAGGATGTTCATCCGCCTTTTTACTATATGTATCTTAAGGCCTTCACAAGTGTATATACCGCGCTTTTGGGCAAAGGTGCTCTGGTACAGGGAGCCAAAGCTGCCTCGATATTACCATGGGTCGGACTGTTCGTCCTGGCACTGACGTATATAAGGAAGAGATACGGAGTCTTTGTTGCAGGCTTTTTTATGCTGTTAATCAGCCTGATGCCGCAGCTTGACACATATTATACAGAGATCAGGATGTATTCGCTTGCGTTGCTTCTTATAACTGCAGAGGTATTAACTGCGCTTAGGATGTGCGATAAGGAGACTGAGACTGGAAACGGGACATGGATCATATTCACGATGCTTGGAATACTGACGGCTTATACGCAGTACTATGCGTGTATCGCCGTTGCAGGAATCTATGTGGCGTTATTCTGTATCATGATAAAAAACAGGGCGACTGAAAAGAAGGCGCTTATACATCTGATTATCTGCATGCTGGTTTCTGCGGTGTCATATGCGCCATGGCTTCCCGTGCTTAAGGCGCAGATGGGCAATATAAGCGGCAATTACTGGATTCAACCGCTTACCATGCGCAGTATTCCCGGGTGCATAAAGTTTATATTGCTTCCGGTGACTTATATAAGATATATGCCTTACATAGCTGTGGGACTAACGGTACTTGCACTGGGCGCGGCTTTTGTGATGTTTGTATTAAAGTGCAGAGCTGCGGGAAAGGACAGCGACGAGGGTGATAATGTCGTTGACCTCATCATATGTATAAGCCCGCTTGCAATCGTTGTTTTGAGCGGATTCATACTTTCAATTGCGGGTACTCCGATCTTTGTATACAGATATATGATTCCTGCACTGGGCGGATTGTGGCTTGGTGTCGCAATCATGATAAGCAGAGTATTTTCAGGCAGAATGGCGGTCGTTTTGCTATGCCCGTTTGTTTTGACCGGAGTTCTTTCGATGTCGGGATTTGAGGCAGAAGAGGGGAAGAAGATTATCCAGATGGATCATGCGGCTGAAGCCATGACACTCATTCCTTCAGGAGCGTCAGTTATCACCAATTTTGATCATGTAACTGCGATAATGGGTTACTACAGGCCGGATGTGTCTGTATATCTGTATGATGCCGAGATTGACAGACTGATACCTGAAATGTATGATAACGTAAGTGATTCGCTAAGCGATGAGGATGTCTTAAGACTTGCGAAGAATGAGCCGGACGTATTTTTTTTCGGAAGCTTCAATTCAAGAGAGGATATTGTGGCTGACTGGAAGGAAATGGGCGTTGATTCAGAACTTATTGACAGCTGTCTTATTGAGAGATACTGGATAAACATATACGGATTAAACTGATGAATAATATCAAAAAAACAGCACAGATTTTAAAAGAGAATATAGTCGTAACGGTATTTATCGTCATAATGGCCGTAGAGTACATCCGAATGATGTTTACCAACAAGCCGTGGTATGACGAACTCTATACTTACTATTATTTCATAAGCAGAGGACCGATATATGCGGCCATTCACTGGCCTGTTCCGAACAATCATGTGGGTTATTCGGTTATATCTGCGGTATTTGATTTTTTTGGCAATCCATACATCGGCTTAAGAAGCGTGTCTTGTATAGCTGCCGTGGCCAATCTTATACTTATTTATCAAATTTCCACCAGATTTATGAACAAGTATTATGCGACAGCCGCAACCGCAATGTATGCCGGTGCATATCTGGTATACAGACTCTCCGTACAGGGAAGAGGATATACGCTTGCGACGACATGCTATCTTGTGGCGATTTTTGAGATTTATCATATCGGTATCGGAATGAACAAAAAGCGTAACTATATAATCTTTGCTGCAGCGCTGGCGTTGGGTATGTATATAGTTCCGAGTTCTTTATATTGGGTAATACCCACATGCGTAACCGGCGGTGTATATCTTCTTATGAAAAGATACATCGACAGGCTTAAGAGACTTATCGTGGCTGCCGTAGCTGCAGGTGCGGTGACTTTTGCCATGTACAGCATAATATGGATGGCTATCGGTGCCAACCTTATAAGCAAAGATGCAGAAAGCGCGATGTTCGGAGTACATCAGGCAGTTATTGCGCTTAAGCATCCGTTTGCGTCGATTTCGACCGGTATGAAATATATGCTTGCGACGCCTTATATACAGAGCATCGACAGATCGGTATGTTTCCATACACTTCCGCAGTATTTTTCGGGACTGTTCGGGAATTTTTACAGCTATTCGGGAATTATGCTTATAAGCCTTTCGGTGCTGCTTATACTGTGGAATGCAATGAATGCGATGAAGCAGCTGTATTATAAGAGGACGAGGGTGTTTGTGAGTGTATTCGTATCGGTATCACTTCTTGTTGTTCCGATTATGCTTATCATACAGAGCGTACATCCGTATCAGAGAGTCTTAAGCTTTTTGATGATTCCAATATCGTTCGGACTTATGCATATACTCTATTCATTCTTCGAGACATATGCGGTTGATAAGGTTAAGGCGGTTTTCGGTGTATTCTTTATGTGCATCTTCCTCTTTGTGACGTTCGTTAAAGTGTTCGGCAGTTATTATAATGAGCCTTTTGCGGACAGAGAGAATAAGATAGAGGCTGTTTTTGCAAAGATAGATACATCAAAGATAGATAAGATGTATTATACGGATGATTATCAGAAGTACGTGCTTAAGTTCTACCATGATGTTGTGCCTGAGGAGTGTGAGAATATCGAGGACTGTAATTATGTCATGATATGTCCGGAGCTTAGGGACAGCAAGTACAATGAAGCGAAATGGCCGGTGCTTTACAGTTATCATGTGGCACGACTTAAGTATGTGGAAGAGAAGATGACTGAGCTTGCGGAAGATGAAGGCTATACCATATATGCTAGACAATAGAAGTGTTATATGGTAGTATAGATAGGCTGTAACAATTTCGTAACAATTAATGAGAAACGCCATTAGATGTTACACTGTGCCCGTAGTCTAATGGATAGAACGAAGGCCTCCGACGCCTTTAATGCAGGTTCGATTCCTGTCGGGCACATTTTTTAAGGAGAGTAGTATCGTGGACAATAAGAAGGCAAACGGGTTCGTTGAATGGATAAAGGATGTTGTTGAACTCGTTAAAGATAATAAGAGGATAATCATTACGGTTCTGGCATTTATAGTGCTTTTGGTGACGGCAGTTACCGTTTCTTCGAAGATTGCCAAGAGATCCAAGGAAGCCGTTAATGTGCTTACGGAAGAGTCAAGCGAGGTAACCGAAGAATATGCCATCACGGATGAGGCACTTAAAAAGGATGCATATCCCGAAGTCAACAACCTGATGAAGAAGTATTATGCCGCTATGGCGGACGGCGATATAGAGGCCATTGAGTCACTTAGAAGCGGACTTGATGACAAAGAGAAGATCGTCATACAGAAGAAGTCGGAGTATGTTGAGAGCTATCCCAATATAATCTGCTATACAAAGCCGGGTCCGATAGACAAGTCTTATCTTGCTTTTGTTCATTATGAAGTAAAGCTTAAGGAGTTTGAGGAACTTGTTCCGGGTATGAACGTATGGTATGTATGTGCCGATGAAAGCGGAAGATACTATATCAACGAAGATCCTCAGGATGACAAGATAATCGAGTATTGTAAGATTGTATCCGTACAGGACGATGTACAGGACTTAAGCAATACGGTTAATGTTAAGTATAACGAGATAATGGAAGCCAACACAGAGCTTGCAAAGTTCATGGATGAACTCGGTGTGCAGATGAAGGTTGATGTCGGAGAAGAACTTGCAAAGGCCGAGCTTCCCGAGCAGGAATCAACGGAAGCCGAGTCTGAGACCGAATCCGAGACTGAAGAGCCTGAGGAGGTTGTTAAGACGGTTAAGGCCATAACGGTGGTTAATGTCAGAGCATCCGATTCCGAGAAGGCTGATAAGGTCGGCAAAGCAGAAGTGGGACAGGAGTTCACGCTTTTGGAGGAGAAGGCTAACGGCTGGTCGAAGATCCAGTATGAAGATAAGGAAGCATTTATAAAGTCCGAGTTCTTAGAGCCCGCCGCAACGGAAGTTGCCGAAGCAACGGAAGATAATGATGATAATGCTGCCGATGACAATAACGGCAACGATAACGATAACGATAACAATACCAAGAGTACGGATAATAAAACAGATACTGCAGACAACACGAAGAAAACAGACAGTTCTTCATCGTCTTCGTCATCTTCAACTAACAGCGAAGCTGCTAAGAATTCACCTTCATCAGGAACCGGTACGGCTACGGATACGGTTAAGGTAAGAGAGAAGCCTTCAACCGATTCCAATAAACTTGGTGTTGTATACGGCGGTGAGAAGCTTGAGATAGTCGAGAAGCAGTCTGACGGCTGGACAAAGGTTAAGTACAAGAACACCGTAGGATACGTCAAGAGTGAGTATCTGAGGTAAAAACAGGCCTTATTTATTCATAGATTATCTTAGAAAAATAATTGAATTTTAGTGTTGCATAATTGTATACAATATGTTATTATCGTTAAGACAAAGGCGTCAAATGTGATATTTGGCGCCCTTTTTTATGTTTTTTAATATGTAAGTTATTATGACATCACTATAATAGGAGGAGAAAAACATGTCATACGTTGATGAAGTATTAGAGAAAGTAAAGAAGAGAGATGCCGATCAGCCTGAATTCATCCAGGCCGTAACAGAGGTGCTTGAGACACTTAAGCCCGTCATCGAGAAGGACGAACAGAAGTATCGTGACCTCGCAATCCTTGAGAGAATCACTGAGCCCGATCATCAGATCATGTTCAGAGTTCCCTGGGTTGATGACAACGGCAAGGTACAGGTTAACAGAGGATTCAGAGTTCAGTTTAATAATGCTATTGGACCTTACAAGGGTGGTTTAAGACTTCATCCTTCAGTAAACCTCGGTATCATCAAGTTCCTTGGTTTTGAGCAGATATTCAAGAACAGTCTTACAACCCTTCCCATCGGCGGTGGTAAGGGTGGTTCGGATTTCGATCCCAAGGGTAAGTCTGATAATGAGATCATGAAGTTCTGCCAGAGCTTTATGACAGAGTTGTCTAAGTACATCGGAGCTGATGAGGACGTTCCTGCCGGAGATATCGGAACAGGTGCACGTGAGATCGGCTTCATGTTCGGTCAGTATAAGAGAATCAAGGGTCTCTATGAGG
>JAFYBE010000009.1 GCA_017540355.1 Lachnospiraceae bacterium | reverse complement strand
GGTTTCGGTAATTCGCTTGATGATTCTTCAAGCAGCAGTGCTATCTTGGTTAACGGTACGGATACCACTATAGATCTGACCAATATCAAGAAACTGTCGTTAGCCGGAAGGGCATATATTGGTCTTGGTTCATACGACAAATATAAGACTAAGATCGGTGAGGTTGATGAAGAGAAGGATAAGCCTAAGAATGTATATACCGGTGAGTCTATAGCCATAAAGAGCAACCAGCTTATGTATCTTGTTCCCGGAGAGAGTATCGGATGCAGAATATCTGAGGATTCCGAAGGGAATAAGGTGGTAGGCAGTTCTTTATATGCCAAGAACCCGCTTACATTAACTGAATATAATGAGATGATGAGCAAAGTCGGATCAGGCGATGCGATGGAGATAAGTACGGATAAGAAGGTGTCAAGGCTTAATAACCTTCCGCTTGAGGGATATATCAAGAAAAAGTCAGATGGTTCGCCGGATGTTGAGAAATTGTTTATCCGAACAAGCACAGGAAGCAATCTTGTCTACTATTATATGAAATTTGACAGTGACGAGATGGCAAATGAGTATTTCAAGATATATTATGCTGCCAACAGAGAGTCGGTGGAGAGATATATGAGTAAGTATCTTAAGAGTCTTACTCTGCCCACTGAAGGAATAGTGACAGTTAAGGTGGATATGGCTGCACTTGCCGAGGCCGGAGCTGCAAGCAGGATTGGGAACGCCGAAGGCGCGTATGAACTGCTAAGTGCTAGAAGCAGTCGCAAGAAAGTGACTAATGCTGAAGGCGAAGATGAATATACGCAGGTATATAATTCTATATCAGAGACATTTGCAGACGAGAGCGAATCATACGAGAGCCAATATACAGCGTATATCAGTAAGCTTACAAGCGATCTGGATTCTCTGCCTTCGGGTACACTTATAAGAAAGACTCTTGATGCCGATGATACCAGATATGCGGTATTTGAGAATATCATAGACGAAGAAATGCTTAAAGAGGCGGTTCCCACGGGTACTTCACGTACTTATGAGGACCCTTCAAGTAAAGGAAAGGCTATAATCTATAACATGTCCAATGTGAATGCCACGGTAACGCCAGATTCGTCATATGATCTCATTATAGCAAATTGTAATGTTGATTTAAGCGGATCAAAGCATGTGGGCACTATAATAGCCAAGGGTAAGATCAGTGCTCCGGCCAGTTATGAGTTTAAAGCAGATTCAGAGATAGTACAGGAATGCCTGGCACTGTATGACAGTGCAGACGGAGTATATAAGGTGTCGGATGTATTCAGAGACGTGGATGCCGGAAGCATTAAATCTGTGGTCGAAGGAACCGATGGTGAAGTGACAACAGCCAGCCTTGTTACATACGAGAACTGGACTAAGAGTGTGGATATTGAATAACATGATCAGAAGCGAAAAAGATAGAGGATTCTCTTTAATAGAGCTCATTGTCGTAATAGCCATTATGGTTGTTATGCTCGGAATTATCGGTTACAGTCTGGGTATGCTGTTCGGAGCCGAGGCAAGACAGGGTGCGCGCAAGATGGACGCACAGCTTAATGATATCAAGACCGGGGCAATGAGCAGGGCAGCTGAATACATGCTGGTGGGATATATAGACCTTGATGATGACGGAGATGGCAAAGTCAGCAAGGCTGAGCAGAACAGTTGGGCCGGCGTCGGCGTGGATAAGCCCGGATACTATGCGGTGAAGAGTATAGCTACAATTGATAACGCAACAGACATTCTTAAAGCCGTAGAAGGGGTGGAATACAACAGAATAGGTTCTTCGAAAGGGACCATTGCACTTGGTAACGGAGACACACTGGCGGTTGATGACAACAGTGCATTTAAGATTGAGTATAAACGTTCCACAGGTGAACTTGAGAAGATCCTTGTGGGAACCATGAGCGTGACTTCAGACGGTAAGAGTTCGTCTTTTACGGAAGATCATTCAGTGGATATAACGGAAACTACGGATAACATGACATTTACAAGCGGTATGAGGACATACACGATCACTTTTACCGAAGGAACCGGTAAGCACACTCTGCAATAGGTTGATATAGGGTTTATATGGAAAGAAGTAGAAAAAACAACTTAGGCCTTTCATTGGTTGAACTTATTATTGCTATAGCGATATTCGCGATAGTAGGTCTTGGCGTGGCTTCTTTTATGTCATTCGGATCACACACTTTTGGTTTAGCCAACAAGAATGTCAAGCTTCAGTACGAGCAGCAGGTAGTGGTCAACAGGGTAAGAGATATATTATTGGAGACAAGCAGAGGAGTTTCGTATGACGATTCGTCCAAGACTCTGTATGTATTCAGCGACATTGTTGAGACGGATCCCGATGATTCCACTAAGACGATTACATTCCCTTTTGTGACGAGACTGCGCTTTGATGAAGATGAAAGCAAGCTTTATATTGCAAATGATAAGTTCCCCAAGGGTACAAAACTGGCAGATGTTGTATCATGGTCGCCTTCTACGGAGAACCTTTTATCAGATACTTTGAAGGCGTTTGAAGTAGATTTAAGCTCACTTAAGGATAATAAGGTCATAGTCACTTTCACTTTTGCGGTAGGCGATAAGGAAGTGGTCTCAAGATCAGAGATAGCATTGCGTAATGTAATCTCTGAGATAGATGACAGCACGGATATAGATAAGCTGTACAAGGAATTTGTGATTGAAGCCGATTCCAAGATCAAAGATGTAGTTATAACAAGTGATGGTACAGTATTTGCTCAGTCACGTACGGATACGATAGCCATGGCCGGCGATTCTACTACTGTGGATTATGATGCAATAGTAACGCCCAAGAAGTATTATACAGGCGAGGTTGATACCAGTGTTACATGGTCGATTGATCCATCTTCCGTCAAGGAAGGATTTGAGCAGTGCATTTCCATAAACAGTGACGGAATGGTGACCGTTAAGAATGCGGGAGGGAAGACGCCTGCAGACTATATGAAGACGGACGGATACTTTGTTATCAAGGCTGAAAGCAATGCGGACAGTCGCAAGTTTGCCAAGCTGCGTATCAAGGTTACCGCAGATGGGGTATATCCTGTAAAGATTACATTTGATACTCCAGTAAAGACCGAAGATACCAAGAATGGTCTGTTAAGATATAAGTTTAAGAACAGCATAGAGTATACAGCCAATGTCAAAGATCCTATAACCGGTAATATGGTCAATCCGCTTACAGGAGACGGTGTATACTCTAAGATCACATACACTATCAAGGAACAGCTTGCGGGAACGGAGACGATACCTACGGGTGCCGGTTTCTCTACAACAAATACAGATGGTGAGTTTATTGCGGTCAAGTCTATGGAAGGCAAGACCTATACCATAGTGGCGACAGTTATCCAGAAGGATAAGAATGGTCAGGTCGTTCAGGCAGAGTACAGACTCACGGTAGATGAGGTCCCTGATATAGAAGAGGACGAGACTGAGCTTAAGCTTCTTCTTCCCGAGACCATGGATCGTAACAGAGCATATACTCCAAGCGTTTCATGGACTAACGGTGCGCCCACATATGAAGAGAACGGAGTTAAGAAGCAGTATTATTACTGGTTTGACTGGAAAGTCGAACTTGTGGATCCGAATAAAGAGAGCAGACCCAATGCCATTTCATTTAAGAAGAATGTGTATTTTAAGTGGAAAGAGAACTGGCAGGATAAGCAGGGACAGTCTGCAAGCAACTTAAGCAGATCGTATAATATACTGCCGATGTATATTGATGCACCTTTAGACTGGTCTAAGGCATTTGCAATCAAAGTAACCGTTATTGCCAAGGTTTCAAAGACCAATAATCTAAGCGGTGTTGAAAAAGAATTTAAGAGCGAAGCGTCGGGCACGATACAGAAGGTAGCATTGAGTCTTACACCTGTAAAGAATATTAAACTTAAAGATGTAAGTAACGCCACTTACGTGTCGGATACAAGCAACGAGCCTTCGATTTCATTTACCAGGAGTAATTATAACGGCAAGGATTGCTATATGGTATTTGAGCCGACATTTACGGGTATTAAGCTTGAGGCAAATGATATTAACGGACTAAATTATAACTATAATCCGGCAGGAAAGTTGAATATATCTGTTAAAAAGGAGTTTGTTATAGCGGGTCAGCAGGCAACGTCTGTATATATGAAATGGCCTGACAGTCATTGGTCATATTTATATTCGGTATGGTTTGATAACGGTTTGAATCAACCGAATGGAAGTGATAAGTATTATATGTACTTAAGGCTTGTTCAGCCCTACAGTTGGCGAAACTATGATTTCAGTGCAATGAGATGGTACTGCAGGGTACAGGGACCTTCAGATAATGAAGTGTATGCAACATTCCCTACGGGTAATGATTTTATGGAGTATAAGCTTAAGTTCTATTTGAATTAACGGAG
>JAFYBE010000066.1 GCA_017540355.1 Lachnospiraceae bacterium | reverse complement strand
CGCCTTCCAAATCTGCTCTAGAAGCTATCTTACACTTGCAGGGTAACTTGTGCATAGCAAGACGAAGTGCCTCTCTTGCAACTTCTTCTGATACGCCGCCGATCTCGAACATTACACGACCCGGCTTAACTACTGCTACCCAGTACTCCAGTGCTCCCTTACCTGAACCCATTCGAGTCTCAGCAGGCTTTGCTGTTACAGGCTTATCAGGGAATATCTTGATCCATACCTTACCGCCACGCTTGGTGTAACGTGTCATGGCTATACGGGCTGCCTCGATCTGATTAGACTTGATCCAGCAGGGCTCTGTAGCCACAAGACCGAAATCACCGTTTGTGATCTGATTACCGCGGAGCGCCTTACCTGTCATTGAACCGCGGAACTGCTTACGGCGCTTTACTCTCTTAGGCATTAACATTATTCATCGCTCCCTTCTGCGACTTCCTCATCCTTATTCTTGGAAGGGAGGATCTCGCCCTTATATATCCATACCTTGACACCAATCTTACCGTATGTGGTATCAGCCTCAGCGAAGCCGTAGTCGATGTCTGCTCTTAATGTCTGAAGCGGGATTGTACCCTCGCTGTAGAACTCTGAACGTGCGATATCTGCGCCACCGAGTCTTCCTGATACACAGGCCTTGATTCCGAATACGCCGGCCTTCATTGTTCTTGACATCGTAGACTTCATAGCACGTCTGTAAGATACACGGTTCTCAAGCTGTCCAGCGATGTTCTCAGCTACAAGCTGTGCATCTCTGTCAGGTCTCTTGATCTCCTTGATATCAAGTAATACCTTCTTGTCTGTGAGCTTAGCGAGCTCCTTCTTGGTATTCTCTATCTCCTGGCCACCCTTACCGATAACCACACCGGGCTTAGCAGTGAAGACAACCACCTTAACTCTGTCTGAGGCTCTCTCGATCTCTATCTTAGAGACACCGGCCTGATAGAGCTTCTTCTTCAAAAACTTTCTGATATTGTAATCTTCTACCAGATAGTCCGCGAAATCAGCGTCTGCATACCACTTTGAATCCCAATCTTTGATAACGCCGACTCTCAGACCATGAGGATTAACTTTCTGTCCCATATCGTTCTCCTTCCTATCTCTCGTCGAGCACTATGGTAATGTTGCTCATTCTCTTCTCGATCCTGTAAGCTCTGCCCTGTGCTCTGGGTCTTACTCTCTTCATTGTGGGGCCCTTACCTGCGTAGCACTCTGCAATGTAGAGATTGTCACGATTCATACCATTGTTATTCTCTGCGTTAGCGATAGCCGACTCAAGCAGCTTCTTGATTACGCTTGAAGCATATCTGGGATTGTATGCAAGGATAGCAAGTGCTGTATCCACATCCTTACCCCTTATCGCATCTAATACGAAGCAAGCCTTCTGCACTGATACTCTGGCGTATGACAGCTTGGCAGAGGGTCTTGTGTCTTTATTAGCATTTCTTTCTCTCTTTATCTGGGATCTATGTCCTTTAGCCATTTAGATTTAACCTCCTTTCAGGTCTTATAACTTACTTAGCCTTGGACTTCTTCTCGTCCTTGCCGTGGCCTCTGTAAGTTCTTGTTGCTACAAATTCTCCAAGCTTGTGTCCTACCATGTCCTCTGTAACATATACAGGTACATGCTTTCTTCCGTCATGGACTGCAATTGTGTGTCCTACGAAAGAAGGAAATATCGTAGAACGACGTGACCATGTCTTAATGACTGTTTTGTTATTTGAAGCATTCATAGCATCTACTGCCTTAAGCAGGCTTGCATCTGCGAATGGACCTTTTTTAAGTGATCTAGCCATTTTAATCTCCTCCTAATTACTTAATAGCTCTGCCGTCGCGTCTTCTAACGATTAACTTATTAGAAGCCTTCTTCTTCTTACGTGTCTTAAGACCGAGTGCCGGCTTACCCCAAGGAGTGCTCGGACCCGGACGACCGATAGGTGCTCGACCTTCACCACCACCGTGAGGATGGTCGTTGGGGTTCATAACCGAACCTCTGACTGTAGGTCTGATACCCATGTGACGCTTACGACCTGCCTTACCTAAGTTAATCAGGTTGTGCTCACCGTTACCTACGACACCGACTGTCGCGCGACAAACTATAGGAACCATTCTCATCTCGCCTGAAGGGAGACGTAATGTTGCGTACTTACCTTCTTTAGCCATAAGCTGTGCTGAGTTACCCGCACTTCTTACCATCTGGCCGCCCTTGCCGGGATAAAGTTCGATGTTGTGTACAAGTGTACCTACGGGGATGTTGTTAAGAGGAAGGCAGTTACCTACTCTTACCTCGGCATCGGCACCGTTCATAAGCTTCTGGCCAACCTTAAGTCCTTCGGGAGCTAAGATGTAGCTCTTCTCGCCGTCTGCGTAGCAGATAAGTGCGATGTTGGCGCTTCTGTTAGGATCGTACTCGATGCTCTTAACCTCAGCAGGAATTCCGTCCTTGCTGTTACGCTTAAAATCTACTATTCTGTATTTCTTCCTGTTACCGCCGCCCTGGTGACGAACTGTTATCTTACCCTGGTTGTTACGTCCGGCATTCTTCTTGATCGGAGCAAGAAGGCTCTTCTCGGGAGTCGTCTTTGTGATCTCTGAAAAATCAGAACCGGTCATATTTCTTCTTGACGGTGTATATGGGTTATATGTCTTGATTCCCATCTTTTTATCTCCTTTTCTTACTTGTTATCAGGTCATTCTTATGACCTATAGTCATTCATCTCGGGTTAAAAATCAAAGACCTGAGAATATCTCGATATCCTTGCTGTCAGCTGTAAGCTTAACGATCGCCTTCTTAGTCTTGGCTGTACGACCCACTGTCATACCGCGGCGCTTCTTCTTACCATCGAGATTCATTGTGTTAACGCTCTCTACCTTAGCACCCTCGAAAAGCTTCTCAACCGCTTCCTTGATCATGGTCTTGTTAGCATCGGGATGAACTAAGAATGTATACTTCTTATCAGCGTAACCGCTCATGCTCTTCTCTGTGATGACCGGCTTTAAGATTACATCATAATACTTAATATCTGCCATTATGCGTACACCTCCTCGATAGTCTTAACAGCATCCTGTGTAAGAACAAGTGTCTTAGCATCCAGGATATCATATACATTGATTGTGCTTGTAAGAGCAGTCTTGCATAAAGGAATGTTCTTAGCTGACATTACAACCTTCTCATCCTTCTCGGGAAGAACTACAAGTGACTTACCCTTTATCTTAAGGTTATCAAGCACCTTAACGAAATTCTTTGTCTTGATCTCATCAAACTCAAGCTTGTCAAGTACGATAAGGCTGTCATTCTTAACCTTGTCTGTAAGCACGCTCTTAAGCGCTGCTCTCTTTTCTTTCTTATTGAGCTTGATTGTGTAATCTCTCGGTGTGGGTGCGAATACTACTCCGCCGCCTGTCCACTGAGGTGATCTTGTGGAACCCTGTCTTGCATGACCTGTTCCCTTCTGTCTCCAGGGCTTTCTTCCGCCACCTGACACTTCCGAACGTGTCTTGGCCTTCTGTGTTCCCTGACGCTTATTGGCAAGATTAGCTACCACTGCCATGTGTACGAGATGCTCATTGATCTCAACACCGAAGATAGCATCGGAAAGCTCCATTGTACCAACTTCTTTACCTTCCATATTATATACAGATATATTAGCCATCGTTAAATGGTCCTCCTTTCAGATTGATCAAATGTCCGCTCTCGTGGTCTCCTTGATGGTTACCAGAGCCTTCTTGGGTCCGGGAACCGCACCCTTTATAAGAAGAAGATTCTTCTCTGCATCGACTCTTACAACCTCAAGGTTCTGGATCGTAACCTTGACATGTCCCATGTGACCGGGCATACCCTTGCCCTTGAACACCTTACTCGGTGAAGAGCAGGCACCGTTGGAACCCTGATGACGATGGAACTTAGAACCGTGCTTCATGGGTCCTCTGTGCTGACCAAGTCTCTTGATGGCACCCTGGAAGCCCTTACCCTTTGTAATAGCTGTGGCATCCACCTTATCTCCTACTTCGAAGATATCAGCCTTGATCTCCTGAGCTAATGTGTACTCCTCTGCGTTCTCGAACTTGAACTCTCTAACGAACTTCTTAGGTGTAACACCCGCCTTCTTGAAATGTCCTACCTCAGGCTTTGTAGCACCATGTCTGTGTGCCACGTCCTTGCGTCCGGACTTATCTTTATTGACAATTCTTTCCTTCTTCTCACCAAAGCCTACCTGAACTGCGTTATAGCCATCATTCTCGATAGTCTTAAGCTGTGTAACTACACACGGACCAGCCTCAAGAACTGTTACCGGTATGAGCGCGCCGTCTTCGTTGAAGACCTGAGTCATACCAACCTTAGTTGCCAGTATTGCTTTCTTCATATTGTTATCTCCTTAATTACTTGTTCTTCATCTTGATATCGATATAGACACCTGCAGGCATCTCCAGTCTCTGAAGAGCATCTATTGTCTTAGGTGTGGGCATAATGATGTCGATGAGTCTCTTATGTGTTCTCTGCTCGAACTGCTCTCTCGAATCCTTATACTTATGTACCGCACGAAGGATGGTTACAACCTCCTTCTTAGTGGGAAGCGGTACAGGTCCGCTGACCTCTGATCCACTCTTCTTCACTGTCTCGATGATTTTTTTGGCAGATGCATCAACAAGCTGATGATCGTAAGCCTTGAGTGTAACTCTCATAACTTGATTTGCCATAAAAAAAGTCGCCTCCTTTTCGCACTTTATAATGATAAGTACGACAAGCTGGTGACTGTACACTTTTCCGTGTGTGTCATGCTTATTCCAAAAAAATAAAACCGACCTTAACACGTTGTTTCTTAAATAAATAAGACCTTGCTTGTATACAGTGACTTGTCGTCAATTCAACATGACCTTCGCTACACGGAACTACCTACATAGCCTCTCGACCTGTAGCAACCTCACGCTTCATAGCTATCATGTCACAGCAAAACATAGTATACACAAGGTTCTATATAAATGCAAGTACTTTTTTAACTTTTTTTGAAATTTGCAAAAATGCCTTTTTCAATTGAGAAGCAGGCAAGTTGCGTATATATAAGTGTAGTAGTCCATACAGAGGGTCGCAGAGTACGTTAAGTGGCTCTGCCTGTAGGTGCCTGCCTCTCATGATGGATTGTATCACAGCCTGTGTAGCAAATCCGTAACATGTCTTAAAAAGGGATTAATCCAGGTATTCCGTCAGCTGCCCGGTGAATTCCTCAGCCCAGTCATACTGTGTCATGAACTCTCCGTGGAACATATCCTCACCCGAAAGATCTCCGCCTTTAAGGTAGTTATAGTAATCACAGTCTACCATGTTCGTATCAATAGAATAGGAATTACGCCTGTGTATGAGCAGATCTTCCATACCGCATTCCCTGAGTGCCTCACGAAGCGATGCCGTATACTGTCTTAAGTATGTCTTCTTAAGCTGGATGTCCGTTGCATTGTCCCATAAGACTCCGCAGAGTTCTCCGCTTGTTACGCCGGCGCCCTTAGCGCAGACCAGATATGCCAGCATTTCCTTGGCACGGCTTCTTTTAAAAACGACCGGAACTCCGTCATAGAAAGCCTCAAACTTACCGAAACACTGCAGGCGAAGCCTCTTATCAGCCGTAATGCCCTGAGCCGATGTGGCTGTTATGTGAGATACGGTCCTTATCACATCTTCCTTACTTGCAGGTTTAAGCAGATAGTCGTCGACATGAAGCCTCCATGCAGGAAGCGCATAGTCGGAATATGCCGTCACAAATATGATGTGCGCATCGGAATACTTCTTCTTGACCTTATCCGCAAGTTCAAGTCCGTTCGTACCCGGCATCTCTATATCCATAAAGATTAACTCCGGTTTGTATTCTTCCATTGCCTCAAGTGCGGCCTCAGGATTCGTATAGGATCTTATCTCGGTATCATCTCCGAGTGCCGCTTTGATCGTAGATTCAAGACTCGCCACGGAGAGTCTCTCGTCATCGACTATCATTACCCTCATGTCATTCCCTCTTATGATGTCAAATCTATTCCTGAATTGACTGTATAAGTCAATATTTCGTTTCTTCTATATATAATATAGAATATAATAGCACAAAAGCAAAGGGACGGCGATGCATTATCGCCGTCCCAAAACTCATTATCTCATTAATCCCCTGCTCACTGTAGATCATTCTTCAGTATTCTTAGCGCTTACGCTCCTCTTCTTCTTCACATTGTCATAATACTTATATGAGCCTGCACCGGTTGCTGCCGCGAGCGCTGCAAGAGCAAGCCACCATAATGAAGTCTTCTGTTCATCAACAGGCACTGCTGCAAGAGGGGTCTTGCTATCTTTGATCTCCTTGCCGTCAACCTTAAGGACATCGTCACCATCATCTACAACACCATCGCCGTTTGCTAACGGTACCTGTCCGTTATTTATCGTAACAACGTTGCCGTTGCCGTTACCTGCACCTGCATTGCCTCTTCCGGCATTACGTGTGCCTGCACCGGCTCCGCCTGCGAATGTGCCTGTCAGATTGGTTCCTTCATCATTGCCTCTTACGATACCGGGTGTACCTGTTGTATCGTCATCATCATCGCCTTCTCCCTCATCGCCGGGTGCGAGACGATCGAGTGTTATGCTAAGTGCAGTACCTGCATCCGTAAGCTTACCATTAAGTACTTCGAGGTTTGCCTCAGCTGCACCGAGCTTGCTCTCAGCGTTCTTAAGGATTCCGTCAAGGATCTCAAGTGCATCTTTAACGGGCATGTTAAGTATTTCTTTAAACATTCCCTCATTTATAACGAAGTCTTCTGTAAGATCACTGACAACAACGCCATCGCCTGTCTCTTCATTTCTTTCAAAAGCAAGACCTAAGAACTGAGCCCAGTTCTTCTCAGGAATCTGAAGTTTTGTAAGTGCAGCTCCGAGAGTTACTCTCTGATTAGCGACTGTACCGTCAATCTCACCGATTGCAGTCTGAAGTGTTGCAACCTTAGACTCGGCTTCTGCTACTGCAGTCTTCGCAGTCGTTACCTTATCCTGATATCCCTTATACTGCGCAAGCAGGTTCTTGGCATCATTAATGAACTTATTGAAGTCTTCATCATTCTTAACATCAAGATAGTTCGAACCACCGTTAAACTTGTTGTTCTTGTTCTGCATCACCTCAAGCATACGCTCTGCATTCGCATATGTGGTCTCGGAAAGAACCTGTCCCTCCTGAGCGGCATCAACAACAGCCTTAACGTACTCAACGTAAGCAGCGTACTTCTTATAGGAATCCGTTGTATAATCAACATTTGTATATGACTCTGTGGCCGTGAACGTCTTGTCCTTGCGAACAACATCATAAGGATCATACCAGTAAGGAATGTTAACGCCCAAAACTTTAACCGTCTTGGCCTCTCCAAGATGATCTATCGTTCTTACGGTAAGATCTCCGTCTACTCCATCCGTTGCAAGGTTATTCTGGATAGCCGCATTAAGTCCTTCCAAGGCAGCCTCAAGTGATGTATACTCACCTGACTCAATGCCTGTTCTCGCAGCAACTCCGTCCTTGGTATATTCAATATTTCCCCAAATATAGATCTCTTCACAACCGTAATTGTATCCGTCGTCATACATCTCTTTCTGAAGGTTATTAGTTGTAACAGTATATCCTGCATCCTTGATACGCTGAAGGAATGTGTTATATCCGTTAGCGATCTTTTCGGATGTATGATTTGTTAAAATAGGAGCAGTATAATAACCTGTTTCCACCGTCTTATTAATTATCGGAATGGTGTACTCTCCCGTCTTAACCCAGTACGGGTCTAAGCTTGAGCCATCATTATCATCGGCAAATTCATCGATATCCTTATAATTTATCTGGACCTTGAACAGAGGTACATAGCTTCCCGTAAGCTTATAATATGTATCGTTTGATTCCGCATCCTTAACCTCTGCAAACTTAAGCGTAACGCTCTGTCCTTCAGGTAATGCAAGTGCAAGATCAGCCTGAACCTTGGTTATAAGAGCATTTTTCTCAGCCTCGCTAAGTACATTCGTAGGTCTCTCCTTGGAATATTCGCCGGGGACCGAAACTTCTTTGGTATATGTTGAACTTACGTAATCACCCTTAACTTCCTTAACAAGTTCACCATCATCATTAAGGTAATATGAAACTGTCTCAGAATCCTCATCAATATCAAGAGAACTCTTTGTTCCGCCGACTGAAAGTGCCTTAAGATCATCATCAGAAGGTGCTGCTACTTCAGTAACCTTAACATCGGTCACGCCCTCACCGTTCTTTGCATAGTATACGGTCTTGCCGTCTTCAACTACACTTACGAAATCATCACTGTTAGCAAGTTCCTTCTTAAGGATGTACTTTGTAGCGCCGTTAGCATCCTTATATGTAAATACGGTATAGTCGTCACGGTTACTGTCATCGATCTTACCATAGGAAGGATCTTTCTCATTAAGATAATTCTTCAGATAGATCGTGGCATCAATTTCTTCCTGAGTCTTCTCATATATGATGATACCGTTGCTCGCTCCGTCCATTGTATCATCTGTCTTGTCTTCTCTGTCATAGTTGTAGTACTTAACGCGTGTCTCGTTGTTTACCTTATAGGTCACTTTGAAGTAATGGTACTTACCGCAATCGCCGTTAACAGTTGTAGTTGCATTATTGAAGTTTTCGATCTTTATATTCTTAGCGCCATCTTCTACCATTCCGGGATAATTCTGTAAGATTGCCTTAAACAGATCGCGCTGATGGTTCCAGTTCGCGGTAGTATCCTTCTCAACCGTCTCAAGTTTAGCAAGGATCGTAAGTGCTGCTTTATTCTGCTTATTGATATCACTAAGAGCAGCATTAACCTGTCCCTCAAGAGCCTCAACCTTCGCCTGAGCCTCTTCAAGTTTTGCTTTTGCATTTGCTGCGTCGGTTGAAGATGCGCTCATTGCACCGTTATAAGTGCTCTCTGCATTAAGAAGTTCCTGCCTTGCAGTTGCATACTGTGCAGAATATGACTCAAATGCCTGCTTCTTAAGAGCAAGATCATTAGTTGTATCGGTAACAAGCTTCTGAACGCCTGCGTATGCCTGTCTTGCTGCCGCCTCATTCGGTGCATTGTTGATGTCCTTAATAAGTTCATCAGCTTTCTGTATAGCCTCATTAACCTCGCTCTCTGCAGCTACAGCCACATTAGCTGCTGCAACAGCGTTATCAACAACATCTTCTGCTGCTTCATTAGAAGCTACAACTGCATTCTCTGCCTTTATAAGCTCATCCTTGGCATCCTCAACATTGGCTGCTGCCGCCTCGATAGTCTCATCATCTGCAAGAGCCTGTGCAGCGTTCTTAACTGCCTCCTCATTCTTAGGTGCAACTGCTGTTGATGCAGCCTTAGCCTCACCTGCATTAAGGTCTGCCAATACCGCGCTTGCTGCTTCGTCGCATGACTTGCTTGCTGCTGTATCATCTGTCTTAACTGTAGGATCATTCACTCCGATTGCGCTTGAAGCCTCACCGGCTGCGGTCTGTGCTGCATCTGCAACACCGTTCTCTACATCCTTAAGTTCTGTAGAACCTGTGGAAGGTGTATTGTCATCCGGACCGTCTGCAGCCAAAACCATCATGGGCTGTGCTGTAGCCATGACTGCTGCAAGACCTACTTTAATTGCTTTGAGTACTGCTTTGTTACCAAGATTCTTCTTTGCCATCTTCTCTCTCCCTATTCGACTTATTATTGTATAACTATACTCTACTGTTCCTCTGGTTGATAATCTATTGACCCGAAATAAAAAAGCCGTACCACAAAAAACCTTTGTGGTAGGGCTCAGATGTATCGGGCGTTCCCTACTATTCAATAAACTATCTCCGCTATTCCTCTTTGTGCTTGTATGTTACCATAGTACCATTTCTTTGACAAGAACTTTTTTCATCAAAATCATATAATATTATATACGCATATGGCTGTTTTTATATAGCATTGATTACTACATTACACGTCTATTACAACCTTGTTGTGCTGCGCACGTTTATAAGAAATGGCGTATTTATCACGTTTTGTGGCTGTTTTGCGTGTGCGTGCACGTGGTTTTTCTACTAAAAATTTCTAAAAAAATTCTGCAAAATAATATAATAAAAATCCGCAAAAAATTTTGCGGATTTTAATAACTTGCATTTTATGTGTGTTTCTACTATATATATAAGTCCCTGTTACGATGTTACTACTGGATCAACAGGTTGATCGAATCATCTATCTGAGGAACGGATATATTCTCGACCTTCCACTTGATTACATCTATTGTACTTCCGTCTGAATCCGGCTCATGTACTGCCACTTTGATATCCAGAGTCTGGGTATCGTTAACAGGGATCGTAAGTTCATTGTTCTCAACGCTTACCGCGCCCTTCTCTTTATACTCCTGTATATATGCCGCATCCATATCCTTAAGACTTCTCTCCGCTTCATTGCATGCGGCATAGTAAGCCGTGCTTCGATCAAGGTGAGACATAGTCACACGCTTATCGGTAAGTGCCGATGATAAAGACAGTACGGCAAATGACACAAGCGACAGTACTATGAATATAAGCAACAATGAAGATGTACCTATATTGAGGTTACCACCTACTCTTCTTCTCATGGTGCCACCTCCTTATTAACTGCGTCCGTCTTGCCCGGGATATATCTGTATACGGACAGACTGTAGTAGTCTCCTACTTTTATATCGAGATTGCCCTCGGCATACAAAAGCTCTGCGGTATATCCGTCAGACACCGCCTGCTTAGCCTTATCGGCATTCTCATCATAGTAAAGCACATAGGATCCGCCCTTGTACATACCGTCATCACCGATTATGTCGGGGATAAGTGATTCTATCTCTCCCGCTCTGTAGCACTCCGCAATCTGCGTAGCAATCATGTGCGCATCATTAAGCGCCTTGCTCTCTTCGTTAAGATTGTGTGCCTTAACAAAAAGCTGAATACATACGGCAGCCGCAAAAGCAAAGAAGAGTAATGAAATTGTAAGTTCCATCAGGAATAATCCTGCTCTAGATTTATGACCCATATATCACCTTAATAGGCGGAAGAGTGTACATATACCGAAGTATCGACACTTCTGCCCGTTTCATCGCTTAAGCTCACACTTACAAGTCCTTCCGAATCCTTGGTAACCTTATAGTCCTTAACCGGAAGAATATTGACACCGGCATCGGGGCTTAAGATCACATCCGAAGCCGTGAACAGTTCCTTAAGATATCCTTCATGAGTATAGATATAGTTGCAATATGTCTTGTCTCCGTATCTCTCCATAAGCACAAGCGCATCACCGTCACCGAAGGGACGTACCTGAACGCTGTCTGCCTCATCATGCTGATGAAGCTTCTCTGTGATGAAAGCCGAAGCCGTCGACAGATTATAATGCTCATCCATACTGTCTATCGTATTCTTGTATATATTGGCACCGAAAGCAATAAGCAAAGATGCCGATACTGCGAATACCGCAAAAAGTGTCAGCACGAAAAGCATATCTACTGTGTGCTTGTTGTTATCTCTTCTATTCATTGGCAGCTCCCTCCGCTCCCGTTCCAAATGCGCCTATGCGCATCACGCGATATCCGGGATAAATGTTGCCGCCTACCGGAGTGTAATCCACAAAGAAGGATCCTTCATCATATATAAGACCGTAGTGCTCCTTAATATAATCAAGGGACGGAGGATAATAACCGTTCTCCGCATAACACTGGACTATATCTCTCTCAAGCGCGCGATTAAGCGCCTCCTCCTGTCTGTTCATCGTATTGCCTGCCGTGTATCTGATGGCTGCCATGAACACGATGATGATGACGCCGAAGAGTATTATATTAATTAATGTTCCGTTAATCTTACGTTTACCGTGAATAGTAAATGTATCCATACATTACTCCTTACAGGGGCTTATGCCCGACTGCGTCAATCATCCGATGCTTGACATTACTCCAAGTAAAGGAAGTATTACTGACAAAAGAATGAGTCCTACTATAAGCGAAAGCACAATTACAAGTGTGGGCTCGATGATCGATATAAAACTCTGAAGTCTCTTGTCCGTATCCTCTTCATACAGATGACCGATCTTCTTAAGGATGACATCCACATCACCGGTCTTAACACCGATGGCTATCATTCTTGAATAGAGGTTACCGAACAATTCTGCCTTCATAAGGCCCTCGGCAAAGGAATCGCCGTCTTCCTGAATCGCTCTCTCACAGACGTCTATCTGACCCTCAACCTCTTCATGCTCAACAAGCTGCTTAACCATGTTAAGTGCCTGGTATATGCCCATGCCGCTGCTTAATGTAAGCGCCATTCCGCTTGCGAATCTGCCGTATGCTATGTTACGGAAGAAGCTCTTGGTAGGGCCGAAGTGGTTCTTCATGTTACGTGCAAGCTTCTTGCCTGCCGATGCACGGCTTAAGAATATGACAAATGCAAGCAGTGCAACAAGTATGATTACAAGCACGATTGAATATGTCTGAAGTGACTGGCCTATGCGAAGAAGGCTTGCGCTTATACCTGACATCTCCGTACCTAACTGAATGAACACCTGATTAAACAGAGGTAACACCTTCGTGATGAGTACTATGATGATGAATACCATCATACAAACCATGATAAGCGGATATGTGATGGCGCTTCTGATATTGTCCGATACAACATCCTCGTGATTATAGTAATCTGCAAGCGACTGCATAACCTCATCAAGACGTCCCGTCTCTTCACCGATGGCTACCATATTCTCCACGTACTCGGGGAAGTATTCGCTTGACTTTAAAGAACTTGTGAAGCTGTCGCCCGAAAGCGTAAAGCTTATGATCTTACGCAATACCTCCTTGGTCGCATTGTCCTTCGCATCATGGAGCATAAGGTCCAATCCGTCCTTAGGCGTGATACCTGACTTAAGTATCATGGCCATCTGCTCGCAGAAGGCTGCTATCTCACTGTTGCTCAGTGTAATCTGCTTGCTCATGTTATTCCCTCTCTCTAATACTGATATACTTTAACGTAATTACTTCCGTCTCCGATAAATGACTTAAGTGCCTTCTCACCCTGGCTGGCTGCAAACGTGGGATCCATAAGCTCCCAGTCCGTTCCGTTGAATTCAACTATTCCGTTGACCCAGCCCACCTCATCTATATAGGTAGAAATCCATGCGTGATATGCATCACCCGCATATCCGATCTCAAGCCTTGTGGGTATCTGCTGGCTTCGAAGCATCGATGCCATACAGGCCGCATAGTCAAAACAAATTCCCGTTCCCGTCGCAAGCGTTCTGTCCGGATCCGGAAGATATCCGCTTTTGACATTATTGGCCAGATCCATGTCGTATGTGACATTCTCTATCATGTAGTTATATACATTGGTCACTACGTCAAGATCGTTATTGGCCGTAAAAGCCAGTTCCTCGCCTTTTGTAACGACATTGGAATCGGCATTGAAGTCCACATACTGATTGGGATACAGATATGGTGAATATTCATTGGATATGTCCGCATCGACCGATACGGCGCAAAGCTGAGAATATTTACTGTCCCCGATGTTCTCATAAGCTGCTATCTGATAGGTACCGCTTCCCTGGGTAAAAGGGATGGTCTCTAATTCTCCGTGAAGGTCGAAGGTATATGTCACGCCCTCAGGACCTGTCACCTGCAGCTTGGGCTTCTCATTAGTGCCCTTATAGTCAATCATAAAATATCCTGCTGAGATATTGGATGTGTCTATTGTGACCGTAGCATCGTCGTAGGCTGTAGTGCCGTCCGCGCTCGGTGTGAGTACACGAGATGTATTGTCCCTTGTGCCTTTGACCGGTTCGGCGCTCTTCTCAGGCTCCTCACTTTTATCGGAGTCGGCTGCAGTATCATCTTCCGCTGCCTTAGTCTCGGTACCGGATGATGCGGTTGCAGGTGTGGATACTCCGGCATCAGCAGGAACACCGCACCCTGACAAAACTATGCCTGCCGACAGGCAAAGGACCAATATGCTTTTGAATACAGATCTATGATGTCTCATATGTAATTATCCCCGACCTCATTCATAAGCCACCTTAATCATTATAAATGCGACGCCGAAATAATGCAATAATACAATGATTCAGAGAAAGCAACAATGATTCAGAGCAAAGCAAAAAGCAGTCGGAAATTTAATTCCGACTGCTTTGTCAAATCTTCTTATTCTTCAGCGATGCTCACAGTCTCATTCTCATCGAAATCCTCTGCAATCTCCATCACTTCATCATTCTCGGGCACTTCCTCTTCGATATCGAAGTAATCAGATAACTTGTAGTCTGTGCTTAAGTGTACATCTCTGTACCTTCTCATACCTGTACCTGCAGGTATAAGCTTACCGATAATGACGTTCTCCTTAAGTCCGATAAGCGGATCAACCTTACCCTTAATAGCTGCTTCTGTAAGAACCTTAGTGGTCTCCTGGAATGAAGCTGCTGACAAGAATGAGTTGGTAGCCAAAGCTGCCTTGGTGATACCTAACATTATCTGAACACCTACAGGAGGCTGCTTGCCTTCTGCAGTAAGTCTCTCGACCTCATCCTCATAGTCAAGTACATCCATGAGGTTGCCGGGAAGTACTCCCGAATCTCCGCTCTCTTCGATGCGAATCTTCTTAAGCATCTGACGTACGATGACTTCGATATGCTTATCTGCGATATCAACACCCTGTAAGCGGTAAACTCTCTGTACCTCTCTTAACATGTAATCCTGTACGGCACGGATACCCTTGATCTTAAGCAGGTCATGAGGATTAACTGAACCCTCTGTAAGTTCGTCACCCGCTTCAAGGATTGCTCCGTCAAGCACCTTGATACGTGAACCGTAAGGAATTAAGTAAGTCTAAGACTCACCTGTCTCATCATTGGTTATAACGATCTCTCTCTTCTTCTTAGAGTCCTTGATCTCGACCTTGCCGCCGAACTCAGCTATGATAGCAAGTCCCTTAGGCTTTCTTGCCTCGAACAACTCCTCGACTCTGGGAAGACCCTGAGTGATGTTGTCTCCTGCCACACCACCGGTATGGAAAGTTCTCATCGTAAGCTGTGTACCGGGCTCACCGATAGACTGTGCTGCGATGATACCTACTGCCTCACCTACCTGTACGGCTTCACCGGTAGCCATGTTGGCACCGTAGCACTTAGAACAGATACCGTTGTGTGAATGACATGTAAGTATTGTACGGATCTTAACCGTATCTATCTCATTATCAATAATAGCCTTGGCTCTTGAAGGTGTGATCATGTGGTTGGCACCTACGATCAGCTTGCCCTTCTTATCCTTGATATCCTCACAAGAATATCTTCCCGTGATTCTGTCCTGAAGGCTCTCGATTGTCTCCTTACCGTCCATGAAGGCCTTAACATTGATACCGTAGATCTCGTCCTTGCCTTCACAGCAGTCCATCTCACGAATGATAAGTTCCTGTGATACATCGACCATTCGTCTTGTAAGGTAACCTGAGTCGGCTGTACGTAAAGCCGTATCCGAAAGTCCCTTTCTGGCACCGTGCGCTGAAAGGAAGTACTCAAGTACGTCCAGACCTTCACGGAAGTTAGACTTGATGGGAAGCTCGATTGTACGACCTGTTGTATCGGCCATAAGTCCACGCATACCTGCAAGCTGCTTGATCTGCTGGTTGGAACCACGGGCTCCTGAGTCTGCCATCATGAAGATGTTGTTGTACTTATCAAGACCGTCCAAAAGGTCCTTGGTAAGTCTTCCGTCAATCTCGTTCCATGTATCGATAACGGCTCTGTATCTCTCTTCCTCAGTAATAAGACCTCTTCTGAAGTTCTGAGATATCTTATCAACCGTTGCCTGTGCCTCTGCCAGAAGTTCGGGCTTAGAAGCAGGCACTGTCATATCCGAAATTGAAACAGTCATGGCTGCTCTTGTCGAATACTTATATCCTGTAGCCTTGATATCATCAAGTACCTCTGCGGTAACAGATGCACCGTGAATGTTGATAACATGCTCAAGAATCTGCTTAAGTCCCTTCTTGCCTACGTGGAAGTCCACTTCAAGTTTAAGAAGGTTCTCCTTCTTGCTTCTGTCTACGAAGCCGAGGTCCTGAGGAAGAATCTCATTGAAGATGAATCTTCCGAGTGTAGACTCTACTGTCTCCGTATACTCCTTGCCGTCTATCTCCTTGGATACTCTTACCTTGATACGTGAATGAAGTGTTATTGCTCCGTTCTCGTAAGCAAGAATAGCCTCGTTAAGGTTCTTAAAGAACTTACCTTCACCAAGTGCACCTTCTCTCTCCTGAGTCAGGTAGTAGATACCGAGCACCATATCCTGTGAAGGAACGGCAACCGGACCACCGTCTGAAGGCTTAAGTAAGTTGTTGGGTGAGAGCAGAAGGAATCTGCACTCAGCCTGTGCTTCAACTGACAGAGGAAGATGTACAGCCATCTGGTCTCCGTCGAAGTCGGCGTTGAAGGCCGTACATACAAGGGGATGAAGCTTAATAGCCTTACCCTCTACAAGTATCGGCTCGAATGCCTGAATACCGAGTCTGTGAAGTGTAGGAGCACGGTTAAGCATTACGGGGTGCTCAGCAATAACTTCCTCAAGCACATCCCATACGCTTGTATCGAGTCTCTCAACAAGCTTCTTGGCATTCTTGATATTCTGTGATATACCGCGGCATACAAGTTCCTTCATAACGAAAGGCTTGAACAGCTCTATAGCCATCTCCTTGGGGAGACCGCACTGATATATCTTAAGTTCGGGTCCTACGACGATAACAGATCGTCCTGAGTAGTCTACACGCTTACCTAAGAGGTTCTGTCTGAAGCGGCCGCCTTTACCCTTAAGCATGTCAGAAAGCGACTTAAGCGCTCTGTTGCCGGGGCCTGTAACGGGTCTTCCTCTTCTGCCGTTGTCGATAAGTGCATCAACGGCTTCCTGTAACATACGCTTCTCGTTCCGCACGATGATATCGGGTGCGCCGAGCTCCATAAGTCTCTGGAGACGATTGTTACGGTTGATTATTCTTCTGTAAAGATCGTTAAGATCCGATGTTGCAAATCTTCCGCCGTCAAGCTGAACCATGGGTCTTAAATCGGGCGGGATTACAGGGATAACATCCATGATCATCCAAGAAGGATCGTTGCCTGACTCTCTGAAAGCCTCAACAACTTCAAGTCTCTTGATGATCTTGGCTCTTCTCTGACCTGTAGCTTCCTCAAGCTCTTCTCTTAAGCTCTTAGACTCTTCTTCAAGATCGATATCAAGCAAAAGCTCCTTGATGGACTCGGCGCCCATACCTACGCGGAACTTGTTGCCCCACTCTTCTCTTGCCTCAACGTACTCTCTCTCTGAGAGGATCTGCTTCTTCTGAAGTCCCGAATCAGCAGGATCAAGTACTATGTAAGATGCGAAGTATAATACCTTCTCAAGTACCCTGGGAGAAAGGTCAAGGATAAGACCCATTCTGCTGGGGATACCTTTAAAATACCAAATATGTGACACAGGAGCCGCTAGTTCGATATGACCCATACGCTCTCTACGAACGTTGGCCTTGGTAACCTCTACACCACATCTGTCACAGATCACGCCCTTATAGCGGATCTTCTTATACTTACCACAATGACACTCCCAGTCCTTGCTGGGTCCGAATATCCTCTCACAGAACAGACCGTCTCTCTCAGGCTTAAGTGTTCTGTAGTTGATGGTCTCGGGCTTTGTTACGGCTCCTTTAGACCACTCACGGATCCTGTCGGGTGATGCCAATCCGATCCTGATAGCATCAAAGGTCATAGGTTGATATGCTTCTTGCTTAAATGCCGGCATGTTAATTCTCCTTAAGATAATCTATCTTTACTCTTCGTCACTGACTTCGTCAAAATCTTCCTCGTAAGACTCTTCGTACTCGTCCTCCGCATCGGTAAGCTCTCCTTCATCATTGAATTCCTGCTTCTGATAGCCGTGAGAAGCGAACGATTCGTCCTCTCTGTTGAAGCGATTGTCATCGCCCATAGCGAATCTGTAATCGGTATCAGTATAATCAACCGACTCCATGATCTTAACTTCGGTATTGTCCTCACGAAGTACTCTTACGTCAAGACCGAGTGACTGAAGTTCCTTAAGCATAACCTTGAATGACTCAGGTATACCTGCCTCGGGAATGTTGTCACCCTTGATGATAGCCTCGTATGTCTTAACACGTCCGATAACGTCATCCGACTTAACAGTCAGAATCTCCTGAAGAGTATATGACGCACCGTATGCCTCGAGGGCCCACACTTCCATCTCACCGAATCTCTGTCCGCCGAACTGAGCTTTACCACCCAAAGGCTGCTGTGTTACAAGCGAGTAAGGACCGGTTGAACGTGCATGGATCTTATCGTCTACAAGGTGATGGAGCTTGAGGTAATGCATGTGTCCGATTGTGACAGGGTTGTCAAAATACTCACCCGTACGTCCGTCACGAAGTCTTACCTTACCGTCTCTGCTGATAGGCACGCCCTTCCAAAGATTTCTGTGTTCTCTGTTATCTGAAAGGTACTGCAATACTTCAGGGAGCAGTTCCTTCTTATGCTTCTTCTCGAATTCTTCCCACTCAAGATTTACATAGTCATTAGCCAAATCAAGAGTATCCATGATGTCGTTCTCGTTCGCACCGTCAAATACGGGTGTTGAAACATCAAATCCGAGAGCCTTGGCTGCAAGTGAGAGATGAATCTCAAGCACCGGTCCGATATTCATACGCGAAGGCACACCAAGAGGATTAAGCACGATATCAAGCGGACGACCGTTGGGAAGATAAGGCATATCCTCAACAGGAAGCACTCTTGAAACGACACCCTTGTTACCGTGACGGCCGGCCATCTTATCACCCACCGAGATCTTTCTCTTCTGAGCGATGTAGATTCTGACTGCCTGGTTAACACCGGGTGAGAGCTCGTCTCCGTTCTCTCTTGTGAATACCTTGGCATCCACTACTATTCCGTATTCTCCGTGAGGAACCTTAAGGGAAGTATCTCTTACCTCTCTGGCCTTCTCACCGAAGATTGCTCTAAGCAGCTTCTCTTCTGCAGTAAGCTCGGTCTCACCCTTAGGTGTAACCTTACCGACAAGGATATCACCGGCTCTTACTTCAGCACCGATTCTGATAATTCCTCTCTCATCCAAGTTCTTTCTAGCTTCTTCACCAACACCAGCTACATCGTTTGTGATTTCTTCTGGTCCTAGCTTTGTATCTCTAGCTTCAGTTTCGTATTCTTCTATATGAATAGATGTGTAAACATCATCCTGAACTAGTCTTTCACTTAGAAGTACAGCATCCTCGTAGTTGTAACCTTCCCAAGTCATGAAACCGATTAGTGGGTTCTTACCTAGGGCAATCTCACCGTTTGATGTAGATGCACCATCGGCAATAACTTCGCCGGCCTCTACCTTATCGCCAATTGAAACGATTGGTCTCTGGTTGTAGCAGTTTGACTGGTTACTTCTAGCAAACTTAAGTAGTTTGTATGTCTGCTCTTCTTTGTTATCACTATTCTTGATAGTGATTTCTTCTGATGAAGATCTGATAACTTCACCCGGATGTTCTGCCACTACGCACACACCTGAGTCTACAGCAGCCTTTGCTTCCATACCTGTACCGATTACTGGAGCTTCAGTAGTCATTAGAGGCACTGCCTGACGCTGCATGTTTGATCCCATTAGCGCACGGTTGGCGTCGTCGTTCTGCAAGAAAGGAATCATTGATGTGGCAATTGAGAATACCATCTTAGGTGACACGTCCATCAAATCAATTCTTGATTTAGGGAACTGTGAAATTTCCTCTCTGTAACGACCTGATACGTTATTGTTAACGAAGTGTCCTTTGTCGTCCAAAGGTTCGTTAGCCTGTGCTACTGTGTAGTTATCTTCCTCGTCTGCTGCCAAGTAAACAACTTCATCTGTAACTACAGGGTTATTCTTATTCTTTTTAT
>JAFYBE010000065.1 GCA_017540355.1 Lachnospiraceae bacterium | reverse complement strand
CTTATGCTCCTTAACCTCCACTGCCTTCTTCTTGGGCTCATCATACATTGCATCGGAGTATCTGCTTTTCTTAACATCCTTCGCAGCCTTATGAGCCTTCTCGCTTACCGCACGCTTCTCACTCTTAACAGGCTTTGTGCTCTTGTGAGGCTTTGAGCGGCTTGCACTCTTAACCTTTCTTGCTTCACCATCTTTAGTCTTATGTGCCTGATGTTGCGTCCGATGGTGATCCGGTGCGGCCTTCCTTGTCGCATTTGAATGACTCTTCTTAGGCCTTGCGATATCCTCGCTGCCTATCGAATCATATTCGGCAAGCATATCCGCAACATTGCTTTCACTCGACGCATAGCTTTCAGCATATCTGCCGCCCCTTTTGCGCACGCCGGGCATATCAGGCTCATCCGGATTCATTACTTCCAATTCTTCTTCTCTGTCCATACTACTTCCCTTATTCACTCCTTACTCTGGTCATACTCTGACCACTCTATCATCAACTCATAATCTATAAGATTATACCAAACTTATGCGTCGGATACAAGCCTTATGAGCCTTTTTACCACAATAAATAGCGGTTACGTATGAACGTAACCGCTACATGTTGCGCTTATATTACCTTAAAGTGTCTGCTCCGTGCTTTCCTCTTTTTTAACATGGATTTTGCCCGCCATATCGGATGTTCCCGCAATCAAAAGCGGGATGAGCAGGCCTGCTGCCAGATACAGCCATTTAAAGCCTTCAACCCCATCGGGGATATATGTATAATAGAGATCCGTCTTAAGCAGATTGATATCAAAATCAGAGCACAAACCCGTATATGCAAAAATCAGATAAAAGACCGCTTTGACAAGCATAAAAGCCGACAAATGATGCATCATTATATCAAAGGTGTGCTCTCCGACAGACTTGATCGCCTTTAATGTGACAGACTCTTTCTCAATCTTTTCATCATCCGTAACAATGTGGAATTCCTGCTCCCTTGTCTGATCTTTTGCTTTATTACCCGCAAAGAATCTGCTTAATATCTTTGATATCCTTAACCATAAGGCAATTCCCGTAAGCGTCGTGATAAAAGGCGTTATAACCGTTCCCGAAAAACCGTTGACCCATACCGTGCTGTATGCCAGACCGCCGTGAGTTGCCGTAAGTATAAGATTCATAAGCCCGATCAACGGGAAGTAAATGATCGACGGTGTAATGTCATATTTATACAATCTGCTTCGGTACAGTCTTCCGAACTGCAGAGTCGGTGCCATGAACATGAGGCGTGCCGGAATCCTGTACAGATCATAGACGCTGCCCCTTTTTGAAAGCCAGACCGTGACTATACCGACCAAGAGATACAAAACCATCATCACCCATTCGATATATGTCCCGTACATTTCTTTTTCAGAACCTGCAGTCTTGGCATATATGATTCGTATTACCCTTCTTGCCAAAATGTCGCATACTTCCAGCATAAAAAGAACCGGAACAAACCATGCCGCCGCATTTAAACCGAACTGATGACCTCCGACAAGCGGAGCAACCAGTATGTTGTAAAGATTCAACTCTCCCGCATAAGAAAAACCTTCCTGCCTTAAAAGCATCGAAATCAGGCCGTACACGATATTCCAAAGATAATAGGGCAGTAAAAACCTCTTGGCTTTTCTTAAGATATAAGATCCTATATGATCTTCATCCTCGGGCTTATAAAAATATCCCGCAATGAAGACAAATACCAACACATGATATGAATAGTACGGAAAAAGGCCTCCGAATGTTGCCACCGGAAAATCCAGATGCCCCAACAATATAAGGATTATTCCTATAGCTGAAAGAATTGTAAAAGTCAGATCACGTTCTCTTCTCATACAAAACACCAAATCTACGGTTCGATCTTGATCCTGTCATACACATATTTTGCGATGACTTTGGCGCCGTCGTCGTTTATATGATAATCATCGATAAGATATTTATCCCTGACGTCGACATTTATCGCACCGTAGTATATATCAAGGAAACTTGCGCCTGCCGAAGCAGTGGCTTCAAGTTCGAAAGTTACATAGTCACTTAACAGACCGTTACCTATATCGTGTATATCACCGTCCACGAAAAAGTCATCAATTGTCTTGCCGCCTGCTGCCTGTGATATAAATACAATCCTTACATAGGGATATGCGTCACGAAGTTTCTCTATCGATCCTCTTACGGCACCATATATGCTTGTTACATCGGTAACGCTCTCACTTCCGAGCGGTCTGTGATCCACGTAATCCTCAGTGTCATACATTATCGCTATACAGTCAACCTCTGTCATATCAACATGACTTAATATATCTGCAGTCTGCACATTATTCTCAGATACGGAAGCTGCAGCCTTCTTAACCGTTCCGTAATTACCCGTAGCCAAAGCATCCGCAACATACGGAAGGCTTATCCCGTCCTCAGGATAGTCATCCGAATACTCCGAATTCTTACAGGTTATGTACGAACCTTCAAAACCGCAGTTTATGACATTTGCGTCATATATATCAGACAGTGCTTTTGCAAGATTGTTATCTTTACCTTCATCAGCAAAAGGACTGTTACCCAAAGCCAGTATTGTAAGCTTTCCGTCGGATTTTTTATCCGCGACACTTGCTGCATCAAGCGGAAGGATATAGTCATTGGGTTCGGTATCAAAATCCGTACTTATCTCATCCGGATCATAACCCGATTCCTGTCCCTTATTCCACTTACGGACCATTAAAACTATAGCGACAATAAGTATTACGATAACGCTTATGATAATTGCCTGAAGCAGTATCCCGCCCTTATCCGCAGTCTTCGCATTCTTCGCACTTCTGTCCGTGTTTTTTGTCTTATTCTCTTTTTTCATTTCTTATTCTTCCCCGCAAAAAGCCGACCATCTTCCCGATGCACCGCAGGGCAATACAAGTCCCGTATCGGTAACCGGCAACCCGATTTCTTCGGCTTCCGTCTTCCCGCCGAATTTCTCCTCCACGGTAAGCCCCAGCATGTATTTAAGTACCGCAGGCTGAAGTCCCGTGGTATACGAATTGATAAGGAAAAACAGCGGCTCATCCGATAAAAGCTTAGATGTCAGTTCCACAAACGGGAATATATTCTCCTCAAGCTTCCATGTCTCACCCTTGGGTCCCCTTCCGTATGAAGGAGGGTCCATTATGATACCGTCGTACTTATTCCCTCGCCTTATCTCGCGCTCGACAAACTTAACGCAGTCATCCACAAGCCATCTTACCGGTCTGTCCTGTAATCCCGAACTTACGGCATTCTCCTTGGCCCAGCCGACCATACCTTTGGAAGCATCCACATGGGTTACCGCAGCTCCTGCGGATAACGCCGCCAGCGTTGCTCCGCCCATGTAGGCAAAAAGGTTAAGAACTTTCACCTGCCTGTCGCCGGCATTTTTAACGCGTTCCTTAATCAGATTTGCACACCAGTCCCAGTTAACGGCCTGCTCCGGGAAAAGACCCGTATGCTTAAAAGAAAACGGCTTTAGATTAAACTTAAGCTCTCTGTATCCTATCTGCCATTCCTGCGGAAGCTTATGGAATTCCCACTCTCCGCCGCCGGCCTTACTTCTGTGATAGTGTCCGTTATGTCTCTTCCAGCCCGGATTCTTTTTCTCCGTATTCCATATTACCTGCGGATCCGGTCTGACAAGCAAATACTCACCCCAACGCTCAAGCTTCTCTCCGCCCGATGTATCCAGGACCTCATAATCCGTCCATTTATCTGCAATCCACACTTATACTAATCCTCCATGCCGCGCGCTTTACTTATCTTCGTCGGAATCTCTGTAAAGCGCACTGTTGTAATTCTCAAGGCCCACGTCATACCATACGGCATTCTCAAGATTGCTGTAGACCACGTAATTATCCGTAGCTCCTACCTCCTTAAGTCCGTAATCCGTCACATCGCCGTCTATAACATCTTCTCTGCTTATTATCACATAATCGCACTGATAGTCCGTAGCCGATTTAACAAGGCGGTCGGCCGGAATCACCGGAGACATATACAGGTCGAAAAGTTCGTTGTCCGCCTTTTTCCATGTGTCGACCATGCTGTCCCTGCCGAAAGGAAGCATGATATTGGTCGTATACTGACGCACAAAGTGCACAAGACCCGGCGGAAAAGCTGCCCAGATTCTTGTGTCCTTATCTTCAGGCTTAATCATGTCGCAGATCTGAATCACCTCATCGGGGATGTGATAGGGATTCTCCGCCATGGTAAAGACCGAACCTATATATGTATACGAGCCGCAAAGCGCAAATAAAACGCAGATAAGCGCAACCCCGAGTCTTAGGTGCGTTCCTATAACCTTGACGGCACTGTAGGCTATCACAAGCGTCATCGGAAGCAACCAGAGTATTCTGTAATAGGTTCCCTCATCCAGCATGTTGTATGCAAAGTAAAAATACGGAATAAAAAACAGAACCTGCAATACCGTGGGCACGATGACAAGCATCATCCTAAGGCTCTTATTCTCCTCCGTAAAATAGAGGTAAATAAGCGCCGCGATAAACAACAGACAGAAGTAGCCCGTTCCGTTATATTCTTTGAAGATTTCAACAATATCTATCATACCGATCCTTTATGCCGCACAAATTACGCCGCGCAACCGCACATAGCATATATTACATGAGCAGATATATAGCACCGTACGCCACAAGGGGCACACAGGTTATCATAAGCTTAAGAGCAATCTGGATGTCCTTTTTGCATACGGTCATCGTGATTCCGTATATACCTATCAACATCGCTACAAGGAATACGCTTGCCGTACTGCACATCGCCGCAACTATGCTTAATGCAAAAAGTGTAAGCCAGAATCCCAAAGTCTGTCTCTCTTCTTCCTCATCCTCCGTCTTAAAGATCGATAAGATGAGCCAGATTACCGAACATATCACAAAGTTGGCAAGCATCGACTTGCCCTGCCACGTCCTTGTTAAGAAAAACGTTGAACCCGTATATATCGAAACATTACCGAATATGTATATAAAATTCACAAAAAGCAGGAAAGCCGCCGTCCTCTTGCCGTCCTTATTAAACAACAACGTACCGCAGTTATAATAGACCATATACATAAGCGGGATAAGCAGTATACCTATCACCGAATGCGCCATAATCGTCGGATGTATGCCGCTTACCCTTGATAAAAACGCAAGCCACACCGGAACCGATGCCAGTGCATGCCTTAAATCCATCGACGTACTTAAGCCCGTATAAGGCTTGATTCTGTAAAGCGTATCGGTGTCGTTGGTAAGCAGTGACTGAACGACGTAGTAAGCATCATCTCCGTCAAATGCCTCCATGCACACGTACATCACCACCTGGAAAAGCACAAGAAGCGCCACGCATATCCACATGATAAGCTCGTCTTTTGCAATCTTCTTCTCATCTTTTATGCTTTTCGCATCAGGCACGCCGCCTTTTTTCTTTACTCTGAATGTAAAAACGATCAGCCCTGCCATTGCGAACGCACACTGGATTCCGAAGAACAGTCCGACGATCAACGGGAACCCGTCCGCCTTACATATGATCACGGGCACTGCAATCAGTTCAAAGATTGCAAGTGAAAAGATAAAGCCCATAACATAGGTCGCGGTATGCTTTATCCTGTCACTGTCAATAAACGATGCAGGCAAAAGACCCATACAATATGGAATTACGATCAGTACCACCAATAAGGCGATGACTTTAGTTATCATTGTATTATTCCTTTATGCTTACAAATCTATGCTGTCATAATCATAGTCATATGCAAGCTTTCTAAGCGACTCAAGCTCCGTCTGCAGATTATCTTTCGTAACCTTTCTTCTGCCTTCTGACATGCAGTCCACGATATAATCACAAACCTCAGGGCTGTAATGGGTATAGTCCGCATAATTGTCGAAGTTGCAGATTATATCCTCGTCATTCTGGAAAAAGTAGACCTCCACGTTATCATACTCAAGGAGTCTTTCCGTCATATACTCATACTTCGCAACAATCTTGTCAATCTGCCCCTGCCTTTTCGCATCATACCAGTACAGAATGCTGTAAGGCGGGTAGAATATAGTATACCTTGTATTCGAATGCTCTTCAATATAAGGGATTATATTGGCATCAAGATTGGCCTCTATCCCCTCAATATAAGCCTCGGTAGGAGTCTCATCGATTATCTCTTCAGCCGGTGCATAGTATAACCTTACATTCGCCAGATTATAGTGCATCGGCTGCCACCAGGGCTTGTATATCATATTCCACTCAGACGCATCCGTCCTGTCAAAAAGCGGCCTTATAACATAATCCAAAAACACGGTCTTATTAAAGATATACTTCACGTCATTAAACGGATTGTCATCATATATATAATCGGTCGGTGTAAACTTTGTCCGGTTGATATCGCCCGAATAATTAAGCTCGTCTATACCTAAGAAAACCTCTTTTACATTATCGCCCTTAGCCTTAAATATCTTATCAAGTATAATTGCCTGATCCTTGGGATAAGCACCGTTATAGCTTAACTTCTGAGTCTTTAGCCCCATATCGTCATAAAACCGGTCGGTATCAAAGGCCACCGTCATGGACGAACCGAGCAATACGCTGTCATAATCCATGTGCGCGGCAAGTCCCGGATTCATGTCTACCTGATCATCCACTATGTATGGGAAGTCCTTAAGCGGTGCATGATAGTGAAAAAACGGATCAACTGCAATAACGGAAGTTCCAATGAGCATAAGGCCCGCAAGAACTGTCAGCACTCCGGATATTATAAACTTTTTGGCATTATTTTCACTCATGTTATCCGGTCCCGTCAGAAGTTAAAATATAAGAATGTACTTACGCCCGAAAGCGATATTATACACCAGGCCAACAATGCTCCGAATATGATTCCGTTTATTATGTTTAAGCGGGCTTTACCCGCAATCTGTCTAGCATTCGGCAAGAAGAATACCATAACCGTTCCTGCCAAAGTAAACGCAATCATAAGTATGTATCTGCCAAACGACAACGTCGTTAAGTGACATATCTTAAGCACATACCAGAATTCACCGGAATTAAACCCTGACATGAAATCTTCGCCGGGGCGCGTGAATGTTCCGGCAAAAGCGGACTTTATCATATCAAGTGCCTGCGATACCGTATCCGCACGGAAGAAGACCCATGCCAGACACACAAAAACGAAGGTGATGATATGTGAAATCACCCCGTTTAATTCAATACGGATCTTTGTTCTGATAAGTCTGGTTATGATGCTCATTATTCCGTGCATCAGTCCCCATACGATAAATGTTACTCCGGCTCCGTGCCATATTCCGCTTATCAAAAAGACAAGGAAGATATTGATATATGTTCTTACTTCTCCCTTCCTGCTGCCTCCAAGCGGAATGTATATATTGTCGGTTAAAAACCTGTTAAGCGTTATGTGCCAGCGTCTCCAGAACTCACCTATATTACGCGACTTGTAAGGCGAATCGAAGTTGACGGGGATGTCAATTCCAAACATCATGCCTATTCCCAGAGCCATGTCACAATATCCGCTGAAGTCAAAGTAAAGCTGCAACGTATAGAATAAGATTGCAAGCAAAGCCTCTATACTGTTTATCCCGTATGAAAGGTTTGTATAGGCATAATCAACACTTTTTCCGAAAGTATCCGCAAGCAGGACTTTTTTGCAAAGTCCGAGGATAAAAAGCATTGCCCCCTTACAGAATACTTCGGTATCAAAATCCTTACCCTTTTTTATACCTTCATACTGCGGCATCATGCTCTTATTATCGGCTATCGGGCCGGCAATAAGCTGAGGGAAGAAGGTTACAAACAATGCGTAATCGACAAAACCGCATTCTTTTACTTCACCTCTGTATTCATCCGCCAAAAATCCAATCTGCTGGAATGTAAAAAAGCTTATACCCAGAGGCAGAAGGATATTCTTAAGCGGAATATTAAGCGTAAAAATCCTGTTACAGCTGTCAATCAAAAAGTCGGTGTATTTAAAGTACATTAACAGCGCAAGATTTCCGACAATGCCGACCGTAAGGGTTATCTTTAATGCAGCCGGCTTTCCCGTGCGTTTCATTAACACATATATTGCATAGTTAAACAGAACAGATACGATCATTATGGCCAGATAACCCGTATTAAAGTATCCGTAAAACCATAATGACATCCCTATAAGCCAGACCTTGGCCGCGCGGGCGTTCGCCCTCTTAATCAGATAAAATCCGATTAACGTGAGCGGCAGGAAAAGGAATATGAATATGTGTGAATTAAAGAGCATATCCTCTCCTATCTGTCATCATCACTGTCGTAATAGAAATCATCATCCGACGCTGTTGCCTTGCCGGTCATAACAAGCACAAATACCAGCACTCCTATACCGCCCGCAAGGATAAGTCCAAGGATTATAAACAGCATTGCATTGCTTCCGCTCTGCGTGATCATCTGCTTATCCGAGAACGTTATAACGTAATCCGACGCATGGCTTAAGTCGAATGCCGCATTTCCGTCCGTTCCTACCAATACAGAATCTACAAGTTCAAGCTTCTCTCTGTCCTCATTAAAGTAATAGAGATTAGCATACTTGCCTGTATGTTCCTTACCCGTATCAATCGTAAGGACCGCATCAAATCCGAACTCTCCGTCATATGCTATAGACATTAACATATAGTCATCCGTCTTAAGCTTATCTAT
>JAFYBE010000064.1 GCA_017540355.1 Lachnospiraceae bacterium | reverse complement strand
TCGGACGCATATTGCCCGCACTCGAAGCATCCACCAGACACTTAAAGTTATCTCCTGTCATTGATGCCTCATATATATGCTCTTTGATATCCGTCTCTATATAATCATTGACGCCTTCAACGGCACGGCCCTTTTTCTTGGCCTTCTTATTCTCTTTACGGATCATGATACTGTCAGCTTCAAGGACCTCTTTCGCGGAATTTATCAGCTTATCGTCAAAAGCATTTCCGTCTCTTTTATAAAGGATATATCCCGCAGCAGCGACCGAACTCATAGCATTGGACGTACCGTCGGGCAGGATCACAACATTCTCAACCCTTACGCCTTCAGCCATTGTCTCATTAAGCTTATCCTTAAGCTCATCGCACGACGTAAGCGAATTGACCTCGATATCAAGATAATCTCCGTCCGTCTCAACGCCCACTCCAAGCGCCGTCGCAAAACTCATTATCTGATGCGGCGAAAAACCTTCGGAATAAGCGATGTCAGTCTTCGCTCTTCTTATGCACTTTTGAAAATACCGCATAAAGTCCAGATGTCCGACGAACTTAACCGCCCCATGCTTCGAAAACTTTATGCGCACCTTAATCTTATCTGCCATAAATCACTTTCTGGGTGTAACACAAATTCCTGTTCCATATCCGGCAGCCCCGCATCCGTTGCACTTGACCGCACAGTTCGGAGTTACGACCGCTTCCTTAGAGCGCAGCCACTCCGCCTTAAGGTACTCCTTATCAACTCCGCAGAATATGAAATCCCACGGGAATATCTCATCAAGTTCTCTTACTCTTGTAGTATAGAAGCCTATATCTATTCCGCATTCTTCAAAACTTTCCATCCACAGATCATCCCTGTAGGTATCGCTCCATGCGTCATACAGGCATCCCTTCTTATATGCGGTAAGTATGGCATCGTTAAGCTTGCGGTCGCCTCTTGCAAGTATTCCCTCAAGCACGCTCACATCCGTCTCATGCCAGTTAAACTTAATTCTCTTCTGATTAAGCTGTGCCATCACGGCCTGCCTCAATATATATGCCTTCTCTCTGAAAGATTCCTTCGTGTCCTGAGGCGCCCATTGGAAAGGAGTGAATGGCTTGGGAACGAAAAACGATGCACTCGTGACTATCTGCACCGGCCCGTTTACTCTCTTTTCCTTGGGAACGGTATCGAAAAACTCCCTCGCTATCTTATCTGACAGAACTGCTATCTGCTCTATATCTTCCGAACTCTCTCCCGGAAGTCCTAACATAAAGTAAAGCTTGATTCTTGTCCATCCGGCTTCGAATGCCATACGGGCGCCGCTTAAGATATGCTCTTCGGTAATACCCTTATTGATTACATCCCTCATATGCTGAGAGCCTGCCTCCGGCGCAAATGTAATCGAACTCTTCTTTACATCCTGAACCTTGCTCATCGCATCGACGGAGAAATTGTCTATACGAAGTGACGGAAGCGAAATATTGACGCTTCTGTCATTACACTCATCAATTAAGAAATCCACGAGCTCTTCAAGCTTGGTATAATCACTTGAACTGAGCGAACTCAGTGATATCTCTTCCTGTCCCGTATTGTTAAGCAGAGTCATCGCCTGCTTCTTAAGCCAGTCTACATCTCTTTCCCTGACCGGACGATATAACTGTCCCGCCTGACAGAATCTGCATCCTCTTATGCATCCTCTCTGTATCTCAAGCACAACCCTGTCCTGAGTAACTTTTATAAAGGGGACTATCGGCTTCTCAATGTAAAATGCATCCGACAGATCATAAACTATCTCTTTGCTTATCTTCTCCGGCACGCCCTCGGTGTTCGGCTTAAAACTCTCTATCGTACCGTCTTCTTTATACTTAACGTCATAAAGCATCGGAACGTACATACCGCCCAGAGCCGCCGCTTTTTTAAGGAAAGTCAGCCTGTCATCTCCGGCCGCCCTGCACTCCTTATAAAGATCGATAAGCTCCCTGTACTTGGTCTCACCTTCGCCTATATAGAATATATCAAAGAAATCACATATAGGCTCGGGATTGTACGAACAGGGTCCGCCGCCGATAACTATCGGATCGTCCCATGTCCTGTCCTTGGCCTTATACGGAATCCCGGACAGATCAAGAATCTGCAGTATATTCGTATAACACATCTCATACTGAAGCGTTATACCGAGGAAATCCATGTTCTTCACGGGTTCCTGGCTTTCAAGCGCAAAAAGAGGGATGTTCTCCTCCCTCATAATCTTATCGAGATCCGTCCACGGCGAAAACACCCTCTCACACCATACATCCTCAAAGCTGTTAAGCATGGCATAGAGTATCTGCATTCCAAGATGGCTCATCCCGATCTCATATACATCGGGAAAACACATGGCAAAGCGAACGTCCACCGCGTCCTTATCCTTTACCACGCTGTTAATCTCGGTACCAATATATCGCGCAGGCTTGTCGACCTGCATCAAAATCCTGTCAGATAATGCCTGTTTTATCATAAATCAGAGCTACACTCCGTAAATAAATTTAAAGCGTCACGCCATGGATAAGCCTGTGAATGTCAGCATCCTTAGGCGATGAAGGCTTCGACTCATTAAGTTCGCCAAGCCTTCCCAGATACTTACCCTCATCGGTAAACACCTTGATAAGCACATCCTTTAAACCCTCCTTAAGCAGAAGGTCCGTAAGATGTTCCTTAAACCCGTTCTCATCAAAGTCCTTATCTAAACTTAATCCGATAATCGAATTACCTGCAATCACCAGATGTGCCAGAAGGTAATTCCTGTTATATGACGTAAAGTACATGTTATACAGTCCGTCAAGGCTTCCCACGGTCCCGTCTATCTTCTCTTTTAATGCCGGCTCGCATGCTTTTACCCGAAGGCTCATGATAACGTCCACAACCATCTTGCATGCGGGCAAAAGGCCCAGCACTGCAACTATCGTTAAGATATTACGGTTACTGCCCGTGGTTACTCTTCCGATCACATATAATCCGAGGGCCATGGCGAACAGTAATATCATGACAAGCGTATCAGCTTTCTTCTTGTAATCCGCATGCTCATATGTGCCCTTCGGGTGCTTCTTATACAAAAAATCCATAATTCCTCACTTCGCCTTAAGTCCGTTAAAACCGTAAAGGCAGAAAAAATAAGAGGGCTGAATTAACAGCCCTCATAATCGCATATCAGATAAGATCGAGATTGATAAAATCATCATCGCCTGCGCTTATATCAGGCTTGATATCCGCTGTCTCGGGTATCGTCGCAGGTTCAGGTTCCGCAACCGCTTCAGGTGCTGCAGCGGCAACAGTCTCTGCGGCGGGCATCGGTGCCGTCTTATAAGATACGTTGTTCTTAACGGATCCCTTGCCTGTCTGAGAAGACAATCTCGCGCTTGCCACCTCGGCAGCCTGTGAACTCTCGTTCAAAAGATTCTCAACATCAAGTCCGGTATCATCAACTGCCGTATGTATAAGCTCCGCTCTGTTACCTCTTACTACGTCGTAGCACTCGGCAAGCGATGCCATCATCTCGTCGTACTTATTGTTGGTAAGGCTCATATAATGGCCCACAACATCTTCAACCTGAGCTAAGAGCGAATCGGTATATGCCATAGCCGATGTCTTGAGTTCATTGGCTTCTATCGTGGCATTGTCCATTATCTCCTGAGCTCTTGCTATAGCGTCATTAACCACTTCGTCGGCCTGCTCATAAGCACGTAACATGATCTCATGCTGGCTGATAAGCTCACTGGTCTCTGCCTTGGTCTTATCTATGAGCTTCTGCGCATTAATCTTGGCTTCTTCGATTATCTGCTCCTTATTGCTGATGATCTTCTGATACATCTTGATCTCCTTAGGCGTTGCCTTACGAAGATCCGAAAGAAGCATATCTATCTCTTCCTTGCTGACGATAATCTGGGAATTACTGAACGGCTTGAACTTACAACTGTCAATATATACCTCGATATCGTCTATCATCTGTTCAATATTGCTGGCCATTATCTCCCTCACTTATGAATGTTATATTTCTCGTATACCGGCTTAACAACAAAATCAGGTACACACTTGCTTATATCTCCACCGAAGCTTGCTATCTCCTTAACTCCCGATGAACTTAAGTATGAATACTCCACATCGGATGTCAAAAACATCGTATCCAAAGCTCCGCCGCTTAACATCTTATTGGTCTGTGCTATCTGCAGTTCGTACTCAAAATCCGTTATGGCCCTGAGTCCCCTTACCGAAACATGATAGCCGTTCTCACGTGCATAATCGACCAAAAGACCGCTGAAAAACTCGACTTTAACGTTAGGCAAATCCTTCGTTGCTTCCTTTAGTATATTAACACGTTCCTCTACTGAAAACAATGGTGTTTTTCCGTGGTTATCGAGCACACCGACGGTAAGGTTATCAAAGATTTCAGCCGCTCTTTTGATGATATCCAGATGTCCGAGCGTAAGCGGATCAAAGCTTCCAGGATAAATAGCTTTCTTCATGACTGCATCTCCCGTAATTACGTCAAAATCTATACTGCCTTGTAGAATATGTGCTTATTGGTCTTATACAGCTTCTCTTTGTACACCGAATATCCCAATGCGGGTATATCACTTAAGTCCGTATCGATATACGCCTCGATGACAATCAGCGTATCCTCCGATACGCACTTACTCTTCCTTAATACTTGCATTATATCAGATTCCACGCCGAGTGAATAGGGAGGGTCGATAAATATTATATCCGCCGGCTCCTTAATCTCATAGAGTGCATCAAACGCACTTCTGCCGATAACAGTCGCATTCTCAGCCAGCTTCGTAAACTCAAGATTCTTACGTATGCAATCCAAGGCTTCTCTGCTGTTATCAACAAAATACGCATGCTTAGCGCCGCGGCTTAAGGCCTCGATTCCTACCGCACCGCTTCCCGCAAAAAGATCGATAAATACCGAATCAGGAACAAAGCCCTGCATTGTATTAAAAAGCGTCTCTTTTATCCTGTCGGTCGTAGGTCTCGTTCCTTCACCCTTAGGTGCGTAAAGAGGCATCGACCTCGCAATTCCAGCTATAACTCTCACAAGGATCTCCCTTACATATTTTATGCCTACTTAAGCTTCGTTCCTTTACCGTCACGCTTTGAAAGCTTAAGGCTGTTAACCGCAATCTTGCCGGAGCCCGCTTCCATAACGGTCTCGTCAAACTCACCCGTGTAGTAAACCTTATCGACATAGTCACCGGCTGAAAGCTTCATACATCTTACGCCGACGGCCACCTTCTTCTTCTCCGGTATCTCAGCTATCTCAAACCTTATGTACATGCTGTTGTTCGTAAGCATCGTGATGTACTTGCGGTCCGTAAGCGGTACAACCGATACGACTTCATCATCATCCATAAGCTTCGTCGCCGCAACCGTTCTCTTGGCCACATCAAACTCTCCGCCGTCCACAACCTTACACATCGATTGCTTCGTAACAAAGAGTATCCTGTAAAGATTAAGATCACTCTGACTTGCCACGGCTATGATATTCTCTTCGGCGGACGAGAAGTTACTGACATTGTCAATCGGCACGCCCTTATCCCTAAGCTTCGCCGTTGGAAGTTCTGAAGCCTTGAATGTATGCAGATTACCGGTATTCGTAAACAGGCATATCTTACCCGTATTCTTACACTTACACAGGTACTTGAATTCTTCCTCGCACGCCTCTTTGTTACGCTCGTATGTGCTGACATCGATGATCTTGGCATAGCCGAAACGATCCATCGCAAACATCACATCCATCTCCGGAACCTTGACCTCTTCGACCACAACTTCCTCAAGATTGTCTATAACCGTCCTTCTGGGACGCGAGAATTCCTTCTTGATTGCATCGAGATCATTCATGATAACCTGAGCCATCGAATCCTTACGATCCAGAATATCCTCATATCGGAAAATATTGGCAACTGTGTCTTCATGCTCCTTGATCAAAGCATCAATCTCCAGGCCGATCAATTTATACAGACGCATATCAAGGATCGCATTGGCCTGAGGCTCCGTAAACATTAACGTAGCCGCCATAACCTTGGATTCCTTGGACTTAAAGTTGATCCCTTCGGTCTTACCTTCTATAAGGCAGGCCTTGGCCATCGCTCTGTCCTTACTGCCTCTTAATATCTCTATGATAAGGTCGATAACGTTGCAAGCCTTGATAAGACCTTCCTGTATCTCCTTCTTCTCCTGCTCTTTGTGCAAAAGATTGGTGTACTTACGGGTCGCCAGCTCATACTGGAAGTCCACGCACTCCTTAAGTACTCTCTTAAGTCCCATCGTCTCCGGGCGTCCGCCTGCGATTGCAAGCATGTTAAAGCCGAAGGTGTCCTGGAGCCTCGTCTTTTTATATAAGAGATTGATGAAATTATCTACGTTCGCGTCCTTCTTAAGCTCGATAACGATTCTTATGCCTTCCTTCGAAGACTGGTTAGAGATATCGACTATGTCGGGAGCTTTCTTGGAATCGGCAAGCGCTGCAACATCCTGTAAAAACTTTGTAATATTGGCACCGATCATCGTAAAGGGAATCTCGGTTATCACAACGTTCGTATGACCGTTCTTGCCCTTCTCCGTCTCCACCTTACCGCGAATCTTAACCTTGCCCATACCGGTCTCATATATCGCAAGAAGCTCATCTTTGTTCGAGATGATTCCGCCTGTCGGGAAATCGGGGCCCTTACAGTACTTCATAAGCGCACGCGTAGAGATCGTCTCATCCTTCATATATGCCTTCATCGCATCGATGACTTCACCGAGATTGTGAGGCGGGATGGACGTAGCCATACCCACGGCGATACCTTCGGTACCGTTAACAAGCAGGTTCGGGAAGCGACATGGTAAAACCGAGGGCTCCTTCTCTGTCTCATCAAAGTTGGGTCCGAAGTCGACCACATCCTTATCAAGATCTGCAAGCAGACCGTCCTGAGTGATCTTCTGAAGTCTTGCCTCCGTGTATCGCATTGCAGCGGCGCCGTCACCTTCGATATTACCGAAGTTACCGTGACCGTCAACAAGTGGCAGCCCCTTCTTGAATTCCTGGCTCATATTAACGAGCGCATCATATATCGAACTGTCACCGTGAGGATGATATTTACCCATTGTATCACCCACTATACGGGCGCTCTTACGATAGGGCTTGTCATACCTTACACCGAGCTCATACATATCATACAGAGTACGGCGCTGTACGGGCTTAAGTCCGTCCCTTACATCCGGAAGCGCTCTTGCCACGATGACACTCATGGCATAGTCTATGAAAGACTTCTGCATTATCTCCGAATATTCGGTCTTGATTATATCTTCTTCAATTACCTGAACACTGTTCTTACCGGCCATTTATCTATCCTATCTTTATAATTCTTCGCAACACATATTCTTAATGCACGCACTTATATATCAAGCAAGGCATCCTTGGCATGTTCGTATATGAATGTCTTACGGGGCGCAACGTCATTGCCCATCAAAAGCTCGGTCACATCCGAAGCCATTCTCGCATCTTCTATCTCAACAAGCCTCAACTTACGTCTTGCGGGATCAAGAGTTGTCTCCCATAACTGCTCGGCATCCATCTCGCCAAGACCCTTATATCTCTGCAGCGTAAAACTGCCCTTATGATTCTTGCGGTACTTCTCAAGCGCCGCATCGTCATAAAGATACTCCTCTTCTCCCTTGGCGGGTATCGCCTTATAAAGCGGCGACATAGCAAGATATACATGTCCTTCGTATATGAGTTCGGGCATGAATCTGTAGAAAAGCGTCAGCAGAAGCGTGCTTATATGCTCACCATCGACGTCGGCATCCGCCATGATTATTATCTTGTTATATCTTAACCTGCTTATATCAAAGTCATTGCCGTAGCCTTCGGAAAAACCGCATCCGAACGCATTGATCATGGTCTTGATCTCGGCATTGGCAAGCACCTTATCAATGGAGGCTTTCTCAACGTTAAGTATCTTACCTCTTATAGGCAGGATTGCCTGATACATCCTGTATCTTGCAGTCTTGGCGCTGCCGCCGGCAGAATCTCCCTCGACTATGAAGATCTCACACTTCTCGGCTTCTCTTGACTCGCAGTTGCTTAACTTTCCGTTAGAATCAAAGCTGTACTTAGGCTTTGATAACATATTGGTCTTGGCCTTCTCTTCGCTCTTACGGATCTTGGCTGCCTTCTCGGCGCATCCGAGTACCGCCTTAAGCGTCTCGAGATTACGGTCAAAGAAATGCACCATCTCATCGCCCGTTACCTTACCTACAACCTTGGCCGCATCCTGATTATCAAGCTTGGTCTTGGTCTGACCCTCGAATCTGGGGTCGGGATGCTTAATAGATACTATTGCAGTCATACCGTTACGCACATCGGTACCCGTAAAGTTCGCATCCTTATCCTTAAGTATTCCTATCTGACGGGCATAGTTATTCATGACCGTTGTAAAAGTCGTCTTAAAACCGGTCAGATGTGTTCCGCCCTCGGAGTTATATATGTTGTTACAGAATCCGAGAACATTCTCATGGAACTCATTCACATACTGAAATGCAACTTCCACAGTGATGCCCTCAGCCTCGCCCTTAAGATATACGGGCTCATGGATGATCTCCTTGGCCCTGTTCATATCCTGAATAAAGCCCACAAGTCCGTCGGGCTCATGGAACTCAACATATTCCTGCTCAGGCTTACGCTTATCCTCAAAAATTATCGTAAGTCCGGGATTAAGATAAGCCGTCTCATGAAGTCTTGACTTAACGTCCTCTTCCCTGAACCAGGTCTTGTCAAATATCGTATCATCCGGAAGGAAATTGATTGTCGTACCGGTCTCCCTGGTATTGCCAACTTCGGGCAGAAGGCCCTTAATAAGTTCGGTGGTCGGCACACCCCTCTCATATGAGTCCTCGTAAATGTGACCGTTCTTTTTAACTCGTACAGTCAGACGGTTCGACAAAGCATTGACGACCGAACTTCCGACACCGTGCAGACCGCCGCTTGTCTTATACGCCGAATCGTCAAACTTACCGCCGGCATGAAGAGTCGTGAACACAAGTCTCTCGGCACTCATTCCTTTCTCATGCATCTCAATGGGGATACCGCGTCCGTTATCCTCTATCGTAGCCGAACCGTCAGCTTCAAGAGTTACGTGAATCCTGCTGCAATGTCCGGCAAGATGCTCGTCGACCGAGTTATCTACAATCTCATATATCAGATGATTAAGTCCCTTTGTAGATACGCTTCCGATATACATACCGGGGCGCACTCTTACAGCCTCAAGTCCCTCTAAAACCGTAATATTGGACGCATCATATGTATCTTTTGCTTTATTATTGGTATTAACTGCCATTTAACCATTCTCCTACATAATGACGTCGTGCCGGTCGCCCGCCGGTGCATAGGCGCACCTCTGCACAATATCTTCTATATTTTACCATATTTTGTGCCTTCGTCAATTACCGATACAATAATTTGTTGTTTTTACGGAACTTTTGCCTGTTTTGGCAGTTACTTCCGTAATCATATCTCGATGCTGCTGATTCTGATGTCCCAAATTACGGAACTTTTGCCCATTTTAATCGTTACTTCCGTAAAATTCCCCTGGAAATTTTTATTCACACATAAAAATTTACGGAAGTATCAGCTATTTGGGCCAATAGTTCCGTAAATAAATGAGAATTATACATATTTACAAACTGAAATTTACGGAAGTTCCGCCTATTTCCCGGATTACTTCCGTAAATTCCAGCTTTATACACTAAATCATCTCATTTTCTTTACTCTTCATACACAAACCAATCGTCCGCATCATCATCATAGTAATAGATCTCATCATCGTATTCATCGTAGTAGAACAGCATATCGGTCGCCTCATCATAGAGATACAGGACATCATCCTCGTACATGTACCAGATATCTTCTTCATAGTCATATATCCAGTCGTCTTCGTACTCGTCAGAATACTCATCATCATATTCGTCTTCATATTCATAGCCGTACTCACACGAACCGCCGTCGTTGCTTATATTACAGCCGTAGTCATCCTCATAAGCACCCCATCCGTTCCATAAACTCTCGAATATGCCGAAGTCAAAATAATCATCATCGCCGTAGTCTTCCGATACGAAGCCGCCAAGCCAGTCTATATATTCATCATCGAATCCGATATCACTGTAGACGTCAGATAACTGTGCATAGAATTCATCATCGCCGTAAGGCAGGGACACCGCAAGTCCGGTAAGCTCATTCTTATCCGAGGTATGTCCGTAGTAAGCAACAGACGCCTTAAGCGCGGACTTAAGATCCTTCGCTTCATCACTGTCAGGATCAACACTCTCGATAAGAGCCAGCATGTCACTTATATAGTAATCCGATAATGTGACATCACTGTCATCTAATCCCCACAGGTCCCAGAATCCTCTTCCGGCCGACTTGGCCTTATGCTCGCGACTGTAATTGGTCCCAAGCAAAGCCGCCTCATTCTTATAGGCAAATTTCTTCCATGCTGCATACAGATTATTCGACGTAGATACATTAAAAAGTCCCATACATGACGAATCGCCGCCAAGACTCGTCTCATTATCGCTGATGATATCATCTATGATGTATTTTCCCAAAAGCGGTGTGGACATTCCGGGATTTTCTTCGAATGCTCTCATCCATCCCGTATAACTCCAACCGAGTCCCGACTCAAAGTCCTCGGATAAAAGCGCATATTTACAGTATGGAGCAAGCGCATAGCAGGTCTCCATGCTGGCCATTATGCAGCAATCCATGCCGATGATATCGAATCTCACATCACTGTTAGATGCAAATGCCTTCGACATCTCCGCTATAGTAAGCCCCGAGCTCTCATCCTGCCACTCATCATAACCGAAGCCGTATACCGGTCCGCCGCCGTGATCCCAGAATAAAAAAAGATACCGATCCGCAGGATAACCTTTCTTGCAGTAATCTATAAACTCGGCCATCGTCTCACCCGATGTGCAGTCAAGCTGACCCAAACCGTCTCTTATAAGCTTAAGCTCGCCCTTCTCCACCTTGTATGTCTGCGCGGTCTTATGCGATATCCCGTAGTCCTGCCACTGCCTGGTCCCCATGGTCTGGATGATGACATTGACGTTCCTGCCGATACCCGAGCTTAACATCTCAGCGATATCCGTTGTGGCTTCCCCCGCTTCCGATTCCAGATCCGACCCGTTCATATAGATCATAACCGTAGCTGACTTATCATCTGTTCCGACAGATATGGCATCTATGGCTGCAGAAGGCTTAGGCGATAAAAACTGACCGCTACTAATCTCTTCTTCCTCTGAATAATTCTCTTCATCATACGCCTCATCTTCGTCGCAGCCTGTTAGCATCATTATCACAGCGATCGTAAGCAGAATCGACAACAGTCTGATGAATCGTTTTGTATATGGCTTTTCACTGAATCTGTTTATACCCATCTGTCTCTCCCAAACTTTAATCTTTTACATTGAAACTGTATTTTATCGCCTGCTCAGGACACACCTTCATGCAAGCGCCGCAGTGAACGCACTCATGATCTGCTACCTTGCTTACATCGAGCAGACACTTGCTTATGCATGCATTACATCCCGTACACTTATTCTTATCAACGCTTATCCCGAAGAAAGCAACCGGATTAAAGAAAGAATAGAAAGCCCCGAGGGGACATATGAATCTGCAGAAAGCTCTGAAACAGAACATGCAGGTGAACAGGCATAGGCATAATAAAGCAACTTTCCACGAGAACAGCGCACCTATCATACCGCGCAGATGCTCATCTTTTATCACTAACGGAATCCCGGCCTCCAAAGTACCTGCCGGACATATATACTTACAAAACCCCGGAACTTTTAAGGTTATTGGAATAATGATGACAAAGACAGCAAGCACACCGTATTTTACATATGACAGCACCCTCGTGACTCTGTTTTTCTTTATCTTTTTAACGGGGATCTTATAGATAAGCTCTTGCAAAAAACCGAACGGACATAAGAAGCCGCATACAGCTCGACCGAGCATTATTCCGAACAGAAGAAGCGTCCCGAGAACATACCAGACAAGTTTAAAAGAAGAATCGCGCAGTGCACCCTGTAAGCTTCCGAGCGGACATGCCGCAACGGCTCCCGGACATGAATAACAGTTAAGCCCGGGGACGCATACGCCCTTACTCTCTCCCTTATATATCCTGCCGGATACAAAGCCTTTAAGGTTGCAGTTATATATTACCGCAGTTATTAACTGGACATATCTTCTCTTTATATTGTGCATCCCAACGTTTGACCTCTTCATCATCCTATACCGACACACTCTAAGCATATCATGACAGCACGACTGAGGACGTCCTTAAATCCGCCTGAATTTAATCCGTATGCGATCATTATGATTGCAGCCACAACGCTTGTCACACGAATAAATAGCTTATTTTTCATATCAGCAAAACTCACTTACCAAAGAATCAATCACACTAAGCCACAGATCATTTCAGATATCCTTCCAATCTGCTCTTGGTCTCTTCAAATGATGCTCCGTCCATAACCTGCCCAACGATATGCCCCTTACTGTCAACAATGGCAGAGGACGGCACATATTGGATGGAATTAAGAAGATCATACAGTGAATCACTGGTCCGGATATTAACAAACTCAGCTCCCGCATCATCCAGTATGCTGTATGCATCATTAAGATTATTGTCTATACCGTCATATACATCCACAACGATCGCGATCATATTGATATTATCCGGCAGGTCCTTATAGAATGCCGCATAATCACCCATTTCCTTTACACAGGGCATGCAATAAGTCCCCCACATATGAACAACAGTCAGATCGTAGTCTGCAAATATGTCCTGCGTGATTTCTTTATTATCAAGCGTAAGAGTCTTAAACTTAAGTACCTTATCCGATATCTCGGAAGCCGGAATGTTGACACTTACTGTATTACCGCCTTCAGCGGTCGCCTCTAATATATCATCCGTATTTTCTGACGAAACATCCTCGGTCGCACCATCTTTTTCTGCCGCTACATCAACGGCATTCGCAGAAGTCGTTTCATCCGGTTTAACCTGCGCCTGTTGTTGCGTCACCTCAATATCCGAAACCTCATCGCCATCTTCCGTCACGCTCTCCTGCACCGCATACTGAGCTTCATCACTATCTGCCCCCTCCTCATCATCAGGAAGCAGCATAAGTATTACAAACAGCACACCAAGTATCGCAAGTACTGCGATCGCAACATTTCTGATCTTTTTTAACATAATACTCTCCTCTGCAATTTATTCTATCTTATTATACTTTTTTCTGCAAAATGAAAGCGACTGACCTATTCTCTCTCCGAACGTCCATGTGTCCGGGGCGAACTGTCAGCCGCCTTTGTTACGGTATCATATTGTCTGTTTAAACAATTGCATAAAGCATAACATTATATGCACTAATACTTAAGTTTCTTCGTACATGCAACTGCCAACGCACCGGGCCCGATATGACAGGCTACGCTTAATGATAACGGATTCATGTGGATCTTAAATCCCGGGAAGGCCGCTTCGACTTCAGTCTTGAAGTTCTCTGCTGCATCCCTGTCATACGTATAAGCCATCTGAAGGTTGCAGATCGAAGGATCGGCACCGCCGAATCGCTTCTCCATATCATTGCGGATAGCTTCGATCATGATATTCTTACCCTGAGATGTAGTCCTTGCCTTGGCGAATGCATCAAGCTTCTCACCCTGTATCTGCAATACGGGCTTAAGACGGAGCAACGTACCGAGCGCTGCGGCTGCAGGCGTGATACGGCCTCCTTTTTTAAGATAGAAAAGGGTATCGAGCATGATATATATGCTTGAATTGAACTTATCTTCTTCGAGCACTGACTTAATGGCTGCAGCGGAAGAACCGCCTGATGCAAGCCTGAGTGCATCGATGCATGACTGTCTCTGTGTAACGGATATACGCTGATTATTAATCACTTCTACTCTGCCGTCATAGTCCTCGGCAAGCATGAGTGCAGTCTGACACGAGCCTGACAATCCCGAACTCATAGGGATATGAACGACTTCATCATGATCTTTAAGCAACTCATCCCACAGCCTTGTGACTGCATCGGGTGAAGGCTGTGATGTCATGATATCTTCGCCGCTTTTAAGCTTCTCATAGAAGCCTTCCTGCGTAAGGTTGATCCCCTCGAAATAGTCTTCTTCACCTATAGTAAAAGGCATCGGGAGTACATATACTCCCAATTCCCTTGCATCATCCTGCGTGATACCGCTATTGCTGTCCGTTACAACGGCAATCTTGCTCATATTATGAATCCCTCTTTACAATCCTCATATTCAATGCATACGCATAAGCGCATACAAGTTTATTTTACTTTTTATCGACTCATTAGTCAACAGTTCTGATCTTGTGTATGTACCGCTCATTCTGACGCACCCGCACTGTTTAATGTATGAATCTACACCGTGCGCATAAGGTTAAGTGCAAGGCTACCCATCGAATAATCCTCTATCGAGTGAACTATATCATTAAGTCTTCCGTTTTCGCGCTTTTCATACAGATCATCGGCAAATTCTCTTACCTTTTCAAGAATCAGATGATCATCATATATACTTGCAAATTTAAATCCGAATTCTCCGCTCTGTCTGATACCCGTGATCTCACCCGGACCGCGAAGTCGCAGATCTTCACTTGCGATATAAAAGCCGTCATTACTCTTGCCGACTACATCAAGCCTCTCCTTGGATTCTTCACTCTTACCGGAATTAATGAATATGCAATAACTCTGTGCCTCTCCTCGTCCGACTCGTCCCCTTATCTGATGCAGGGCTGCCAGTCCGAACCTGTCTGCATTCTCTATCATCATCACCGTGGCATTGGGCACATCGATGCCCACTTCTATTACCGTAGTCGACACCAGAACATCTATATTGCCGGCAGCGAATTCATCCATGAGTCTGCTCTTCTCATTAAGGCTCATCTTTCCATGAAGATAATCCACCCTTACAGAAGGCGGTAGAATGTTTCTTAGATTAGCCGTATAATCGATCACATTCTCAAGATCAAGTCCCTCTCCCGCATCTATCATAGGACATATAACATATGCCTGATGTCCCGCAGCCACTTCTTTGGCTATGAACTTATAAGCGGCAGGTCTGTAGTCTTTACCAACGACACTGTTAAGTATCTTCTTACGTCCTGCCGGAAGTTCATCTATAACGGAGATCTTAACACCTGCATAAAGAGTCATGGCAAGAGATCTTGGTATGGGTGTTGCGCTCATCACAAGTACATGCACTCCGTCTGCGCCTTTATCTGCCAGAGCCTCTCTCTGCTTTACACCGAATCTGTGCTGTTCATCTGTAATAACAAGAGTCAGATCTTTATATGTAACCTTATCGGTTATAAGCGCCTGAGTTCCGATTATGACATTGGCATCACCTGACTCTATGGATCCAAGTACTTCCTTACGCATTTTGCCCGTAACCGCGCCGATCAAAAGGACAGGCTTGATGCATAGTCCGTACTTTTCGGATAACTTGCACAGATTTTCGTAATGCTGCGTGGCAAGAACTTCTGTCGGAGCCATCATACACCCCTGATGGCCGTTGGCTGCATTAAGCAATAACGCAAGGAAAGCAACGATCGTCTTACCGCTTCCCACATCTCCCTGAACCATGCGATTCATGCATACACCACTGCACATATCTTCCTCGATCTCTTTCCATGTGCGCATCTGAGCACCTGTAAGCTCATAAGGCAGCGCCTCAATAAGTCTTCCGGTATCCGCCACGGGGATCATGAACTTATCAAAAGAACGCGTCATAGTCGTATCATCATGAGTATCAATAAAGAATGTCAGGAATTCATGAAAAGCAACACGCCTTCTTGCTCTCTTATGGCTCTCTAAATCCTTCGGAAAATGAAGGTCCAAAAGCGCATGATACATATCAGGCATATCATATTCTGACAGTTCCTCATCCGTCAGATATTCATCAGGAAGTATCACATTATCAAAAGCACTCTTAATAAGCTTTTTGATCTGATTATTGGATATGCCTTTAGTCAAAGAATAGACGGGCTGCATGACCTTAAGCATCTGCTCATAGTCATCCGGCATAAATACGGCCGGCTGCGCCAGCATATAACCGCGACTGTCAGAGAGTATCCCGTAGAACACCCTCTCTCCATCCATCGTTTCCAGAGTCTTTTTCATATACGGAGCGTTGAAATATACGATCGATATGGCATCCTTCTTATCTTTAGATGCTTCTTCCGCAGAACCAGGCATCATGATCTTGGCAAAAGTCAGAGTTCTGCCTTTTTTTATAATGTGCACTGAGCCCTTAACAATACGACCGCATACGGAAACAAGCCTTCCGACATCATCCTTTGAAGGCCTTATCGGCTGCCTTAGATCCATGAATCCCCTCGGAAGATCGTATATGAGATCGCCGACGGTATGAATATTCAGTTTGTCCAAGAGCTTAACGGTCTTCTCTCCGACTCCCTTAAGCTCGCTTACGGATGTACTCAATCTCATTTTTATAATAATAATGCCGCACAGTCCCGACTATTCGGGTCTGTACGGCATATCGCATACTTAAAGATTATTCAACAGACACGATGTAATAGTAGATCGGCTGTCCGCCGGGCTGAAGTTCAACATCGAGATCGGAATACTTGTCCGCAACAAGATCGGACAGTTCGGTCGCTTTCGCTTCGTCGACATCCTCACCATAGTAGATGCTTATAAGCTCGGCATCATCATCAACCATCTGCTCAATCATCGACATTACGACTTCGTCCATATCGGTTCCGTTAGCAAGAATGCCCGCATCACCGATACCCATGTAATCGCCCTGCTTGATGTCCTTATCATCGATTGTGGTGTCTCTTACGGCATATGTGACCTCACCGGTCTTAACATTGCCTATCTCCTCATTCATATGAGCTTCGTTCTCTTCAACGCTCATATCGGGCACATAGTTAATCATGGCCGTGATACCCTGAGGAACGGTCTTGGTAGGAATAACCACAAGCTTCTTATCTTCAACAAGATACTGCGCCTGGTTCGCAGCCATCACGATATTCTTATTGTTCGGGAATACAAAGAGTGTATCCGCATTGACCTTGGCAGCCGCATTGACGAAATCTTCCGTACTGGGATTCATCGTCTGTCCGCCCGAGATGATCATATCAACGCCAAGGCTGTTGAATACTTCATCAAGTCCCTCGCCAACAGATACTGCTATAAAGCCCACTTCCTTACGGGGTTCATCTGAGGCTTTCTCCTCTTTGTTACCCTGCTTAGCATCGCCGCATGCCTCTATCGTAACGTCCACATCCTCGGCTAAGCCCGTACCGTCATTGACGCCGGCCGCTGCCTTCTCGGATGCCTTGAAAAGCTTCTCCTGATGCTCAAGACGCATGTTGTCGATCTTCATATTGGACAGTGCGCCGTACTTAAGTGCGCGCTGAATTGCAAGACCTGGATCGTTGGTATGAACGTGAACCTTGACGATCTCATCATCCGCAACAAGCACGATTGAATCACCGATAGACTCAAGGAAGGACTTAAAGTCCATCTCATGCTTGATATTGAACGTCTTGTTAAGCATTATGATAAATTCGGTACAGTAACCGAACTTAATATCCTCATCACTCATTACATCCGTAACTTCAACCGAAGGCTTTGCAGAACCGGGAGTTGCCGAAGAAGAATCGATGGAATAGTCTATCTCCTTACCCATGAAGGCATCATATGCACCCTTAAGGACCTGCATAAGGCCCTGTCCGCCGGAATCCACAACGCCTGCCTGCTTAAGCACGGGCAGAAGGTCGGGAGTCTTGGCAAGAACTATATCGCCTTCTTTGATGAGTTCTTCTATAAATACCTGCATGTCCTCACAACCGTTGTCATGAAGTTCATGCGACTTATCGCAAATACCCTTGGCAACCGTAAGGATTGTACCTTCCTTAGGCTTCATAACAGCCTTATAAGCACTCTCCACGGCCTTGTCACAAGCATCAACCAGAAGTTCGATGTCAAGCTCATCATGCTCTTTCATCACCTTCGTGAAACCTCTTAAAAGCTGTGACAATATAACGCCCGAATTACCTCTGGCACCTCTAAGAGATCCGCTTGAGATTGCCTTGGCCATCACTTCCATATCGGGATTCTCGGGAAGTGCCGAAACTTCCTTGGCAGCCGACATGATGGTCATGGTCATATTTGTACCCGTATCTCCGTCAGGAACGGGGAATACGTTAAGTTCGTTAATCCATTCCTTCTTAGCTTCAAGATTCTTGGCACCGGCCAGGAACATTTTTCTTAAGACCGATGAATTTATTGTATTAGGCACTTATCTATCCTCCTAGTCAATCACTCTGACACCTTCAACGAAGATGTTGATCTTCTCCACCGGTATTCCCGTAAACTCTTCGATCTTATACTTAACACTGTCTATCAGATTACTGGTAACCGCAAGAATGCTCACACCGTAAGCTACGATGACATGGAAGTCCAACGTAAGCTTATTGTCGTTCATTGTAACCTGAATTCCCCTGCCGGCATTCTCAAGCTTAAGAAGCTTGACGAAACCGTCCTTCATATTTATACCCGCCATACCGACTATTCCGAAGCACTCCATAGCCACTCCGCCGGCATACTGACCTATAACTTCTTTATCAATAGTGATGTTACCCATATGAGTATCCATTATAGAACTCTTCATTAGCATCCCTCCTTGATGATTTTTTGCAACATTCTGATACATTATACAATTAAATATCAAAAAAGAAAAGAACAAAAAAGAGCCCTGATATACAGGACTCTTAACAGCTTTCTTATAATTAAGCTCTCTCTACTGCACCGGACTTAAGGCACTTGGTGCAAACGTGCATTCTCTTGGCATTGCCGCCAACCTTGCACATAACGCTTCTAACGTTAGACTTCCAAATATGGTTAGATCTTCTGTGAGAATGGCTCACATTATTACCAAAATGAACACCTTTACCGCATATATCACACTTTGCCATCTGAACACCTCCCAGCAAATATTATAATCAAAAACGCCTAAAATAACGCAACACGGGTATTCTAACACTAATCATGGTATAATGCAAGAACTTTTTTTACCCGTTAAATTCTATCCTTAACTTCTCATACTCTTCGTTAATTGCCTTAACAATCGACTCATCTCCGCAGAGATTATCCGGATGGAATATCTTAAGCAGATCCTTATATCTCTTCCTTACGGCAAGCGAACTGTTAACGCCTATAAAGAACTGGGAGGCGTTAAACACACCGCCGACCCTTGTTCCGCCCTTGGCATTCTTAACAGACCTTGCTTCCTTGACTGTCTCAAATTCGGCTTTCTCGCGTTCAAGTCTCTTACGGTCCAAATCAAGCTGCATGAAACCATTCTGAAGAATCTGCATCTTCTTATCAAAGAACATCGTCTCTTCCTTTAGACGCTTCCTCTCCTGTAACACCTTCGCATTAAGAGCTTTCATGTCTTCGTTAAAAGCCGTCTTCTCCGCTATGAACTTTTCATATACTTCCTGTTGCTTGGCTTTCTCTTCCTGAACTTCCTTATATATACGCTCCTGCTCAGCCTTCTCTTCCTGGATCTTGTCGTACTGCTTAAGAAGATCGTCTCTTATCTCAAGCATCTGCTCATACGTGACCGTCACATATCCATCCGAGCTTTCTTCCGTCTCGATCGCTTCGCTGTCCTGCGTATCCAGTTCTTCCTGCAAAGTCATATCCATGTTCCGTTCTCCGTACCATGAAAGCAATTACTCTGTTATATCGTCGGTTCCTTCCGGAAAGGCTATCTCGGTTGCCTCATCCGCATCAGGCATATCAGCCTTCCTGCTCGATACCTTATCAAGCACCTCAGGCACAAGGTCTACAAGCTTGCTTATTGTATCCTGATTCTTGATATTCACAAGTTTTGTGTGGCCGTCCTTTATTACCAGCACGGCACTCGGAGTCATCTTACCCGTAAGTCCGCCGCCCGCTCCGTTCTTCTTATCACCGCTGTTACCGCCTGCGGCGATTCCGAACGATACATCCACAAGCGGAATGATCACGGTATCTCCTACCTGCTTCGCATCGCCCACCACAGTCTTGGTAGACAACACGCTGTCCACATTCTTAAGCAGTGTCTCCATTGTGCTACTGAAGTTACTCATATTATCCTCCGAATCATCTTATATATACGATTAACCGTTAATCTTCTTAAATCTCTTTAAAAACTTCCTGCAATCCTTATCAAGCAACACCCGGATTGCCTGCCACAAAACCGGCGCCGCGATTATTCTTCCTTTTATATAACCGTCCGCTTCTATGGTCTTCTCATAATATACGGGACAGATATTAAGCCCCTCGCCTATGTAGGTATAGAATACATTATATACCGACATTATCACGGCTGTCACGTACGGATCGTTAAGCCCGTATGTCACGTTGATTCTTATCTTACGCGGCAAAACGGCCTTAATGAGCTTACCGATTCTTACCTTACATACCTCAAAAGCCGCCTTCGTGCTGTCCTCATTAAGCAGATCTATATACTTCTTAATAAGTTCAAGTTTATCGTCAGCACCGGCCTTTTCAGTCTTATCGGGCTTACCGGTCTTGTCACCCTCGCCGCTGTCTTCAGCCTTAGCCTCGGACTTCTCTTCCGCCTTAGTCTCAGACTTCTTATCCTCGGTTTTTGCCTCAGATTCGGTCTTAACTTCAGCTTTTTCCTTACTCTTCTTTTTTTTGCCCGCTTTCTTGGGAAGTAACTTTATCGGGATAATGAGTATCCGCAATATCACCTTAAACGCATCTGTATATGTGGCATATAACGCAAAAAGATGGAGTAAATAACTTACATTGGCCTTAACGTATACGTCGTCTTTATATCTTCCCTTGACACTATACCTTACGGGCACGAAAAGTACGATTAAGAGAATCGCTGTAAGTGCGCCCAATATGCAGGCCAGTACTATTCCTATTATCTTAAGTACCGCTAAAAACGTCGCCATAAATTATTCCTGCATAAAGTATTTGTATACGTCATATTCGCCGGTATCTTCAAAAGCGTCATTAACCATCAGCTCTGTAAGCCACATGCATTCACCCTGACTGTTGGCCAGCCCCACAACATCCATGTCCATCTTATGCAAAACCTTCTGCTTAAGCATGCTGTTATGGAAAAACTCAAGCTTCTTACTCTCATGATTGAGCACAAATACATATATCTTAAGGCTTCCGCTTCCCGTACGGAGCTTGCGTTTTACTTTATCAATATTCTTAACCGACGGCGACACATACATGTCTTCATGAAAACGCATCATATCACTATTTTAATATACTCCAAAATATGCGTCAATAATTCTCTTTGCTATGGGCACGGCGTACTCTCCACCCGATCCGATGCTCTCAATCACAATGGTTACGCTGATCTTCGGATTATCGGCAGGGGCAAAACCGGTAAACCATGCATGCGAATCCGCCGCATCTCCGCCGAACTCGGCCGAACCGGTCTTGCCGGCAGCCTGATAGTAATCCGACTTAAGTCTTCTTCCGGTTCCGTCCTTTACAACGCCTGTCATAAGCTCCGTAAGAACGCTCGCCTCATCGGCGGTCATGAACTCTTTAAGCTTAACAGGTTCGTACTCTTTTATCACATTACCGTCAGCGTCCTTAATACAATCAACCAGATAGGGCTTCATCGGAGTTCCGCCCTCGGCAATCGCATTGGTTATAAGATGCAGTTCCATCGGCGTAACCGTCGCCTTACCCTGTCCGATCGCAATCTGCATCATATCCGAATCCGTAGTGTTCTGATCTACGCTTAACTTACTTATCGAATAATTGATATCAAGCGGAAGCTTCTGATTAAACATAAGCTTATCTATGGTCTTGCTGTAGCTTGTTCTGTCAAGTTCCATTCCGATATTGGCAAAAGAGGCGTTGCAGGATTTAGCGAATGATTCATACAGATCCTCATTACCGTGAACCGAACCGTGATAACAGTTGATCATGTCATCGCCATTTTTATAGCGTCCGTTACAGGTATATCTGTATTCACTGTATGTCTCGGGATTCTCCCTTATGTATTCAAGCGCCGTAACAATCTTAAATGTCGATCCCGGAGCATACAGACCCTGAGTCGCCCTGTTGACCAGCACCGAAGAATTATCCGAATTCTCAAGATATTTATTCCAGTCTTCGACTATCGTATTAGGATCAAAGTCGGGCTTTGATACCATCGCAAGTATCCTTCCCGTATCTACTTCCGATACAATTACCGCACCCTTGCACACTCCTATTGCATCCGCTGCAACCTTCTGCAGATTATAATCAAGCGATGTATATACGTCATTACCGGGGTTTTTAACACCCTCTATATCGTTCTCGACTTTCTCAGACAGACTGACGTTGGAATTTAAAAGATAATAGTTCTCGGCTGCCTCAAGCCCCGACTTTCCTTTGGAAGAAAAGCCGACCACATGAGCAAAGAGCTTACCGTAAGGATAATCCCTGTATTCCTTTCCCGTCTCATCATACATAGTCTTGGCAAGTACCTTGCCGCCCCTGTCATATATCGTTCCTCTTATATTCTCCTTGGCCAAAAGCTTCTGCCTTGAGTTATAAGAGTTGCTTATCATCTGCTGCTTCTGCGTTCCGACATATACCGAGAGATATACTATCATTGCAAGATACAGCGCAGAGAAAAGCCCTACCGTCAACCATGTCTCTACGGTACGCGGCTTACGATGCTCGGTCTGTATATGTTCACTTAACTCCTTATGTCGCTGTTCCCTGTAATCTATGATTATGCTCTCAGTCGTATAGAACAGGATCACACTGGCAAGCATACTCGTTCCGCCGTAACTTACAAGCGGTAATGTTACACCCGTAAGCGGGATAAACTTGATGCCGCCGCCGACCGTTAAGAATACCTGGAAGATATACATCACTCCGAAGCCGCCGGCTACAAGCCTGTGGAATCTTCCGTTACTGTTAATGCATGTGCGCATCATTATAAGGAAGCATGATATGCATACAAGGAGCATACATATGGCAAATATCGCACCCATCTCCTCTGATATGGCCGAGAATATGAAGTCCGAATCTACGAAAGGTATATCACTCGGAATACCTTTTGAGAGTCCCGTTCCGAAATAGCTTCCGTGACTTAATCCGAATAGCGACTGAGATATCTGATAACCCTGATTATCGATTGTACCGAGTGGATTGATAAAAGCCTGTACCCTGACCTGCACGTGTCGAAACAGCTTATATGATACCAGCGCGCCTGCAATTCCGACAAGGAAGCCCGCACCCAAAAAGACATAGCTTCTGGTCGCAATAAACAGCATAAATATATATGTAACAAAGAATATCAGACCGCTTCCCAAATCACGCGAAAGAACCAATACTATAACGTGAGTCGCCGCAATCAGAGTGGCTATACATATATCCACAAAACTTTTGGCCCTGCCCAAAAGTGCGGCCACACAGAATACATATATCAGTTTTACAATCTCTGACGGCTGAAACGTGATACCTGCAATCGTATAATTGATCTTACTTCCGTACGTCGTACTTCCCAAAATAAGCACAATCAGAAGCATCGTCAGGCCCACTCCGGCATACAGATAGCCGAGGTCCTTAAGACCTGCCAGTTTTTCCATGATAAGCGGTATGAACATACCTATGATGATGGATACCGAAGCAATGGCAAACTGCTTAAGTGCCTTGTTAAAATCAAGTCTGCTTAGGATTATAAAACCGATGCTTAACAAAAGCGCCATGTTGTTAAGCAGCACCCTGTCAATTCTCGGATAGAACATGTACGATAAGATAATGCATCCGAACAACACAATCTGCACAAAAAGACCGAAGAAAGCATAGTCAAGCTTTCCCGACTTAAGGCATAACGTGGCATAGCCGAGTGCCTGGATGATCACGATATAGATGTCCTGTCTGATGTATATACCCGTGCATTTTGTGTATTTCTCACCCTTTGCTTCATAGAGCATACACTCAAGCACATACAAAAGCATGAATCCCAGTATCAGATATTTCGATATCTCAGTAAATATGTAAAGCATCAGATCGCTCCCTTTACGATATGGCCGGCGGTATAATCAGCCACCGGAAAAGTCATATCTTTTCCCCTTTTTTGATCTATGTAATAATCTATGATTTCGGCCGCAGTCGCGGAATCCTCATCTGTAAGCTCTATCTTAAATCTTCCGATTCCGAGCGCGCTTAACCTGTCCGCATACTTATGATACGATGTCGGCTTCGCATTATATATCACGTTATAGCAGTGAACACAGTTATTATATACCGGTTCCTTCATGCTCTGTCTGTCGGTAATCAGGCTGAATGCATCCTTCTTCTCCCCGCACTTGCCGTAAGTATTCTTCACGCAGCCCGCGCTTATCATAAGCGGTGCCCTTCCATATACGGCAATACTTATCCTGTCCGCAGGGCAATCCGTCGTAAGCATATCTTCCAGTTCATGGATGTTAAGCTCATAAGGCAGGGTCATCTCATCGAAAAGTCCGAGCACCGTCTTTAAACTGTGCGCATTCCACGCGTAAAGACTGTTGTCTGCCGTAAGCGTCAGGCTTTTAAGAACGTCCTCATTAAGCCCATTGCGCAGAATATCAAGTTCTTCGAGATTCTTAACAAGCAGACCCTTACAGAATTCCGCCTCATTAACAAAAGCAGTAAGGTCATCCATGTACCGCTTTGATCTATGTCTTTCAATCCTCGGAAGACTTATGAAAATATCTGTCCCTGGATTCTTTATACTAAAATTTTTTAGTGTCTCAGTACTTATCTTCTCCGTATATATAAGGTCATACGGCACATACACTCTGTCAACTTCATGACCGCTTACAGCGTCAAGCTGTGACGGAAGTGTCACCGATACATCCGTAAAAGAATGGACTTCAGTTCTCATGACGGCGTCAGATTTATATGAAATAGCATGGCGAACTGTCACATTATCAGCATCGTCCTTCTTCGATAAAGCCCCTCTTCGCAGCGCACCAAGCCTTACCGACGTAAGCTGATCGATTGCTTCTCTTCTCAGTTCATTTAATGCCTTAACGGATATGAAGCAGTCTTCATCCATGTCTATATCAAGGTCATTTATCACATAAGGAGTGTTGCCCGTTTTGCGCAATCTGTCGGCAACTTCATCCCACAAAGCCGCTTTATTTGAGGCTTTTTCCACCTCTGCGCCGACCGTTTCAACTATGACATCATTGTCATATATCAGCTTAAGACGCATCGGCTGTTTCACGTGAAAACTTGCAACGGCGCTTATCTGCAGGCGCGCGTCTTTTCCCCTTACCCATTGTGTAAGTTCGTTTACTCTGTCATCCGACGGTCCTTTGTATGACGGATCCTTAATCGATATCATATCCGCCGAATTGTGCGAATGCAGATATCCCGTGGAATAACCCCCTCTTATATATAACGAATCAAGTCTATCTTTGTCTTCATTTGTTACTTTACTTATGCCGTTTTCATAGTATCTGTCGATACACTCTCTGTATACTCTTGTGACACCCGTGACATATTCGGGACTTTTAAGTCTGCCCTCTATCTTGAAAGAATCCACACCCGCCTTAATCAGCTCGCCGATATTGTCTATAAGACATAAATCTCTCATACTGAGCGGATAATCTCCGCCGTTATATGGCAGTCTGCACGGGCCGGCGCATCTTCCTCTGTTACCGCTTCTGCCGCCCAAATACGAACTGAAGAGGCATGCTCCGGAATAGGAATAGCACATTGCGCCGTGGATGAAGACTTCAACTTCCGTTCCGGTCTCCTGCTTTATCCTTTTAATCTCATCCAAAGAAAGTTCCCTTGCGGTCACCACTCTGCATACACCCATATCCTTAAGTATGTTTACGCTTCCGACATCGGTTATCGTCATCTGCGTACTTGCATGCAAAGGAAGCAGCGGGAATTGCTCCTTAAGATAGCCGATAAGTCCCAAATCCTGAATGATGATCCCGTCAAGTCCGGCTTCGTATAACGGTTTTAAAAAACCGTATATATCGCTCCATTCCCTCTCTTTAATAAGGGTATTGAGTGTTAAATATATCTTCTTTTCATATGTATGGGCAAAATCAAGGGCACTTATAAGTTCATTATCATCAAAGTTATCCGCGCTTGCCCTGGCGCCGAAACGCTTGCCCGCAAGGTATACGGCATCGGCTCCGGCTTTAACCGCAGCAACAAGACAATCCATATTCCCTGCCGGAGACAGCAGTTCCACTCTGTCTGCTTTGATCATAGGTCACTCTTCCCCTATATGTGCAAAGAGGGAATCTGTTCGATTCCCTCGGTAACTTCTGTATGTATGTAATGTCTACGACTTCTTCAATGCCTTAAGTTCCGTCTCAAGTCTGACTATCTTCTTATCTTTCTCAGCGCCCTCATCGCGAAGTATCTTAAGGCTCTTGTCCATGTTCTCAAGCTTCATCTGAGCATTGACCAGATCGTGCTTAAGATCGTAAAGCTCTTTCTCCTTGGCTGACATGTCCTCTTCCATGGAGCTTATGCGATTCATAGCCTTGAAATAGTCATCGGCTATGTTAAGCTGCATCAGAACGTTCTGATTCTCCGCATTTGCACGTCTGAAACCTTCAACCTGTGCGTACTCATTGAACTTACCGTTGATATACGAAGCAACCTTCTGAAGATACTCTTCACTCTCGGTACCGCTTATGGTGAATACCTTACCGCCTATGATAACTTCAGTATCAGTCTTAATAGCCATTCTTATCTCCCGCTTTACCAAGCCAAACTACGCTATCCCTCATTACGCTCGGCGCAACATAAATTATACCCACAACATGCCATAAATGCAAGTCTTATTGTATGATTCCGAGATGCTTATAAGCTTCTTCGGTCACGCAACGACCCTTTGGTGTACGATTCAAAAATCCGTTCATCAAAAGGAAGGGTTCATACACATCCTCGATGGTTCCGGAATCTTCTCCGATCGTTGCAGCTAACGTATCAAGTCCGACAGGACCGCCGCTGAACTTATCAATGATAGTAACAAGTATGTTCCTGTCTGTCTTATCGAGTCCAAGCGCATCAACTTCAAGAATATCAAGAACTTCCGCCGCAACAGCCTCGGTTATTACTCCGTCATACTTAACCTGGGCGTAATCTCTGACTCTTTTTAAAAGTCTGTTGGCGATACGCGGCGTACCGCGGCTCCTTTTAGCCATCTCATATGCGCCCTTATCATCAATATCTATTCCGAGCCTGTCGGCCGAATTAACTATTATTGTCTTAAGTTCATCGGGATTATAGAACTCAAGCTTATGAATCATCCCGAATCTGTCACGAAGCGGTGCCGTAAGCATTCCTGCTCTGGTCGTCGCTCCGACAAGAGTAAAATGCGCAAGCTTAAGCCTGTAGCTTCTGGCATCAGGACCCACTCCCGTAACTACGTCTATGGCATAGTCTTCCATCGCGGGATACAGTACCTCTTCAACCTGACGGTTAAGTCTGTGTATCTCATCGATAAACAGGATATCGCCGTCACGCAGCTTGCTTAAGATGGCCGCAAGTTCACCGGGTTTTTCTATAGCAGGTCCCGATGTGATCTTAATGTTCACGCCCATCTCATTGGCCAAAATGCATGCAAGCGTGGTCTTACCGAGTCCGGGAGGTCCGTACAGAAGTACATGATCCAGACTCTCGCCTCGCTTTGAAGCCGCATCAATATAGATCTTCATAGATTCCTTGATCTTCTCCTGACCTATATAATCGGCAAGCTTCTTAGGTCTTAATATATTCTCATTTTTCACATCATCGGTCTGAACCGATGTATTAAGTATCTTACGTTCCATTTCTTATTTGGCGTTTATATAATTAACAAGACCCTCTGCATCGATAATCTTCTGCATGAATGCGGGGAACGGCTGGCCCTTAAATGATGTTCCCTTTGTCACATTGGTGATCACACCGCTGTCAAAGTCAACCGATACTTCGTCTCCGTCATTTATACCCGCTACCGCTTCCGGGCACTCTATAATCGGAAGGCCGATGTTGATGGCATTTCTGTAGAATATTCTTGCGAATGTCTCGGCTATTACACAGCTGATTCCGCATGCCTTAATGGCAATGGGAGCATGCTCTCTTGATGAGCCGCAGCCGAAGTTCTTCTCAGCTACCATGATATCACCGGGCTTCATCTTGCTTAAGAAGTCCTTATCAAGGTCCTCCATACAGTGTGTGGCCAGTTCCTTAGGATCCGAACTGTTAAGATACCTTGCGGGTATTATAACGTCCGTATCAACATTGTCTCCGTATTTAATCACTTTACCGTGTGCGTTGTTCATTCTTCATATCTCCTCTTTTATACAGTCTCAGGATCTGCTATTTTTCCTGCTATGGCACTGGCTGCCGCTACAGCGGGACTGGCCAGATAAATCTCTGAAGTAATGTGTCCCATACGTCCGACGAAGTTACGGTTCGTTGTTGAGACACATCTCTCGTTCTCTGCAAGGATTCCCATGTATCCGCCGAGACACGGTCCGCATGTGGGTGTTGATACAACACCGCCCGCTTCTATAAATGTGCGGATAAGTCCCTCTTCCATGGCATCCAGGTATATTTTCTGTGTTCCGGGAATAACGATAAGTCTCATTCCGTCAGCAACCTTCTTACCCTTAAGTATTGAAGCCGCAATTCTGAGGTCATCCATACGGCCATTGGTACATGACCCGATTACAACCTGATCGATCGCAAGGTCATCCTTAACCGCCTCATCTATAGTCTTGGTATTCTCAGGCAGATGAGGATAAGCAACTGTAGGACGAAGTGCAGAAAGATCTATCTCTATAACTTCATCATATACCGCATCGGCATCAGCCTCGTACACGACAGGCTTTCTGTCACTGTGTTCCTTAATATATTCAAGGCAGAGATCATCAACGGGGAATATACCGTTCTTGCCGCCTGCTTCAATAGCCATGTTGGCAATAGTGAATCTGTCATCCATACTAAGATACTGTATTCCGTCTCCCGTGAATTCCATAGACTTATACAGCGCACCGTCCACACCTATCTTACCGATGATGTGAAGGATTATATCCTTACCGCTTACCCACTTTGCAGGCTTATTCTTAAGTACGAACTTAATAGCCGAAGGCACCTTAAACCATGCCATGCCCGTAGCCATACCTGCAGCCATATCCGTGCTTCCGACACCTGTTGAGAATGCACCTACCGCGCCGTATGTACATGTATGCGAATCAGCACCTATGATTACATCACCCGCAACCGTTAAGCCTTTCTCAGGCAAAAGTGCATGTTCTATGCCCATCTGACCGACTTCGAAGTAATTGGTGATATCGTTTCTCTTGGCGAACTCTCTTACGCACTTACAATGCTCTGCCGACTTGATATCCTTATTGGGCACGAAGTGGTCGGGTACGAGTGCGATCTTATCCTTATCAAACACTCCGTCCACCTTCATCTTATCCATCTCATGGATTGCCACAGGCGAAGTGATATCGTTACCCAGTACCAAGTCAAGCTTCGCTTCTATGAGTTGTCCTGCCTCAACGCTTGCAAGTCCTGCATGCGCGGCCAGGATCTTCTGTGTCATTGTCATTCCCATTATATATCTCCTCCGTACATTTTTTTCATCCTATATACTATACAACAAGCCCTCTTCTTTTACAATCAATTTGGGCATTTAGAGCAAAATATAAGGCGGTCGGCTTAAACGCCGGCCGCCTTACCTTACACGTTCTCTTTTGCTTTCTCAAGCGATTCTATGACTCTGTCACACCATGTATCGAATTCGGGATCTTCCTTCCGGCATTCATCCGGATGACTGAGTATATAATCAAGCGCTATACGCACACCCATATCGAATCTTACATTGGTAGCCATGTCGGGAACCGCTCTTTTAAGCTTGGTATTGTCAAATACGACGGATACAGACTTGTCACCCTTAAGAGAACCGGTGAAATCGTATCCGTATTTATCACCTACTGCAATCAGATAATCCGTTGCCACATGATATGCATTAAGCTTAACGCCTAGCGCATCGGCTATGGTCTGATATATCTGATCCCATGTAAGAGTCTCATCAGATGTAATCTGGAAGGCTTCACCGATTGCCGCTCGGTTACCCATAAGGCCTGTAAATCCAATAGCAAAGTCAGCATTCCATGTAAGAGTCCATAGGCTCGAACCGTCACCCTGTATGATTACGGGCTTGCCTTCCTGCATTCTCTTGATGACCTGATAGAAACCGTTCTTACCATGCACACCAAGCGGAACATTTCGCTCATCATAAGTATGACTCGGTCTTACTATTGTTACAGGGAAGCCGTCTTCTCTGTACTTCTGCATAAGATATTCTTCGCATTCAATCTTATCTCTGGAATACTGCCAGTAAGGATTGGCAAGAGCCGTTCCCTCGGTAATTGTATATCTTGCAGCCGGCTTATGATATGCGGATGCGGAACTGATATAGATATACTGCTTGGTCTTACCCTCAAACAGTCTGACATCTCTCTTAACCTGATCTACGGTAAATCCGATGAATTCACAGACTGCATCAAATGTTATATCACCAATCTTATCAAGCACAGCCTTCTCATCATTAATATCAGCCACAATCTGCTTAACGCCTTCAGGCAATACACCTGACCTGTTGCCACGATTTAACACCCATACTTCCCAGTTAAGTTCATTAACAAGTCTTTTAACAACAGCGGTGCTTATGGTTCCCGTTCCACCGATAAAAAGCGCTCTTTTCTTCATATAATTCCCTCCATACGGAAAGCTAAGCAAGTCCTCTTGCCTTCATCTCATTTGCAATCTTCTCATACTCAGGAAGCGATATACCGTACTGCTTACCAAGTCTTACAACCTCATATACAAGACCGTCTATCTCCGACTTACGTTCAGCATATACATCACGCTGCATAGATGTTGTAGTATCATCCGCAAGGTCATTAAGAATCTTAATATTACGTGCTGCCAGATCCTCTTCAAACTCAATACCCATAGCAGCTCCGAGACGTTCAACTTCCTTAACAAGTTCTACGAAACAATCCCTGCACTCACCGGGCTTCTTGATATCTCCGGCAGCTACATTGTAATAAAGTCCGCAGGCTCCTGCTGCAGATACGTAAGAGAATTTCACAAGGGCATCTCGTGTGATGTTATCGGATAAAACTCCGTCTATACCGCAGTATTTAAGATCAGCCGCAACCGTCTCAAGTTCTGTTCTGTAATCCGCCTTATCTCTTACTCCGAACACAACACGAAGAATATCTCCGTTCATACGAATGCATCCCGGATGATCAATCTGTGCCGCAACATATATGCATCCGTCCGTCACAAGCACTCCGGGAATCTTATCTGCCAGATATCTGCCGGTACTGAATATATTAAGTATCGGAATTATAATTGTATGTTTCCCTGACACGCGTGTCAGGAATGGTATTATCTCATCTATCGAATAACCCTTAACACATACAAATACAACATCGGGCTTGTCGTTATATTCATCCATCTCACAGGCTTTAACGGGGCCCACCACGAATTCGTCATTGGGACGTATTACCTTAAGACCTTTCTCTCTCATTTCCTTAAGATGTTCACCACGCGCAATGATTGTGACATCCATTCCTTCCCTTACCATATATGCACCGATGGAACCGCCCGTTCCGCCTGCTCCGACTATCAGATACTTCATTTATACAATCTCCTTTTTTATTGCATTATCTGCATCAGATCAACACCCTTTTCCATGTTCTGCTTACGTACGCGCCTTAACTTGCCGCTGTTAAGTACAAATCTTATCGCTTCGTCCGCGACTACAAGTTCGAAAATCTCAAGTATTCCCATATGGAACACCATAACCATCAGCGAACTTAAGCCAATGATGAATACGGTTCCGAACAACTGCGTCTTAAGCATCCACGAAGGCTCGCCGTATCCCTTGATACCCGAACCGAAGATGATATTGCCGCCCTTGGGGAATAGATCGATTCCCACAATAAGCAGATACATCGGCGCTATTTCAAGTACCGCTTCATCCGTTGTGAACAGACCGAGAATCTGCCTGGGGAACAGGATAAACAGTATAAGGTTAACTGCCGATATACAGACACATAAGAACGCCGAGCTCATCACAACTTCCCAGACCCCGGCAACATTCTTCTTACCTGTCTCAAACCCCGACAAAGTCAGTGTCGCTGTGCCTATCGATCCGACAAGCACTACCGCTATAAGTTCAACACCGAATACTATGGCATGAATACCTGCAGCCTCTATCGATACCTTATTTAGCATTATAAGCAGATAGAGATTACCCAGATTCCAAGCAAAATCCTCACATGCAGCAGGTGCTCCCATCTTTATTGATTCGATATACAGACCGACTTTTGCCTTAAGTATCTGTCCAAATGTCGGCTTAAGAATAAGATCCTTAGACGAAAGCACATAGATAAGAACTATACCGTCACCGATAAATTCAGCTATTGTCGTAGCTATGGCCGCACCCTTTACTCCCATCGCCGGAAAGCCGAAATGTCCGAATATCATTGCATAGTCAAGCACCACGTTGATAAGCGATCTCGACACTCCGTACCATATCATTATCTTGGTTTTCTGACTCACTTCAAGCAGACAGCTTATCGATGCACCGATGCCCGTGAATATGAATACCGGCGAGAATATCATCGCATACTCGATACTCATATCTATGATACTCTCATCAACTCCCGTTATACCGAATGCAAATCTCGGACAAAGAAGCCAGAATAAAAACAGTCCGACACCGAACACATTATTATACTTAAACAAAGCCGACAGAAGCGTCTTAGCCCTGTCAATCTCATTGGCACCGTATGCCTGACTTACAAGTATCGTTGAACCTGTTGTAAGTGCGAATATCACGCTCATCGTAGTCCACATCGGAGTGGACGCATTACCCACGGCACTCATGCTCTCAATCGAGAGCCTTCCGATAAATATCCTGTCAATCATCATTTGCAGTTCCGATATGAGATTCGACAACATAATCGGAACGGCAATCATCAAAATTTTCTTTATATACTCCCTTTTTACGCTTTTCATATTTCCCTCACATTCCACGCAGTGTTTAACACCGGTGCAATGCTCTACATCTCTCGCAACGCCATTGTCACCAGATCTTCTGCGTTCATTCCTTCATTAATTTCTACTTTGTTAATTGCTTTCATCGCCTCGGATGCACTGTAACCCAAGGCTGTAAGTACTTCAGCCGCCTCTGCTTTGACCCCCGAAGCAGCGCCCGTCGCACTTTTTGCATTACCGCCGTCGCCCACGACTCCCGCCAGCACATCATTTGCGTTCACCTTATCCTTAAGATCAAGGATAATCCTGGCCGCAGTCTTCGCACCGATTCCCGGCAGTTTACTAAGCATCTTGGAATCCTGTGCAATAACAGCCACCTGAATATCATCAACGCTTGCACCCGAGAGCACTCCCATTGCTCCTTTAGGTCCCACACCGCTTACAGTAAGGAGCAATTTAAAAAATGCCAGCGATTGAGAATCCAAGAATCCGTAGAGCCATATAGCATCCTCACGAACACTCGTATATGTATATACCTTCAATTCATCACCCGGTATCAGCTCACTCATATCCCTTCCGGACATGATAATGTTATACCCGATCCCGTTCGTCTCAAGCACTATACTGTCACTGTTAATCTGTGCAACTCTTCCAATAAAATATGCATACATAGTCTTCCCTCTATAACAACGGGCAAGTGCATAATATTACACTTGCCCGCAATAACCACATATTAATCACGCATTAATCATATGATTAGTTATTAATAAGCTTGTCATCCTCGTTGTTCCAGCTGTAAAGCTTACGAACTTCCTCACCGACCTTCTCTGCCGGATGCTCGGAAGCGAGCTTTCTCATAGCCTTGAAGTGAACCTGCTTACCTGCGGGTGACATATCAAGCAGGAAGTCCTTAGCGAATGCACCGCTCTGGATGTCTGCTAAAATCTGCTTCATAGCCTTCTTGGTATCATCTGTGATGATCTTGGGTCCTGTAATATAATCGCCGTATTCAGCGGTATTTGATATAGAGTATCTCATTCCTGCGAAGCCTGACTGGTAGATAAGATCTACGATAAGCTTCATCTCATGGATGCACTCAAAATATGCATTTCTGGGGTCATAGCCAGCCTCAACCAATGTCTCGAAGCCTGCCTGCATAAGTGCACATACACCGCCGCAAAGAACGGCCTGCTCACCAAAGAGGTCTGTCTCAGTCTCTGTACGGAATGTTGTCTCAAGAACGCCTGCTCTTGCTCCGCCGATTGCAAGTGCATATGCAAGTGCCTTCTCAAGTGCCTTACCTGTAGCGTCCTAATGAACGGCTACGAGACAAGGAACACCCTTACCTGCCTGGTACTCACTTCTTACTGTGTGGCCGGGTCCCTTAGGAGCGATCATTGTAACATCGACATCCTTCGGAGGTGTGATGCATCCGAAATGTATATTGAAGCCATGCGCGAACATAAGCATATTGCCTGCCTCAAGGTTAGGCTCAATGTCCTTCTTATACATATCAGCCTGAAGCTCATCATTGATAAGAATCATGATAATATCAGCCTTCTTTGCAGCTTCTGCTGCTGTGTACACCTGGAAGCCCTGTGCCTCAGCCTTAGCCCAGCTCTTAGAGCCTTCGTAAAGACCGATGATTACGTTGCAGCCTGACTCCTTAGCATTGAGGGCATGTGCATGTCCCTGACTGCCGTATCCTATAACTGCGATGGTCTTGCCATCAAGTGCCTGCAGATTACAATCCTGCTGATAATAAATCTTGTTCGCCATTTTTCTAACTCCTCCATAAATAGTGCGTCATAATATTATATGATTACAGCTTATAGCTTTTATCACCTTAATCAAGCTTCGGATATACGATATCCTCAGTTCCTCTTCTGAGTCCGGCAATACCTGTACGTGCAAGTTCAAGTATCTCGTATCCGTCAAGCAGTTCAAGGAAAGCATCAATCTTGCTCTGCTTACCTGTCATCTCAATTATAAGTCCTTCCTTGGATACATCAATTATATCTGCACCAAACACATCTGCAAGAGAGCTTACATCCGAACGATCCTTAGGTCCGACCTTAATCTTGATAAGTGCCAGTTCTCTGTATACGCTGTTCTCAGGCTTAAGTTCCCTGATATCGCACACATCCACAAGCTTACCGAGCTGCTTCTCAATCTGATCAAGTATCTCATCATCACCTGCAGCCACAACCGTAATCCTTGTTACTCTCGGATCTGCTGTCACACCGGCAGTAATGCTCTCGATATTGTATCCGCGCCTTGCGAACAATCCCGATATTCTGTTAAGTACACCTGAAGTATTCTCAACCAGTAACTGAAAT
>JAFYBE010000063.1 GCA_017540355.1 Lachnospiraceae bacterium | reverse complement strand
CATGATCATCCTGACTTAGATATGTGATCGATCCAATGGTCTCGGGAACAAATACAAATCTGTAAGTAAACTTAAGCTTATCTGCCGCCGCAAGCGTATTGATCAGTTCTGCCGCAAGTGCAGGTCCCGAACACTCATTATCCGCCATTGAAGGATGACAGAAATATGTTGAGAACAGTATCTCATCATCAGTCTGTCCCGGAATCACTGCCTCCGCATAATTAAGCACTCCGTCAAACAGTTCGCTGTCGATATACATATGGTAGCGACCGGGCTTAAGGGAATCTCTTAAGTTTTTACTCATGCAGAATCCGTATCTCTCCTTATAGTAGGATGTCACATACGGGATTACATCAGGCTGCCCGTCCTCAACATATATATGCTGCTTAAGTTCCTCAAGATCCACCCATTCATCAACAGGTGTCGAGTAACCCAGCACATGAAGGTTATTCTCCTTCATATCAATGATGCGATTGCCGCTTTCATCTTCAATGTAGGCCTCTTTTATTCGCCACTCCTTAGGTACCGTCCAATCAAATACCTGAGTACCTGAAGGAACTTCGGATATCTTAAGTTCCACACCCGAAGGGCGAACATATTCCGCAAGGTCATTAAGAGTCTGTCTGACCCCTTCGCCTGTTATGCTTCTTGTATAAGGAAATATTTTGGATGCAAAATCATACATCCTTCTTCCTGCTTCAAAACCGTCACTCATAGGATTACTCCGTATAAAAGATTATGCGTTGTACTTCTCAATAAGTTCAATGAGTTTGCCGATAGTAGCCATATTCTCAACGGCCAGATCTTCCTCTTCAACCGTTACTCCGAATTCATCTTCAAGATTGACTACAACTTCCACACAGGTCATTGAATCAAGACCGAGTTCAGTTAAGTCCGTATCCGCAGTCAGACCTGCTGCTGCCTCTTCATCAAGTTCAAGCACTTCCGCTATTATCTCTTTTAATCTTTCTTCCATCTTACACTGTTCCTCTCTGTCAGAATTATGCCATGATCTCATTGCATCTGTTATACAAATCCATCATTCCTTTTTCATCCGATGCGATACATAAGGTAAACAGCCTTCCTGTATCACCGACTCTTTTATTCCTTATCGTCTCGGATGTATATATGAATGCTCCGCCCGTTTTTCCATTATACCAGAGATCTTCCTGTATAAGTCTGTTCCTGGCAGATGAATAATCATCACCCTCTGATATATGCATCCTCTTATAAAAAGCAAAAATCTTGGATTCTTTAAGTCCGAACCTCTCATTTATAAATGAAAGGTACGTTGATAAAGTAAACCTTCCGTTTATCTCAACTATCGGAACAAGCGCACCTGATGACAAAAGCATCGCATCGATACCAAGGACTCCGACATAACCGAACTTATATAAATCTTTGCCTATGATCTCACCGCATCTTATACACTCATCCGTGATGCTTTTATCAAATGACGGCGGTATAACAGAACCGGTGTAGACCGTTCCGTCTACCTTCTGTTCCTTTACCGAAAAGACATTAACCTTACCGTCTTCTCCTATACACACCTGGAAATTCAGGTCACACTGCTTATCACACCACTGTTCAACAAGCCACTCGCCGTTAAGATCATCCTTAAAGAATCTCTTAATGATAAGCAAAGCCGACTTAAGCTTAGCCGGTGTCTCGGCTACCCACAGACCTTTACCGGATGCTCCACAGGGTTCTTTGATGATGATCTTACCGTATTTATCCAGAAATTCCTTTGCCGTGCTTTCAAGTTCTTCCATTCCCTTACATATCTTTCCTTCGGGAACCGCAAAAGAATGCTCTATGGCAAATCTTCTGGAAAAGACTTTGTTATTGACCGCCTTAACTGTATCCGAAGAGGCTCCGAAAAGCTTAACTTTAAGCTTTGCAGCTATCTCCTCTTCAAGATAGGATACTCCGTAAGGAACAAAGATAACGTTATCCATGCCCTCTGTAAGCTTACGTATCTTATCGGTAAGCGCTTTATCTTCAAGAACAATCTCCGATATACTCTTATCTTCATCCTGTATGGAAGGACATACTATTGTCGGAAGCTCTCCCGTCACTTCTTTTATCGAATTCAGGAAAGCAGGATCCGGCTCATCTCGCAGAATAAGAATATCTCCCTGCCTTGCGATAAGAAGATTCATCTCCTCCATATGGTTAACGATGACATCCTCGCCCTTATTCTTAACCGTAAAAACTTCACCGTTTAGAAATTTCTCCACGCCAATGTTAAAGAGCCATATAACCGTATATTCATCATTTTCTCTTATGTGCTTAACAAGATCAAAACTCATCGGATACTCCAAAAATTACAGTGCCTGCTGTCCGTCCAATATATCTTTTGCACTGCCTCTTTGTCTTAAGACATAATCGTCATTCTCATCCGCAAGAACTTCTGCCGGTGTCTCATGACTTAAAAATTTACCCAGGCTGTATGTATAACCATATGCTCCGGACTGTTCTATAACGATAAGATCATCTTCCTTAACACCGTCATCCAAAGAAACCTTCTGACCTATTACATCAAGACTCGTACATAAAGGTCCGCATATAGTAGTCTCTGTCTCTTCGCCTGATGTGTTCTTTGCTATTGCATGAATAGGGAAGTTGTTCCTTATAAATCTTCCTAAAAATGCCGATGAAGAATGGATATTGGATCCGCCGTCACAAATAAGGAATCTTTGCCCTTTTGATTCCTTACGATACAACACTTTTGTAACCATCACGCCCGCAGGAGCCATTAAGAATCTTCCGCTTTCAAATATCACTTCGGTATCTTTAAGCTCATCCTTCATGCGTTCGTGCAGCTTTTTCATACCCTCTTTAAGAGCCTGCATATCAAGAAGCTGTTCGTTTTTAAAATACTTAACACCGAAACCGCCGCCGCAATTAAGGTACTTAAGGTCGAATCCAAATTCTTTAGACAGCTTAATGCCAAGTTCCATGGCATAGGTCGTATTCCAGATTATATCCTCAGGATCAAGCATCTGCGTGCCCATATATATCTGAATACCCTTAAGGCAGATATTATCATATCTCTTAAACTCATCAAAAAAAACGGTGTTCAATTCCTCTTCTTCAACACCAAACTGTGACGGAATTCCCGTCATCT
>JAFYBE010000062.1 GCA_017540355.1 Lachnospiraceae bacterium | reverse complement strand
CTTCTCAAGACTCCTCGCAGCCGGCCAGAGACTTATGGGTGTTATCAAGAAGAACGAGGGTGTCTCTAACAAAGACCTCGCAAAATTCGCAGACCAGATTAATTCGCTCAGCGATAAATGGGATAGGTAGAACGCTTTGCGTTCTACCCATCCGTTTGTGCCGAAGGCCCAAACGGAACGATGAACGAACTGAATATACAATAAGGAGATTTTAATGAGTTACGCAGATAAGATATTCGTGGATATGTGCCGCGACATACTGGATAACGGCACAAGTACGGAAGGAGAGAAGGTCAGGCCTCATTGGCCGGACGGAACTCCGGCATATACGATCAAGAAGTTCGGAGTCGTCAACAGATATGACTTAAGGCAAGAGTTCCCGTTGATCACACTTCGTAAGACCGCACTTAAGTCGGCCACGGATGAGATGTTATGGATATGGCAGAAAAAATCCAATAATATCAACGACCTCGGTTCTCATATATGGGATGAGTGGGCAGATCCGGACGGTTCGATCGGTAAGGCCTACGGTTATCAGATGGGTGTTAAGCATCAGTATAAAGAAGGAATGATGGATCAGACGGACAGAGTCATATATGACCTTAAGAATAACCCGTTCTCAAGACGTATCATGACCAACATATACGTCCATCAGGATCTTCACGAGATGAACCTCTATCCCTGTGCGTACTCGATGACCTTTAACGTAACTCAGCGCAAGGGCGAGGATAAGCTTACGCTTAACGGTATCCTTAATCAGCGTTCGCAGGATGTGCTTGCGGCCAACAACTGGAATGTTGCACAGTATGCAATGCTTTTGCATATGCTCGCGCAGGTCTGTGATATGAATGTCGGAGAGTTTGTGCATGTGATTGCGGATGCACACATATATGACAGACATGTGCCGCTTATTGAAGAACTGATCACAAGAAAGCAGTATCTGGCGCCGAAGGTTACACTCAATCCCGACATACATGATTTCTATGAATTTACGAAGGATGACGTGACCGTTACTGACTATGTGACGGGTGAGCAGATCAAGGATATTCCGATAGCCATTTCGGAGGAGAAGTATATGAACGCAATAGTAGCGGTAGACAGTAACTGGGCGATAGGAAACAAGGGACAGCTTCTTATACGCATACCTGCGGATCAGAAGAGATTCAGGGAGATAACAACGGGTGGAGTCGTAGTCTTGGGACGTAAGACGATGGATACCTTCCCACAGAAGAAGCCGCTTCCCAACAGGACGAACATAATCTTATCGACCAATGAAGAATATAAGGTAACGGATGCCGTGGTAGTACACAGCATAGAGCAGCTTATAGACGAGCTTAAGTCTTATCCGGATGACTGTATATATATAATAGGCGGTGATTCGGTATATAAGCAGATGCTTCCTTACTGTGACAAGGTATATGTAACCAAGATTGACAGGGAGTACGAGGCGGATACATATTATCCCAACTTAGATGAGGACCCCGACTGGAAGATAGTGTTTGAGAGCGAGGAGCAGACGTATTTCGATACGACCTATACCTTCGTTGATTATGAGAGGGTAAAGCCGCAGGCATAAGGAGATTTACATGACAAAAGAAGAGAAGAAGAATTATGTGGTCCGTGATGCGTACGGGCCCTTTGACCTCGATCACGAACAGGAAAAGATAAAGTACCTGCTTATGCAGGAATTCGTCACACTTCGCAAGCAGGCCGGTGTAACACAGGAAGAGCTTTCAAGGCGAACCGGTATATCAAGGCCCAACATCGCGCGCATGGAGAACGGATCGTATAATCCGACCGTTGAGATGCTCGTGCGTCTGGCTGCCGGAATAGGTAAGAAAGTGGATATCAGATTCAAAGATATGAACTGATCCTTTGCCTGTTAAGGGCATTAAGTAAGAGATAAACAGGCAGGGAGATTAACAATGCGGATCATTCACTGTGCGGATTTGCACTTAGATTCCAAGATGACAAGCAATCTAGACAGGATGCGGGCGAAGGAACGCAAAGCTGAGCTTTTGGGTACCTTCTGTCGTATGGTGGACTATGCCAAAATGCATGATGTATCTGCCATATTGATAGCCGGAGACATGTTCGATACGGGAAGCATATCGGCGCTTACCCGCAATACGGTCAGAGATACAATCACGGCCAATAAGGATATAGACTTTTATTATCTTAAGGGTAATCATGACAGGGACAGTTTTTTATCTTCTTTGGAAGAGGTTCCTGATAACCTTAAGTTCTTTGATGAGGGCTGGACGAGTTATCCGATGAATAATGACGCTAGTGTCATATTAACCGCGACAGAACTGTCAGCAAAGAATAACAACCTTTGTTACAACGCTTTGGTGCTGGATCCGAAGCCTGTCAACATTGTGATGCTTCACGGTCAGGAAGTCGAGACGGGAACAAGGGACAAGGCTGAGATAATAGCTTTAAGGGAACTTAAGAACAAGAACATAGATTACCTTGCTTTGGGTCACATTCATTCTTATAAGCAGAAGCCTTTGGACGGAAGAGGAGTTTACTGTTATCCCGGCTGCCTTGAGGGCCGCGGCTTTGATGAGACGGGTGAGCACGGCTTTGTATTGATCGATATTGACCCAATCGGTCATAAAGTGGATACGAGCTTCGTACCCTTTGCCTCAAGGCGCTTATATGAAGTTAATACAGATGTTACGGGCTGTATGACCTCGGCTGAGATAGCGGATAAGATCACCGAAGAGATTTCGGGACAGGATATAGATTCAAGGAGTCTTGTAAAGATAGTCTTAAAAGGACAGCTGGATATTGAGGCTGAGAAGGATACCGACTATCTGACCAAGAGATTTGAAGACAATTACTACTTTGTAAAAGTTGAAGATGAGACGGGATATATCGTCGACTATGCGGATTATGCGCTGGACGCATCCCTTAAGGGTGAGTATGTACGCATGATTGAAGCGGCAAGTGATATCTCGGAACTTGATAAGCCTGAGGTTATAAGAATGGGCCTTATGGCGATAGCGGGTGAACAGATATGAGAATTATAAATTGCCATATAGAGAATTTCGGCAGACTAAGCGGATATGACAGGGACTTTACTGACGGCTGCAATGCGATAATGGCAAGCAACGGTCAGGGCAAGTCAACTCTCGCTGCTTTTATCCGCGTGATGTTTTACGGCTTTGAAGGCGAAGGAAAGCGAAGAACCGGCGAGAACGAACGTAAGAGATATGAGCCCTGGCAGGGCGGAGTATACGGCGGAAGGCTGACTTTTTCAGACGGTGAGAAGACATATGTCATTCAGAGGACTTTCGGGAACAAGTCATCGGAGGATACCTTTGAACTCAGAGATGCGTCAACCAATCTTGTAAGTGATGCATATTCCGAGAACATCGGCGAAGAGCTTTTTAAGGTCAATTCAGAATCCTATATGAGAACGGCCTACATAGGACAGAATGATGTCGTAACGCATACGACGGACGGCATCAACTCCATGATAGGCGGAATAGCCGATAATACGAACGACCTTGACAGTTATGAGAAGGCACTCGGAAGGCTTAACGACCTTATCAATAAAGAGTCGCCTACAAGATCCACGGGATCGTTATATAAGCTTGAGGGTGATGTTACGGCATTAAGGACCAGAGTCAGGGATGGTTCCGTGATACTGGATTCTATACACAGGCTTGAAGATAACATGGAAGAAAGCAAGGAAGAACTTGCAAAGCACAGTGACATAAGGAAAGAACTCGCCAAAAAGCAGCAAAAGCTTGGTGCATACAAAGACAGACAGGCGCTTAAGAGCAAGTACGACAGTTTGTCTGAGGAATGCAAAGAACGTGACGATGAAGTAAAAGTCAGAAGGGTCGCTTTTCCGGGTGAAGTCCCCGACATGGAAAAGCTTAACGCCATGCAGGAGAAGGCGACGCAGTATGCCAAGATATGTGAGAGCGTAACCTTCCATACGCTTACGCACGAAGAGACGGATAAGCTTGCCGGTTATGATAAAAAGTTTGAACCCGGCATTCCCGATATGAATGAGACGACGGAACTTATAAGGAAGCTGCGCGATCATGACAAGAGCATGTCGGAAGATACGTCAGACAAGGCTGAACTTAAGGTTTTGGAGAGTGAACTCGATGCCGTTAAGAAAGATAAAAAGAGACTGCCGAGTTCCGCAACGGTCGGCATGGCATTGATTCTTATTGCGATGATAGCGGCTGTTGCATCCGTGATACTCATGCCTTCGAATGCCTTAAGGTGGGTCGGAGTCGGGATATCGGCACTTATCCTTATTGCAGGTGTGGCTGTTACGGCGTTTGGACTTAAGAAGCATAAGTCGGACTGTGAGATGGATATTAAGGACATCGAGTCTGAGATGGGCAAGCTCAGGAATCGTATAGACAGCGGTGAGAGATACAGAAGGTCGGTTATGGAGCAGGCCAGGGCATATCTTGACAGATACGGCATGGCGCTTGATCCTGTGTCGGTTACGGAGGATTTGCGATACCTTCATACGATGGCAGATGAATACTTAAGGCTTAAAGATAAGAAGAGTGATCATGAAAAAGCGGCCGAACAGAAGAATAAGTACAAGCTTGAGTTTGATAAGTATCTTGCCGAACTGTCAATCGTAAGTGATGACGACTACGTGAAGACTTTCTCAAGGCTTTCGATGGATTTAAGAAGTTATGACGAAGCCGTGGCAAGAGCTTCAAAGGCTGCCGAGAGACTTAAAGACTTTGAAAAAGAGAATGATATCGAGGCCTTAAAGAATCTGGCTCTCCCCGAGGATGACATGACGCTTGAGCAGATCAATGAAAAGCTTGCCGAAGTCACGGGCCGGATTGATGAGATAGCCGGAAGAATAAGAGATGAGAGTGACCAGCATGATGCCCTTGCGGAAAAACTTGAACTCTGGGAAGAGGATCAGGTGTCTTTGGGTGTTAAGGAGAAGCAGCTTTTTGAAGGAAAGCATCGCTATAAGAACATTAAGAATGCATCAAAGTATCTGACGCTTGCCAAGGAAAGCATAACGGCCAAGTATATGGAGCCGCTTCTTACGGGATTTTCAAAGTATTACAGCAGCGTGACCGGAGCTCCGGCCGATAAGTATCACATTGATGCCAACACGAACATCACGGTTGATGAGCTTGGCGGGCAGAGAGATACGTCGTTGTTAAGTACGGGATATCAGGACCTTATAGGTTTCTGTTTAAGGCTTGCGCTTATAGATGCGATGTATGAAGACGAAAAGCCGGTGCTTGTATTGGACGATCCTTTTGTCAATCTCGATGCAGAGAGACTTGAGGGCGCAAAGAGGCTGATGGATACACTCGCTGCGAATTACCAGATGATATATTTTACTTGCAGATAAAGCAGGGGTTTAGCAATTGTGCAGTAATAAAATGTAGAGGAAAGAGTATGGAATTAAAAGAAGTATCTGCCATTTTGGAAGAGAAGAAGACATCCGGGAATGCTATGTGGATGGGCGGCGAAGTGTTCGCCGGCGTATACAGATATATGATGCGCTACCTTGAGCGCTACAACGGCTCGGCATATAAGCTTTTGTATACGGTTGTCTTTGACACCAAAGAGAATACGGATGAGGAGAAGGCCGCCGTTAAGAGTGCGGCAAAGGATATTCTTCAGGAATCTCTGCGTAACAGTGACATCCTCATGCAGGTCGGTGAGAATCAGTTCTTCCTGCTGCTTATGGAGATTGACGATGAGAACGTTGTAAAGGTTGTTGACCGTATAGAGAGAGCCTGGGAGAGCAGTCCTTTTAATATCGTCGCAAGCCTTATTCATGAACAGGAGAAGGTTTATATCGAGCGTCACGAATCGGAAGAGAATGCGAAGGATTACAACTGGGTCGCAGTGGTTGATGACAATTCCATGAACCTTAAGATGGCGGAGCACATCCTTAAAAAGGACGGCACAAAAGTTACGACAATGCAGTCGGGTGCCGAACTTTTGAAATTCCTTAAGGACAATACGCCGGATATCATACTTCTTGACGTTATGATGCCTGAGATGGACGGCTTTGAGACATACGGACATCTTATGAAGGAAGGATATGACAACATTCCGATCATATTCTTAACGGCCGATGATACGGACGCAACCGAAACGAAGGGTCTCGGACTCGGAGCACTTGATTTCATCAAAAAGCCTTTCGTGCCCGAGGTCTTAACGCTAAGAGTTAAGAACAGTATAGAACTTATAAGACTTCAACGTAATCTTGCCGATGCGGTTGAGAAGAAGAACAAAGAGAACAAGAGCCTGTTCATACATGTCGTTCAGTCACTTGCGGATGCCATCGATGCCAAGGACACATACACCAACGGTCATTCGGGACGTGTGGCAAAGTATTCGAAGATGATAGCCGAGCGTGCGGGTTTTTCTTCCGAGGAACAGGACAATATATATATGATAGGTCTTCTGCATGATGTAGGTAAGATCGGTATCCCGGACAGTGTAATCAATAAGCCCGGAAGACTTACCGATGCGGAATATGAGATGATCAAGAATCATCCGAGCATGGGTGCAAGAATTCTTAAGAATATCAAGGAGATGCCCCAGCTTGCGATAGGTGCAAGATGGCATCATGAGAGATATGACGGCAACGGATATCCCAACGGACTTAAGGGTGATGATATCCCGGATATCGCAAGAATTATAAGCGTGGCCGATGCATATGATGCGATGACATCCAACAGAAGTTACAGAAAGCCTTTGGAACAGGATGTGGTTCGCAGGGAGATAGTCGAAGGCCTTGGTACTCAGTTTGATCCGGTCTATGCCCAGATTATGCTTGATATGATTGATGAGGATAAAAACTACGAGCTTAAAGAAAGTGACATCGTAGTTGCCAAGAAGGTACTGCTTGCCGATGATTCGACGGTGATACACAGAATAGTTGAGCATACTTTTAACGACCTGCCGCAGTATGAACTTGAATGCGTACTGGACGGAGAGCAGTGTATCAAGGAACTTGAATCCGATAAGTACGATCTTGTACTGCTTGATCTGGATATGCCGGTACGTAACGGTTTTGAAGTAATCAAATATATAAGAAACAAAGAGATGAATATACGTATAGTCGTTCTGACCGGGGACAATGATATAGAGTCGATCAGAATGGCGGACAACATGGATGTCGACGGATATATCAACAAGCCGATAGGTGACAAGGTCTTAAGAGAGGTATTAAGGTCATTATGAATCAAAACCACGAGAAGCGCGATTTCTTCACAACATCACATCTTACAATCCTGACGGTATACACTGTTTTTTCGATCCTTTTGATTGGAGAAGCTCTGTTACTCGGATGGGAGAGCTGGGCACTGATAATGATAGCCATAAGTATAGTCGCATGCTGGGGCATACATATCCAGCAGCGAATGAGCGAGAACATGCGTATATGGATATATACCCTGTGTATACTCGCCTCGGCTTTCTTCTACGGTACCCACGTGACGAGTACTTATGATCTGGGACTATTAATGTGTGCCATGATCATGATATT
>JAFYBE010000061.1 GCA_017540355.1 Lachnospiraceae bacterium | reverse complement strand
TTTTTGAGGTAACAAAAAACCCCGCAAACGTGATGTTTACGGGGTTTCTTATAGCAGCTCGTAGCGGAATCGAACCGCTGTTTCCGCCGTGAGAGGGCGGCGTCTTAACCGCTTGACCAACGAGCCATTAATGTCAGCACGCAAGCGTTTCGTAGCGTGCTTGTATATAATAACAAGACTATAACCAAAAAGCAAGCACTTTTTTACAAAAAATATTTCGATGCGAGTTTTCGAAAAATTGGTGCAAATTGTCCAAAAACTGTATACAAATAGGCATAAAGTATGATAAAATTAACCATGTATTTCTACCGGGCATTATATTGTGTATGAATACATATTGATACTAAAGATAAGGAGATAGGACAGTATGGACAACAAGAAAAAGTTTGGCAGATTTGATATGAAGAGAATGCTTCTTTTATTCTCTCTTATTCCGCTTACCGTAGTGGCTGTCATTATAATCTGCGTATCGTACTTTAAGATGGTTGAGGAAGTTGAGACTCAGACCAAGCATACATTGCAGGTTGCTTCTCACGGACTCAGACAGTACTATGAGTGGGATATAGTCAATCAGGGAGGTATCGAGTATGAAACCGATTACGTTGATTATATGGCTCAGCAGGGAATCGAGCTTACGATGTTTAAGGATAATATCCGTTTCGTAACATCCATCAGGGATTCCGCAGGTAAGAGAATTGAGGGTACTCCCGCATCGGATGCCGTTTGGGCAGCGGTCAGCAAGGGTAATGAATTTTACTCAGATGACGTTGTGATCAACGGAACAAATTACTACGTATACTACACACCTATTAAGAACGCTGACGGTACTATATGGGGTATGGCCTTCTCCGGTATGACCTGTAAGAATGTTAATGCTGCTAAGCAGGGCCTTATGAAGGCGGTTCTTTCAGTTGCGATAGTACTGTACATAATCTTTGTTATATTGGTTGTCCTTATTGCCAGAATTATAGTTGCACCGCTTTCTTCGGTTGCTGAGAGCATCCAGAAGATTTCCAACGGTGACATTACATCACCTGTTACGGCAGAGTCACATCTGTATGAGACACAGCTGCTTATCGAAGCCGCTAAGAAGACACAGAATGTCCTTGGTAATATCATAGGTAATATCAAGAACACATCAGTAACTCTGGTTGAGAGAATCGGAGTCGTGACACAGCTGTCGGGTCAGACATCTGACGGAACCAATCAGATTGCCAATGCAATGACAGAACTTTCTGACGGAGCCAATACGGTTGCTCAGAACGTTCAGGATATCAATGCCAGAGTTTGTGACATGGATCAGATTATCGGTGAGATTTCAGATAATGTCGAGAACCTGAATGAAGGCGCTAAGCAGATGAGCAATGCGAATGAAGAAGCTTCTAACTACATCCGCAATATGGACAGATCCAGCCAGCAGACTTCAGAGGCTGTTTCGAACATCTCAGCCAGCATAGCAAGCACCAATGCCGCAGTCGGCAAGATTATAGAGGCTATCAACCTTATCACTGAGATTGCAGATCAGACCAACCTCCTCGCACTTAACGCTTCTATCGAGTCAGCAAGAGCCGGAGAAGCAGGTAAGGGCTTCGGTGTCGTTGCAGAAGAGATCAAGAAGCTTGCTGAGCAGAGTAATGATTCGGCTCAGGAGATCGCTTCAATCGTTGACGATATCAAGAATCAGTCAGAGAACTGCGTGAACATGTCTGCGGAAGTTCAGGATGCTATCAACAAGGAGCAGGAACTTTTAAAGGAGACAATGGAGCGATTCAATGTGCTTGATACCGAGATCGGCAAGGCTGTAAGCGGTATCGGTTCTATCGACGAGATGACCAAGGATCTTACGAATATCAAGAATGTCATTACATCAAGCGTAAGCGATCTGTCAGCAGTTTCAGAGCAGAACTCCGCTGCGAATGAAGAAGTTACGGCTTCACTTGACGGCGTAAGAGACAATGTCAACACAATCAGTGATGACAACACGAATATGAACGATATGGCCAAGGGTCTGTTTGAAGCGGTTGAATTCTTCAAGTAAGATTTATCGACGACGACATCCCGCATATCAATATCAAAAGTATATAAGGTCAGTCTGAGTGATCAGGCTGACCTTTTTGGAGAATAAAGGGTATTACTTTTAATGAAGGACATAGTTGTTTTCATTCCGGCACTGGATCCGGACAGACGACTAATTGCATATGTTGGCGAACTGCTTAAGGCGGGTGTAGAGAATCTCATCCTCCTTGATGACGGTTCGGATGATGAGCATAAGCTCATATTTGACGAGCTTGCCGACAGGTGTATCGTGCTCCGCCACCCGCATAACCTGGGAAAGGGGCGCGCACTTAAGAATGCTTTTACCTTAATATCCGAGCATAGGCTGACGGACACCGTAAGCTATGTTGGAGAAGGCAAAATAGAGGATAAGCTTGCCGGTATTAAGGAAGCCGCCTGTGTTGTAACCGCGGATTCCGATGGTCAGCACGCCGTATCCGATGTTATTGCGGTCGGCCTTAAGACTGAGGAACTGGGGGATGCCCTTATATTGGGGGCTCGCGATTTTGACAGTGAGAACGTACCCTTTAAGAGCAAAAAAGGCAATAAGATCACAAGGACCTTATTCGGCATTCTGCACGGACTTAAACTTACGGATACGCAGACCGGGCTTCGAGGCATTCCGGTTAAGCTTCTGCCGACCTTTATTAAGGGCAAAGGCGAACGCTTTGAGTATGAGCTTGACATGCTTGTCATAGCGGCGGCCGAACACATACCCGTTGTTGAGGTGCCGATTCAGACGATATATGAGAATGACAACGGCGGCACGCATTTCAGGGCGGTTGCGGACAGTCTTTCGGTATATAAGATACTTTTCGGAACGTTCTTTAAGTTTCTGCTGACATCGCTCAGTTCATTTGTTGTGGACATTCTGGTGTTCAGACTGATGCTTGCGATATTCGGCGGTTTGTCGGAAGAACTTAAGATCACGCTTTCAACGGTGATAGCAAGAGTCATATCTTCGGTATACAATTTCCTTATGAATAAGAATGTCGTATTCCTTAAGGAAGGCGACATGATAAGAAGCGCAATAGGATATTACACATTGTGCATACTTCAGATGCTTGCTTCGGCAGGACTTGTTATAGTGGTCCACAGGGTGTTACCTATACCCGAGACTTACGTGAAGATAATCGTGGATTCGATGCTTTTTGTAATAAGCTACCAGATACAGAAGAGGATTGTTTTTAAGCGATGAGCGGCAATAAAAGGCTTAGCAACTTCATATACGGCAGGCTTAACGACTTAAGTATCAAAAGGAAGCTTATCCTTGTTTACGTTGTCTGCATGATCATCCCGCTTGTCTTAACCGACGGAATGGTCTTCAGTATGCTTGGACGTAACGAGCGAAGAGAAGAAGAATATCGCATGAGAAGTGTGGCGGATTCCGTGCAGTATCTTGTGAGCAGTACGTTTGATGAAGCCGTGACTGCGGTCAATAAGATTTATCTGGATGAGGAAGTTTATAAGTTTCTGGATGAGGATTTTACGTCCGATTACGACTTCTTTGAAAAGAGATTTGAGTTTAACAAAAGTACGATCAAGCCTCTTGACGGCGGCAGGGAATCGGCAATAAGCAATATCATCCTCTGCAGTGACAACAAGGGCATAGTCAACGGTGGTAACTTCTATAATATTAAAGACCTTAAGTATATAAGCTGGGAAGATCTGCTTGCATCGAAAAGTTCGATTGTTGTCTTTTTCTATTATCCCGTTGAGGACATCAAGACCGGTTCGAATAAGAAGCGTGTGTCAGTCATACGAATGCTTGACAACTACGCATGGTATAACAGGGATATGCTTGTGTATGTCGACCTTGACTACTCTGTGCTGCAGCGAAAGCTAAGGGCGATGACCTACGAATATCCCGTGTATCTGTGCGAAGGTGACAGGATACTTTTATCGAGCCCCATGCAGAAGAGTATCAACATGGACTACGACTATCTGGACGAAGACGTAGAGATCGGTCTCGAGGTCCCGTGGAGCATATACGGAAGAAACTTAAGGATAATCGTTGAGAAGAATGAGAGCAATGTAATGCAGGTATTTAAGGACAATGCGTTTGTCATTATGCTTTTGCTTATTCTTAACTTCCTGGCGCCCCTTTTGCTTATCAGATTTATCAACAGGTCATTTGCCGGAAGACTCTATGTTCTTTCAAGGGCTTTCGATGAGACCGACATAGACAATATGAAGGGAATTGATGCCGATACTGCGGGTGATGATGAGATAGGTCTTTTGATGCGCGGATACAACCGAATGGTTGAGAGGCTGACGGGACTTATAAGGACCAATTACAGAGCCAGACTTGAGAGGCAGGAAGTCGACATCGCAAGGCAGAATGCTGAGCTTTCGGCTCTGCATTCACAGATTAATCCGCACTTTTTGTTCAACATCCTTGAGAGCATAAGAATGCGAAGCGTGCTTAAGGGTGAGCAGGAGACTGCGGGCATGATTCAAAAAATGGCGACTCTGGTTCGTCAGAATATAAGCTGGTCTACGGATAATTCGACGATCGCAGAGGAACTTGATTTTATCAGATCATACCTTGAACTTCAGCAGTACCGTTTCGGCGACAGGCTTAAGTTTGACATAGAACTTGAAGACGGATGCGGCGAATACAGCATACCCAGACTTACGCTTACGACCTTCGTTGAGAATGCATGCGTCCACGGAATGGAAGGCAAGACATCTTCATGCTGGGTATATGTGCGTGTATATAAGAAGCAGAGAGAGGGTGAGAACCCCGAAGATATGCTTGTAATGGAGATAGAGGATACCGGAAGCGGTATGTCTGATGAGGATGTGGCATATCTTAATAAGAGAATGAATAACTGCACGATAGATGATATCAAGGACGGCTCACATGTCGGCATGTTGAATGCCTGCTTAAGATTGTGTATGAGTACGGGCTGGGCCGCACGTTTTGAGATAGAGAGTGAGATGGAAGTGGGTACATACATAACAATCAGTGTGCCCGTAAGGAGGCTTAAGGATAATGCTTAAGGTAATGCTTGTGGATGATGAGCCTTTCATATTGGAAGGTTTGTCTGTACTTATAGACTGGCAGGAACAGGGTTGCCAGATAGTTAAGAAAGCGTCAAACGGCAAGGAAGCTTATGATTACCTTACGGAGAATGAGGTCGATATGGTTTTTGCGGATATCAAGATGCCCGTGATGACCGGTATCGAGCTTATGCAGGCGGTAAGGGAAGAAGGAATCTCGGATGCTTATTTCGTAATCGTAAGCGGATACAATGATTTCCACTATGCGCAGGCGGCACTTCGTTACGATGCGCTTGAATATCTGCTAAAGCCCGTCGGTGCCGAAGGAATTTTAAGTGTCATAGACAAGGTTAAGAATAAGATACAGACCGATGTCGAAACGGTCGTCAATGACTATGACGTAAGGAAGGCATATCTTACGCAGAACATCATGCTGCTTTTGGCCGGACGCCATAAGGATAAGCATACCGATTATGTTAAGAAGAATCTGCACAGATACGGTGACGGAGACTTCAGATTTGTCAACATCTGCTTCGGGGATATAGATGCGCTTGAAGAGAAGTCGGATGATGAGGTGCTGGCCATTAAGAATAATCTGTATGAGAAACTTAAATCGGTGCTTGGGGACAACAGTGACAGACTTTTTGCAGACATCCCGGGGTATACGGATGAATATGAGCTTTCCTTTATCTATTCGGATGACCTGGGAAGCGAGTACGACAGTGACGTGAATAAATATATAGAGAGGCTTTCGGAAGCGATTAAAGAACCGGCCGATGAGGGCAATGTGGTGTTCCTTGTCGGTAAGAGAGTTGAAGACCTTACACGACTCTCAAGATCTTATTCGTCTGCAGCGACATTGCGTCCTTACAGAAGCTTCGAAGCGAAGAAGAATATATATATATATGAAGATGATGTCCAGGCTGCCGATGTGAGTGTGCCTTTATGTAAGGAAGAATTGGACGGTCTTATATCAGGAATTGAGCTTAATGACGCCGATAAGATCAATAAGTCGGTCGACGCTCTTTTTGACAAGGTGACGGGCACGGACGGAATAAGCGACAGAGCGTTATCGATAAATACCAACTATCTGCTGTTCAGGCTGCTTCATCTTGCGGTTGAACTTGATGAGAGCATCAATCAGGAAGAGGTAATGTTATATGTCTCCGACAATGCGCTTATAAAGGGTTCGGATCGAGGCAGCAGCTTGCACCTTAAGCAGTTCGGTTACGAATATGCCGAGTACATTACTTCGCTCAGGAAGAATGCTTCCAAGGGCATATTCCATGAGATTGAAAAAGAACTTGCTCAGAATTATGCGCAGAACATAACGTTACGAGACTTATCGGCCAAGTACTATGTCAACAGTTCTTATTTGGGACAGCTTTTTAAGAAGCGATACGGGATATCATTTAAGGATTATCTGTCCAATATAAGGATAGACGAAGCGGCTTCGATGTTACTTAAGACGGATAAGAAAGTGACGGAGATAGCCGAAGAAGTCGGATACCACGATACGGACTATTTTATCAACAGATTCATTGCAATTAAGGGCTGTACGCCCTCAAAATACAGGAAAAATGAGAACGGGACAAATCACTAGAATTTGTCCTGTTTTTATTTTGACTTTGTGGGGTAAAAAAAATAAGGGCTTTGATATAGACTATACAGTAACAGTATTAATGCCCTGTAAAGGGGCAAAAGAATAAGGGAGGAAAAGAATGAAACTCAAAAAAGTAGCAGCATTATTGTTAAGTTTCGCAATGATGGCATCTGTTCTCGCAGGTTGTGGCGCAGCAGCAGATACATCAGCACCCGCTGCAGACGGCGGCGCAGCTGCAACAACTGACGGTGGTTCAGGTGACACAGCAGCAGCAACACCCGGTGAAGTAACAGAATTCACAATGTTCATTACAATGCCGGGTTCTGAGATCAATGACGACAATGAGATCGCTCAGATGATCGCAGATAAGTGGGGCGTAAAGGTTAAGGAGACATGGCTTACAGGTCAGACAGCTTCAGAAGCTACAGGTACTCTTGTAGCAGGTGGCGAGTATCCTGACTTCATCGACTCTGATGAAATGAATCAGCTCGTTGATGCAGATGCACTTGTTCCCCTTGATGATTACATCGATCAGTATCCTGAGTTCAGAGATCTCTGGTTCACTCCTGAAGAGTGGGAGAAGTTCCGTCAGCCTGATGGACATATCTACTGGA
>JAFYBE010000060.1 GCA_017540355.1 Lachnospiraceae bacterium | reverse complement strand
CAATTATGTGGGACTTTTGGCAAGAGATAATACACGTAATTTTGGTAGATCATACGGCGGAGAGGAAGTCACTGCTCTTAACGAAGGACAGATCACGCAGTATCCTTATCTGATAACAACCGGAACCGGAGGATATGGCGATAACTCTACATTCTCGGTAAATGCTACGCATTCACAGTGGTATCAGCTTAATCTTGATTCGGACAGCAGTGATACAAATTACAATGATGATGTAGTTGTTTGGTATACTATCAGTAACAAGGGAGATAATAATTCTTCGGCAGATCATCAGTATTATAAAGAGATGCAGAATGATGCCCGAAACAACTATTATATTTATACCAAGGGTAATATAACGTATACCGGAGCCGGACACAGTGCTGTTAATGATCAGGAGAAGAAGCTCTTTATCAATACGCTGGTAGCATCATATAACAGTGGATTACATGCGCCCAGAGTATCTTACAAGGAGAATCCTTGGGAGGGTGCCGCTACAATCAGTTCAACATATTTACCTTATGATCCTGACTTTATTGAGTCGGAGACGGATACTACCGAAGGCGGATTCTTAGATAACACACTCACAGTCAATTTTAAGACTATGAACAACAACTTCAGGACCAGTACGGATTTCCTTAATACAGCGTACTATGTTGAGGTTGAGTCGGGTGGAACGCTTACTATGAACGGTAAGTCTTATGCAAGGATAACGCCCAAGAGCTTTAAGCTTGTTGATGCTGCCGGCAACAAGATTGACTGGGCAGACGCTTCGAAGTTGTCTAACTATAAGATATATCAGGCGACGTTTGATATAAGCGCCATAACGTTGGCAAACGGAAGCGGCGGAATCAACAAAGAGAACGCTAAGATCTATATAAGGATCGGTTTGGATGAACTTGCAGATGGAAATATCGGAACCGAGCCGGCTACAGAAAGTATGAATCCTTTGGGAGTATATACTCTAAGACTCTTTGATCTTGAGTAGTTATCTCCAGCGGTCGCCCTGATCTTGTGTAAGCTTGTGGCGGAGATAAGGCAGGCGTTACCGGTTTTTCATAATGAATCAACATACCCCACGGATCACGGTCCGTGGGGTTTTTGCTGTTCAGTGTATTGATTTCGTGGTAAAATTATAGGGAATACGGAGGCAGGTATATATAATAGGTTGAGAGTGAGTATATGACGGCAGAAAAATGGTGTGAACTGAATATATTTGAACAGATGTCGAACATTGCAGGAGAGATCAAACGGTATATAGACTCGAGGAACAGTTTTGCAAGAGGTGAGACGGCTAAAGATTATTCCGGGTTTTATTTTGATAAGGCAATCAATTTGATTGATATGACGGCAAAAGATCCGAAAAACTCCAGACGGTTAGCTGAGTTTGAAGATGATAAAGAGGAACTGAGACAATTAAAAGAAGGTGAAGTCAGTGACGAGTATATAATGGATTATTGGAATCAATACACTATGGCGCTGACTATGTAAAATATCTTAAATGGGAGGTTTAGTATGAAGTCATTTATGAAAGAATTCAAGGAGTTTATATCCAAGGGTAATGTGATGGATATGGCAGTAGGTATCATTATAGGCGGAGCGTTTACGGCTATCGTGACCTCGCTTGTTAATGATGTGATCATGCCGATCATATCACTGCTTACTGGAGGATTTGATTTCTCGGCACTTTGCGTTGTGCTTGGAGAGGGCGAGGGCGCTGCAACGCTTAATTACGGTGCGTTCATCGCAGCCATCATCAATTTCCTGATCATTGCGATCGTGATATTCTGCCTGATCAAGAGCATCAATAAGTTTAAGAAGAAGCAGGAAGAGGCTCCGACTACGAAGGACTGCCCTTATTGCTTTGAGAAGATCAATATCAAGGCTACTAAGTGCCCTCATTGCGGTTCTGAGGTTAAGTAGGTATCAGACCTTCAGACGGAAACAGAGTAATGATTTAGAGCTTATCGGGTCGACCCTGATAAGCTCTTTTTTGGTATTGGTGTTCTTGGCGGTTGCTGGATCATGCTTAATGCGTTATAATAACAGTACTAAAAACAGTACGGTTTTATATCGGAGGTTTGTATGATAATTGCCAAGCAGATGGATATCAGATCAAATATAAAGGATTTTTTTGATAAGGCTTATGAGGGTGAGGATATCGTCGTGCCCAGGAAGCAGGGTAAGAATGTAGTCATCATATCCGAGGATAAGTATAAAAGTCTGAATCAGAACAAGCATATAGAGGCATATGCAGGGGCGATCGCAAAGCAGTATAAAGAAAGTTCGTCTGTTGTTCCCATGACCGATGTTAAGTCGGATAATCTTAAAAAGCTTAAAAATATAGCGGAGCTTAGAGAGAACTGGAACGGCAATGGCGCAAAGCCTTTTTCCGGATCTTTGATAAAAAAGGTACGGTCCCTTTTGGAAGCCCTGCCCATACAGCCTGAGGTTTTTCCGACTGCATTACAGACCATACAATTGGAATTTGATAATGCAAGACATGATCATATGGAGATCGAGATCGATGAATCGGATGAAGCGGATATATTTATCGTGACATATTTCGGAGAGGAGACAGAGGAGACTATACATGGAGATATCAAGACTATTTCGGAAAGGGTGATGAAGTTCTATGGATAATATATTTAGGATCGATGAAAAATTATACAGGGCCGTATATCCTCCGGAAGTTATGGATATGTTTTGGAAAAGGGATGGCAGTGTTTCATCTGCAGCCTTTGCGGATCGAAACGGATTGTCTGTAGACAGAGGGGATTACAGACCTGAATCAGAAGTGATAGAATATATGAGTGAAAGATTTACAGGGCATATCGTATCTTTATATGTCAAGAATTGTAATGATGTCGGTGCGGTTGTGAAGTATTCACCTTCAAAGAGTAATGTTTATCATTCTGAGATTCACGGATCTGCCACTAACAAGCTATTATCCAAGACTCAGCGCAGGCATCTTGCCATTAAGGCTAAGATCGTATGTTAAAGATATAAGGAGACAAAATGGCATTTGACGGAGTTACGGTTGCGGCCATAACAGATGAACTGAATAGAAAGCTTACCGACGGCAGGATAGCCAAGGTGGCACAGCCTGAGAAGGATGAACTCTTACTTACGGTCAAAGCGGCGACTGAGCAGTACAGACTGATCCTTTCAGCCAATCCCACATTGCCGTTGGTATATCTTACGGAAGAGAATAAGATAAGTCCGGCGACTGCGCCGAGTTTTACCATGCTTTTACGTAAGCATATTCAGGGTGGCAGGATCGTAAGCATCACGCAACCTGATTTTGAACGTATAATCGTGATCGAAGTGGAGCATCTTGATGAAATGGGTGATCTGTGCCGCAAGAGACTGGTTGTCGAACTTATGGGCAAGTACAGCAATATCATCCTGATAGATGATAAAGATACGATCTTAGACAGTATCCGCCATGTCAATGCCATGGTAAGTTCCGTCAGGGAAGTACTGCCGGGATACGCGTATTTTATTCCCGTACAGGAGGGCAAGAAGGATCCGCTTAAGGTCACGGAAGATGAGTTTTTAGCAATCATGAATTCCGGCTTGGCACAGGGTGAACCGGCGGATCTTCTCATGCGGAATTTCAGAGGCATTTCTCCGATGCTTGCTTACGAGATATGCGAGATGGCAAGTGAAAGTACGCTTTGGCAGGCATTCTGTGATGTTACTGACAGAGTCCGTAACGGTGATTTCGTCCCTCAGATGTTATATGAGAACGGCATCCCGAAGGATTATTGCTTTGTCCCTGTTGCCAGTTACTTGCCGCAGGATATCGTAAAATACGACAATGTAAGCGAGCTTATCCTTTCTTACTACAGAGAAAAAGAGAAGATCTCAAGATCCAGACAAAAGACCGCTGATTTAAGAGCGATAGTAAAGACCATCTTGGAAAGAGATGTTAAGAAATACGACCTTCAGCTTAAGCAGCTTAAGGATACAGAGAAGATGGATAAATTCCGTGTGTACGGCGAACTGCTGCATACATACGGATATACCGCTTCCCCGGGTGATAAGTCCGTAACGGTAGATAATTACTATACAGGAGAAAAGCTTACGATCCCGCTTGATGAGACGTTATCCGCAACGGAGAATGCCGCAAAGTATTTTGACAGGTATAATAAGCTTAAGCGAACCAAAGAAGCTTTGACGGAGTTGATCGTTCAGGTCAAAGAAGAGATCGATCATCTTGAAAGCATCTTAAGCGCTTTAGATTTTGCCACTACTGAAGAGGACTTAAGTGAGGTAAAGCGTGAGCTTATCGAATCCGGGTATATAAGGGCCAAGGGAGTATACAGCGCTCGCAATAAAGGCAAGGCGGGACGTGAGAAATTAAGATTTAAGAGTAAGCCTTTGCATTATATAAGCAGTGACGGCTATCATATGTACGTGGGTAAGAATAATTACCAGAATGATGAACTCACATTTAAGGTGGCTAACGGCGGTGACTGGTGGTTCCATGCCAAGGGTATGCCGGGGTCACATGTGATCGTTCAGACTAAAGGTGAAGAGATCCCTGACCGGACATTCGAAGAGGCTGCCAGACTTGCGGCGCATTATTCAAAGGGCGCGGTAAGCGGCAAGGTGGAGATTGACTATCTTAAGCGTAAGGATGTGAAGAAGCCTAACGGCGCCAAGCCCGGATATGTGATATATTATACGAATTATTCGATGACTATCGATACCGATATCGACGGCATAGAGCTTGTTGAGGATTAAGGCTATGCGGGATTATGAGATGTAGAAGAATGTTTTTCTATGCAGATATACTGTGATCAAGCAGGAATGGATCATTAGGCGCTTACTGCGCCTTATCATTACAAATCGCATTGCTTTTTCTATAATGCAATGCACAATTCATAAATGAGCTATTGTCCGTAAGAAACACTATTAACAGGCACGACCAGACAAATCCCGCACATCACGGCAACCCCGATAAACACTGGGTTTGTCGCGATTTTGCTTGACTGTGAAGGGGCGGATATAGTATACTTATTCGAAGCGGGAACTAGTATACGGATGGATGTGCAACACGCGTTAGATAGTCCCGGAGATACTTAAGCGCCGGACGGCGTGATACTAATGCGTTAGGAGCTATGCTTCAAAGCGCAGAGAACTAAGGCGACAAGCGCCAAAAATATGATATTGAAGGGATACAGATCATGAATTCAATTAAGAGCATGACGGGCTTTGGCCGATGTGAGATCAGCGAAGGCAGTCGCAAGGTCACTGTTGAGATGAAGTCCGTCAATCACAGATATCTTGATATCAGTATCAAGATGCCCAAGAAGCTTAACTTCTTCGATGCTTCCATACGTAACCTGTTGAAGGAATACATACAGCGAGGCAAGGTGGATTTGTTTATCACCTATGAGGACACCTCGGAGAATAACGTCAGCGTGAATTATCACCCTGAGGTCGCTGCTGAGTACCTTAAGTACTTAAGGCAGATGTCTGAGGAGTTTAAGCTTGAGGATGATATCAGAGTTTCGACGCTGTCGCGTTACCCCGAGATCTTCACACTTGATGATGTGGAGATAGATGAAGAGGGTATCTGGCGTATTCTTGAGAAGGCCATAAGAGGTGCATCCGAGGCCTTTGTCGAAGCAAGGATCAATGAGGGCGAGAATCTTCGCAGCAACTTACTTGAGAAGCTTGATGAGATGCTTGAGATTACCAACTTTATTGAGAAGCGCAGTCCGCAGATCATTGAGGAATACAAGACCGGACTTATCGCCAGGGTTCGCGAGCTTATCGAAGATACCAAGGTTGATGAGAGCAGACTTTTAACAGAGGTGACCATCTTTGCCGATAAGGTTTGCGTGGATGAAGAGCTTGTACGCTTACACAGCCATATCGAGACGGTCAAGGCCGAGCTTGTAGAGGGCGGAAGCATCGGCAGGAAGCTTGATTTCCTGGCTCAGGAGATGAACAGAGAGGCCAATACGATTTTGTCCAAGTCCAGCGATCTTGAGATATCCAACAGGGGTATTGAGCTTAAGACAGGCATTGAGAAAGTCAGGGAACAGATACAGAACATCGAGTAATATCAGAGGTTTTGAAAGGGGGCTTTATGCAGGATCGAGGAGTACTTACGGTTATTTCGGGTTTTTCCGGCGCAGGCAAGGGTACGCTTGTTAAGAAGCTTATCAGTGAATATGACAATTATTCGCTGTCGGTGTCGATGACGACCAGAGCGCCCAGAGAGGGAGAGGTCGACGGCAAAGATTACTTCTTTATCGACAAGCCGGCTTTTGAGCGCAATATAGAGAACGGCATGATGCTTGAGCATGCCGAGTATCAGGGCAATTACTACGGCACACCCAGAGAGTATGTTGAAAAGCAGCTTTCGGCAGGTAAGGACGTAATCCTTGAGATAGAGTATCTCGGTGCCTTCCAGGTCAAGAAGATGCTGCCTGAAGCACTTCTGCTTTTTGTGACGCCGCCGTCGGCTGAGGAATTGTTAAGACGTTTGCGCGGCAGACACACTGAGACCGAAGAGCAGATACAGGGACGCATGAAGCGTGCGATAGAGGAAGCGGATATCGTTGATAAGTACGAGTTCATACTGCTTAACGATGATCTTGATACCTGTGTCAGACAGACACATGAGATCATACAGAACGCTAAGTTCAGCGTATCACGTAACGCTGCATTTATAGAGGAGATTAAGAAAGAATTGACGGTAACAGTCGGATAGACAGGAGGAAATTATATGTTACATCCATCATATTCAGACCTTATGAAGGTCGTTAACGCAGATGTTGAGCCGGGCGAGACCAAGGTTGTCAACAGTCGTTATTCGATAGTTATGGCTACGGCCAAGAGAGCACGTCAGCTTGTTGACGGTGAAGAGCCCCTTGTGACTGCTTCAGGTAAGAAGCCTCTCTCTATCGCCGTAGATGAATTAAGCGAGGGCAAGATCAAGATCATAGCTGAGGACGAGCTTGAGGAGTTCGAGGCTGAGATTAAGGAGCAGGCTGCTGAGAAGGCTAAGGAGATCATGGCAGAGAGAGAAGCTGCTATGGCTATGGCCGGTGATGCCGAAGAAGAGGCAGAGGAAGCAGTTGAAGAGGAAGAAGACGCTGACGAAGAGGCTGAAGAATAAGCTTAATGAAGGTAGCTTTTATTTCACTTGGCTGTGATAAGAATACGGTTGATACCGAGATGATGCTCGGTATGCTTAACGATGCGGGGCATGAGCTTGTTTATAATGAGGAAGAAGCTGATACCGTCGTTATCAATACCTGTGCTTTTATCTTAGATGCCAAGAAAGAGAGTATAGACAATATACTTCGTGTCGGTGAGCTTAAAAGCGAAGGTAAGGTTAAGCACATTATCGTTACCGGCTGTCTCGGACAGAGATACACCGACGAGATTAAGGGCAGTATACCTGAGGTTGATGCCATAGTAGGCATCCAGTCTTTTGATAAGATCATCGAAGTGATTGATGAACTTGATAAGAAGTCTTCACCGGTTGTTGAGATGGCACCTCTTAATGAGAAGCCCATATACGGCAAGAAGAGGCTGCTTACGACTCCCATTCACTATGCTTATCTTAAGATAGCCGAGGGCTGTTCCAAGGGCTGTACCTACTGTATTATCCCCTCACTTAGGGGGACCTACAGATCGGTACCTAAGGAAGCGCTTATTAAGGAAGCCGAAGACCTGGCAGACAGAGGCGTTAAGGAACTTATTCTTGTGGCCCAGGAGACCACGGTATACGGTATGGACCTATACGGTAAGAAAGTTCTGCCTGATCTTATAAGAGGTCTTGCGGCCATAGAAGGGATAGAGCACATCAGACTTTTATACTGCTATCCCGAAGAGATCGATGATGAGCTTATCACGCTTATGAAGAATGAGCCCAAGTTATATCATTATCTCGACATGCCGATACAGCATGCCTCTGATAAGATACTTAGAAGCATGGGCAGAAGGGCTACTGAAGCGGGACTCAGGGAGCTTATAGCAAAGCTTCGTAAGGAGATTCCCGACATCGTTATCCGTACAACGTTAATCTCCGGATTCCCGGGTGAGACGATATCGGATTATCATACGCTTAAGCGTTTTGTTAAGGATATGAGATTCGACCGGTTAGGCGTGTTCCCATATTCCGCAGAAGAAGGAACGATAGCGGCAACTATGCCGCATAAGAAGCCGCAATTTGTCAAAGAATACAGGAAGAATGCGATCATGAAGCTTCAGCGCGACATTATCTATGCCGCGAACGAAGCAATGAAAGGCAGCGAACTTGACGTTGTGATCCAGGGCAGACTGCCTGAGGATGAAGTCTATGTCGCAAGGTCATATCGCGACGCTCCGGATGTTGACGGCAATGTATTCATTCAGACTGACAGAGAGTTTATAAGCGGCGACAATATAAGAGTTAAGATCACACAGGCGGCGGGCTATGATCTGATAGCGGTCCCCGTATCTTAGCCTGTATGTGATGAAAGGCAGACATCATGAATCTTCCCAACAAACTTACAATCTTACGAATGATACTCATTGTACCGTTTGTGATTATACTTTTGACAGGATGCGCAGGGCCTTATTCAAGGCTTATCGCGCTTGCGATATTTATCGTTGCGTCGCTTACCGACATGCTTGACGGCAAGATAGCGCGCAAGTATAACCTGATTACCAACTTCGGCAAGTTCATGGATCCGCTGGCGGACAAGGTTTTGGTCTGTTCGGCGATGATATGTCTTGTTGAGCTTAATCCCGAGATGCTTCCGGCATGGGCCGTTATCATCATAATCGCGAGAGAATTTATCATAAGCGGTTTCAGACTCGTGGCATCGGATGCGGGCATAGTCATAGCAGCAAGCTGGTGGGGCAAGTGCAAGACTGTCTCCCAGATGGCGATGGTCATTCTTATGCTTGCGGACATTCATGTCGGAGCTTTTGATATTATCACGAAGATAGTCATGTACATAGCGGTTGTCCTTACGGTGATATCGCTTGTAGATTACATATGGAAAAATAAGGGCGTCTTGGCTGACAGATAATCCGGTCAGCAGGCGCCTTTTTGCGAACACAAGAGGTGGATATGGATAAGAAGCTTACGGTTGAACTCATATCGGTAGGTACTGAGATATTGATGGGCAATATCATCAATACGAATGCTGCATTCCTTGCGGAGGAATGTGTTAAGCTCGGACTCTCATGCTATTATCAGGACGTTGTGGGAGACAACAGACAGAGACTTACCGCCACACTTAAGATGGCGATAGACAGATCGGACATCGTAATCTTAGGGGGAGGACTCGGACCCACTCAGGATGATCTGACCAAAGAAGTGGCTGCTGAATGCATGGGCTGTGAACTTGTAATGGATGAGGAGTCTAAGGCTGCAATCGCGGAATATTTCGAAAAGATTGGTAAGACTCCCACCGATAATAACTGGAAGCAGGCCATGATGCCCGTGGGTTGCACCGTGATGCCGAACCACAATGGTACTGCACCCGGATGCATAATCACCAAAAATGACAAGCACGTTATCCTTCTTCCGGGACCTCCGGAAGAGCTTAAGCTTATGTTCAAGGAATCGGTTGAGCCGTATTTAAGATCCATCATGCCGGGAATTATTTATTCCAAGACGGTTAAGATCTGTGGTATAGGCGAGAGCAAGGCTGAGACCATGATACGCGATCTTATTGATGCACAGACCAATCCGACGATTGCTACTTATGCCAAGACCGGAGAGGTTCATATAAGAGTGTCGGCACTTGCCGAAGACGAGCAGTCGGCTAAAAAGCTTACTAAGCCGATTGTCAAAGAACTTAAAGAGCGCTTTGACAACAGCATATATACTACGGAAGAAGATGTTACTTTGGAGCAGTCCGTGGTTGACCTTATAATAGGTAATGAACTTACGGTCGGAACCGTTGAGTCATGTACCGGAGGTTTACTTGCGGCAAGGCTTATCAATGTGCCCGGTGTATCGGATGCATTCAAGCAGGGATTTATTACATATTCCAATAAGGCAAAGCGCAAGCTTGTGGGCGTTAAGAAAAGCACACTTGAGAAGTACGGTGCCGTAAGCAAGCAGACCGCGATGGAGATGGCGGCCGGACTTGCGTCGGTGGCAAAGTGTGATATTGCCGTTGCCACAACAGGTATAGCAGGACCTGACGGCGGAACGGCTGAGAAGCCCGTCGGACTTGTATACATTGCATGCAGCGTATGCGGAAGGGTGACGGTTAAGGAACATCATTTCAGCGGTGACAGACAGAAGATAAGGAACAATACCGTTACGGCTGCTTTGAATCTTATGAGACAGAGTCTGCTTGAGTATTTCAGTGAGAAGACATTCGGTAAGAAATAATTAGACATAATAAGACATAATAAGACATATAATGCGTCTTGGCTTATTTAATTAATCGGCCCGGGCGCATTTTTATCTTGTACGGATGCTTATTATAGTGTATAGTCTACTTATCGATCGGTTTGATCCCGCAGCTTGATTTCAAGGGATCGGGTCACGACTTCGTCGTGATATAATTCCATTCTTATTCAACGGATTTTTGTTATGTGATACATTCAAGGGAGTATTATTGTACACCTGACGGTTTATTTTTATATTATGTAAAATAACTGTTGACATTCACGAACAAATGTTTTATTATTGTATTCGTAAGCGAACATTTGTTCCAACTAAAGGAGATCTAAGTATGGAAAAGGAAGAGAAGCTTAAAGCATTGGATGCTGCCATAGCGCAGATAGAGAGACAGTACGGTAAGGGAGCCGTTATGAAGCTGGGTGACCAGGGAGCCAATATGAATGTAGAGGCCATCCCCACAGGATCGTTAAGCCTTGATCTTGCACTCGGTATAGGCGGTATTCCCAGAGGACGTATTGTTGAGATATACGGACCTGAATCTTCAGGTAAGACCACCGTTACCTTGCATATGATAGCGGAAGTTCAGAAGAGAGGCGGCATAGCCGGATTTATAGATGCGGAGCACGCACTCGATCCCTTATATGCGAAGAATATAGGAGTGGACATTGACAATCTATATATATCTCAGCCCGACTGCGGTGAGCAGGCACTTGAGATAGCGGAGACCATGGTTCGTTCGGGAGCCATAGATATAGTAGTAGTTGACTCGGTTGCCGCTTTGGTACCCAAGCAGGAGATAGACGGTGATATGGGTGATGCGGTTATGGGCGCACAGGCCAGACTTATGAGCCAGGCGATGAGGAAGCTTACCGCAGTTATAAGCAAGTCTAACTGTACCGTTGTATTTATCAACCAGTTAAGAGAGAAGCTCGGTGTTATGTTCGGTAATCCCGAGACCACCACAGGCGGACGTGCTCTTAAGTTCTACTCATCAGTCAGACTTGATGTCAGAAGGACTGAGTCCATCAAGCAGGCCGGCGAAGTTATCGGTAACAGGACGAAGGTCAAGGTCGTTAAGAATAAGGTTGCCCCTCCGTTTAAGGAGGCTGAATTTGATATCATGTTCGGTAAGGGTATTTCCCGCATAGGAGATATACTCGACCTTGCAGCTGACAATGACATTATTGTTAAGTCGGGTGCATGGTATGCATACGAGGGCAATAAGATCGGACAGGGCAGAGAGAACGCGAAGCAGTATCTCGAAGAGAATCCTGCAGTATGTGCCGAAGTTGAGAATAAGGTCAGAGATCTGTTTTCATTAGGCGGCGGAGCGGATGAAGCACCTAAGCCGGCTAAGGAAGAGACCAAGGCTGAGTCTAAGAGTAAGTAAGGTTTTATGCTTATAACAGAGATCATAGAATTGCCAAGAGGAAGACGTAAGATCAGGCTGTCGGATGACAGCCTGATTACGTTATACAAGGGCGAACTTAAGCAACTTAATATAGAAGTCGGAGCAGAACTTACTGACGAAGCCTATGAGAAGATCATGACAGAGATCCTGCCCAAGAGAGCGAAGTTAAGGGCGCTGGCTTTACTTACCAAGCGAACCTATACCGAGAAGCAGATAAGGGATAAGCTATACGACGGCGGATATCCGGAGGATATCATAGATTCTACGATAGAGTATATCAAGGATAAGAACTGTCTTAATGACTATGAGTATTGCAGGACGTATCTGGCATATAACAGCACGGGTAAGAGTAAGAAGCGTATGATAAGCGACTTGCGCAGTAAGGGTGTAAGTATGGATATCATAGATAAGGCGCTGCAGAGTGCGGAAGAGGACGGCGATATGTCGGATGAAGAGGAGCTTATACGCAAGCTTATTGTTAAGAGACATTATGATCCCGAATCAGCCACCTACGAGGAGCGTATGAAGATGATGTCATATTTATACGGCAAGGGATTTGATACGGATGTCATAAGCCGTCTGATATAGTGTTTAAGCCTTGCATGGGCATAACTGCGCTGTTTTGGCCTATTGACATAACTTGCCTTTGAGTGTATCATAGATGTGTTGTAATTTTGCTATCTTGGAGTCACTCTACATGGCTCTTTTGATATAGTATAGTACAATGAAAATCAAATAAGGAGGTACTGCTGCATATGTTAGGATACATAATTGCAGCGGTGGTTACTCTGTTAGTAGCGGTGCCTGTATCAGTGGTATGTACTTCCAACTATCAGAAGAAGGCTGCGAAGTCTAAAGTTGGCAATGCCGAAGAACAGGCCAGAGAGATCATAGACGAAGCTCTCAAGACTGCTGAAGAGAAGAAGCGTGAAGGCTTACTTGAGGTTAAGGAAGAGTCAATCCGTACTAAGAACGAATTGGACAAGGAGATCAAGGAGCGTCGTGCAGAGATACAGCGTAATGAGCGTCGTATTCAGCAGAAGGAAGAGAACATAGACCGCAAGACAGAGTCCATCGAGAAGAAGGAGGCAAGCCTTGCTGCCAAAGAGGAGAACCTCAACAAGCAGAAGGAACAGATTGCCAAGCTCAACGAGGAACGTTTACAGGAACTCGAGCGAATCTCCGGTTTAACCTCCGACCAGGCAAAAGATTATCTACTGAAGATTGTTGAAGAAGAAGTAAAGCACGAGACGGCTGTCATGGTTAAAGAACTTGAGAGCCGCGCCAAGGAAGAAGCTGATAAGAAGGCTAAGGAATATGTTATCGGAGCCATCCAGAGATGTGCAGCCGATCATGTATCAGAGACTACTATATCGGTGGTTAATCTTCCGAACGATGAGATGAAGGGAAGGATCATCGGTAGAGAGGGTAGGAATATCCGTACTATCGAGACTCTTACGGGTGTAGATCTTATCATAGATGATACACCGGAAGCAGTTATCCTCTCCGGATTCGATCCGATCAGACGAGAGGTTGCACGTATTGCCCTTGAGAAGCTGATTGTGGACGGACGTATTCATCCGGCCAGAATCGAAGAGATGGTTGAGAAGGCTCAGAAGGAAGTCGAGACCATGATCAAGGAAGAGGGTGAAGCAGCACTTCTCGAAGTAGGGGTACATGGAATTCATCCCGAGCTTGTTAAGTTGCTCGGTAAGATGAAGTTCAGAACCAGCTACGGACAGAATGCGCTTAAGCATTCTATTGAAGTAGCGCAGTTATCAGGTCTTTTAGCTGCAGAGCTTGGACTTGATGTGCGTGTGGCTAAGCGCGCGGGCTTACTGCATGATATAGGTAAGTCTGTTGACCACGAGATGGAAGGCTCACATGTACAGCTCGGTGTTGAGTTGTGTAGGAAGTATAAGGAGTCTGCGCTTGTTATCAACGCGGTTGAATCACATCACGGTGATGTTGAGCCTACTTCACTTATTGCTTGTCTGGTACAGGCAGCGGATGCTATATCTGCGGCAAGACCCGGTGCCAGAAGAGAGACTTTGGAGACATACACAAGTCGTCTCCGCCAGTTAGAAGAGATATCTAACAGCTTCAAGGGTGTAGATAAATCATTTGCCATTCAGGCCGGTAGAGAGGTTCGTATAATGGTAGTTCCGGAGCAGGTGACCGACGCGGATATGGTACTCTTAGCAAGAGACATATCTAAGAAGATCGAGGAAGAGATGGAGTATCCGGGACAGATCAAGGTTAATGTAATACGCGAATCGCGAGTTACGGATTATGCCAAATAAGACTAAGGAGTCGCTTACAAGCGGCTCCTTTTTAATGTAAGTAATATATTAACAAATTATAAAATTTGTGCTTGCATAAGAGCAGTTCATATTGTAGAATGAACGTGTCTACATTATTGTATACAATTATACACAACATATTGCAGATATCAGAAAGGATTACTTATATGAAATCGTATAAGGAAATGACAAAAGAAGAACTCAGTGCGCTTAAGGCAGACCTTGAGAAGCAGTATACAGATGCCAAGGGCAAGGGCTTAAGCCTTAACATGGCAAGAGGTAAGCCGTCTCCCGTTCAGCTTAACATGAGCATGGGCATTCTGGATGCTTTCTCATCCGATGTTGATCCGATCACTCCTTCAGGAGTTGATACGCGTAACTACGGTGAGCTTATAGGTATACCCGAGGCACAGAGACTTATGGCCGATATGATGGGAGCACCTTATGACAATGTGTTCGTCTTCGGTAATGCGTCACTCCCTATAATGTTTGATACGATTTCGCGTTCATATACATTCGGTGTACTTGGCTCAACACCCTGGTGCAAGCTGCCCAAGGTTAAGTTCCTCTGCCCTGTGCCCGGATATGACAGGCACTTTAAGATCACGGAGTTATTCGGCATAGAGATGATCAACATCCCGACGAATTCAGACGGTCCGGACATGGAACTTGTTAAGAAGTATGTTGAGTCTGATGATGCCGTTAAGGGTATCTGGTGTGTACCCAAGTATTCGAACCCTTCGGGAATCACATATTCCGATGACGTTGTTAAGGCTTTTGCTGCTCTTAATCCCGCAGCCGAAGACTTCCGTATATACTGGGATAACGCCTATGCAGTACATGACCTTTATGATGATGATAAGGATGAACTTTTGGATATCATCGAAGAGTGTATCAAGGCAGGCAAGCCCAATATGATATTTGAGTTCTGTTCTACATCCAAGATCAGTTTCTCGGGCGCCGGTATCGCTGCGATGGCCGCATCCAAGGAGAACCTTGCATGGGTTAAGTCTACGATGTCCGTCCAGACCATAGGCTATGATAAGATGAACCAGTACAGACATGTTTTATACTTCAAGGATATCAACGGTATCAAGTCGCATATGCGTAAGCATGCAGACATTATGAGACCTAAGTTTGAGGCTGTGCTTGAGTGCTTTGACACTGAGCTGACGGGACTTGCGGATATCGTAAGCTACACAAGACCCAAGGGCGGATACTTTATATCGTTTAACGCTATGCCCGGCACGGCAAAAGAGATAGTTGCCAAGTGTAAGGAAGCGGGCGTGACTCTTACCGGAGCCGGAGCGACCTATCCCTACGGCAAGGATCCGGAGGATTCCAATATAAGGATAGCCCCTTCATTCCCCGATGCCGATGAGATGAAGGCTGCAGCAGAGATTTTCGTGCTCTGTGTGAAGCTTGCAACGGTAGAGAAGTTACTCGGGTAACATATATAAAAAGTATCATATATTATGTCAACTATTTGTGAGGGTTCGAAAGAACCCTCATTTTTTAAGAAAAAGTAAAATTTTTTTCTTACAATATGTAGTGTACATAACTTGACAGGTCAACGACATGTTGTGGAAAACGTCGAAAAACCCAGTAAAATAGCACATTTGCGCGAAAATTGACCGTTGCATTTTAAGTATTTCATGAGTATAATGATACGGTACAACTCCCATTTTCATAGGGGACGATAGGGGTTTTGAGAGTAATGCAGAAAGAGATAGATTCTTTCATATCTTATTTACATAACGTTAAGAAGACTTCAGGCAATACAGAGTTGTCATATCAGCGTGATCTTAAGAAGCTTCGAATTTTCCTTGAAGAGCATGGTATAAAGAGTGTAAGTGACATTACCGAGGCTACTCTTAGTGACTATGTTAAGAGTATGTCGGATTCGGGCTTTAAGCCTGCGACCATTTCAAGGAATATCGCTTCGGTCAAGGCATGGTATCATTACATGGTAAGCAACGGCCTGGCTGACAAGGACATTTCCTACAGCCTTAAGGCACCCAAGATAGAGAAGAAGGCTCCGGATATTATGACACTTGCTCAGGTCAATTCCCTTTTGGAGCAGCCAAGCGGCGATTCTCCGAAGGAGATCAGAGACAAGGCGATGCTTGAGCTTTTGTATGCGACGGGAATCAGGGTTTCCGAGCTTATCGGACTTAAGATGACCGACCTTAATATGCAGAGCGGCATGATCACATGCAGAGATTTGCATAAGGAGAGAGTGGTCCCTTTCGGTACCACAGCCAAGAGCGCAATCAACAGATACTTAAACGACAGCAGAGACAAGCTTATAGGCGAAGGCAAGGCGGATACGCTTTTTGTTAACTGCTCGGGCGTTGAGATGAGCAGACAGGGCTTCTGGAAGCTTATCAAGTATTATACGAAGAAAGCCGGCATAGAGGCCGATATCACACCGCATACCTTGAGACATTCATTTGCGGCTCACCTGGTTGAGAACGGTGCGGATTTAAAGAGTGTTCAGGAGATGCTCGGACATTCGGATATATCTACAACACAGATATATGTCAATATGAATCACAATCATTTAAGAGATGTATATGCTAAAAGCCATCCTAGAAGATAGGATGGCTTTATTACATAGATTAATAAAACTATATTAAGGATTTCTTAATGGTATAAGTAAATCCCTTTATGTATAATATCCCATATAGAGGTAGGTGCCTCGGAGCGGAGATAATTATGGATAAGAACAAACAATACATGATAGAAGCGGTCGTCGGACTGGTAGTACTGGTTACACTTATATTTTTTGCAGTGTGGCTTCTTTTACGCAAAGGCGATGATAAGCGCTTAGTGGATGAGCCCTATGTTGCAGAGCAGGAGTCGGTCCAGGAGGTTATTAATCCTGATACGGCTGAAGCGGGCGATGTTACGGCCGATACTGCGGATGCAGGGGTAAAAGCACCTGCACCTGCCGCCAATAAGGAAAGCAAGGGTATCGATCTGACTGAAGAGAACCGTAAGAAGAAGACTCCGGCGGGCGAACTGTCGCAGACTTATACGGCGGGACAGCCCCTAAGCTGGACAGAGGATACATATCAGTTGCCTGAACTCTATGCATGCTGGGATGCTTATGAACTTGAGGCGGTATCGGATCTTATCAATCTTGACAGAGTAAGGAAGATAACCGATTCGCTTAAGAACAGCAACGATTTCTATTACTACGGAGACACCGACAGGGACGGCAATCCCGAGGGCAAGGGACTTGCGGTATATGCCAACAATACATATTACTTCGGTTCGTGGAAGAAGGGACTAAGAAGCGGAGAGGGAATGTGGATCAGACTATTCCCGGATAAGAACGGCGTGGTGAACGGAATAAAAGGTGTTACATGGCACCAGTATTCGGGAGCGTGGAGTAATGATTATCCGAACGGACAGGGTCAGGAGAACATACAGTATGATCCGGAAGTGCTTGATGCCGATAAAGAGGATTATGTTATACAGAATGCCATAGGCGGATTTAAGAACGGCTTTTATAACGGAGAGATGTATATCATGGTCAATGACGGTGACGGGACTACGACTGACTGGTACGGAACGGCCAAAGAAGGTGTCTTTACCTACATAGGTGATAAGAAGGGTTATGCCGGCAAGAGAGCCATATGGAAGGCCGGAGACGGCTATGACACGGGTGAAGAGGACAATTGCCGTTGGATACTTCCGAAGGAGAATTCAGACTACGGAATCGCCGGACTTAAGAAGGCAAAGTGACGTGATGTTTTGACGGAATAGGGAGACTGAATGGGTAATATCATTGACTATGTAAGAGAATACGGTGATAAGAGCATGAAAGAGCGCGCCTTTAATGAGGTCGACGCTCTTGTGCTGTCTCAGTTCATATATCTTAAGTGGGAGCATATCATACCGGGACTCAGTGACGGCAAAAACCCGATAAGCATTTCATCCATGAATAAGAAGATGATTGAGTCTTTCCTTGAGAGCGAAGTCTTCATGGACGGAAGATATGAGGCGGATAACAGGGCGCTTTTTGAGGCGATGCTTGCAAGCAAGAGGTTCGGCAAACTTAAGTGCAATTATCTGTATAACGATATAGATAAGGATGCGGAGACGCAGTTTTTTGCTTTTACGGTATTTATTCCCGATGCATTGCCCGTCGTGGTATTTCGCGGAACCGATGAGACGCTGCTCGGATGGAAAGAGGACTTTAACATGGCATACAGGGCGCCGGTGCCCGGTCAGTCACATGCCGCAACATATATTAAGCAGGTTGCCTTAAGGCTTCCCGGCGGCTTTATGACCGCAGGACATTCCAAGGGCGGCAACCTGGCCGTATATTCTGCCATGACGGCACAGACGGCGTTAAGGGACAGAGTCATGCATATCTATAACTTTGACGGCCCCGGTTTTAACAGAGAACTTATGGATAAGTACGAGTATCCGCTTATTGCCGACAGAATAAGCAAGATCATACCGGAATCATCGATTGTGGGTATGATTCTTGAGAGGGATAAGAACTATAAGACCGTAGTTTCAACGGCCAGAGGCGGTGCGCAGCACAATCCCTATACCTGGGTTATATATGAAGGAAGGTTTGATTTTATCGAGGATGTCAGCACAGTATCAAGGGTATTCGGAGATTCGATCACTAACTGGATGGATGAGACTGATCCCGAGAAAAGAGAGGTGATCTTCGGTACTGTGTACGATATACTTGCTTCTTCAGATGCTGAGACCACCATAGAACTTAAGGAAAACAAGAAAGCACCGCGTAACATGCTAAAAGCCATGATCGACATGCCTGATGAGACAAAAGAGAAGTTTAAGGCGGTTTTGAAGGAATTTAAGATCCAGTTATAAAGTTACTTGCAGTTTCTGCCGATAATGATAATATAGAAGTATAGGATGTTTATGCTTCTTAGCCACGGATGGCGTGTTTTTGCAAGGAGGTAAAATATGAACACAGATTATTCTTTCTTATTCGGCGGTTCCAATTCCGGCAATGATAATTCCGGATTTTCCCTTAATGATTACATGTCTATAAAGAACGGCTCTTACGGTAAGCTCATTAAGGCATACTATAAAGAGCAGAAGAGTGACGGTAAGACTGCGGCTGATGTTAAAAAGGAGACTCAGACCAAGGGTGCCGAGTATTCCGAGATTTCTTCGCTTTCTGATAAGTTTGCCAAGACAGCAGATAAGCTTTTAAAAGGTGACCTCTTTGAATTAAAGGATGTTACCAAGACCGATGAGAACGGTGTTGAGAATACCACCAAGGAATACGACAAGAGCAGCATAGTAAGTGCTCTTAAGGATTTTGCCAAGAGTTACAATGACTTTATGACCAAGGCTACGAAGTCTACGAATAAGAACGTTGCAAGAAGAGCCGAGAATCTTGTAGGTCAGATGAACAGCTACTACAAGCAGCTTTCAGCTGCAGGTGTAAAGTTTGCCGAAGACGGAACAATCTCTATAGATGAGGATAAGGTTAATAAGCTTGATGTTGATACCATCAAGAGAGCATTTAACGGTAAGGATTCAATGCTTAATCAGATCGCTTCCAAGGTAAGCCAGATCGGTACCGCAGCATCATCTGCTGCCAAGAACTTAAGCGGATACAACAGCAAGGGTTCTTATGCATCCAATGCAACATCGATAGGAAGCCTGATCAATGGCGAAGTATAATTATGCTAAAAATATAATTACGATTATATTATCAGCCACAGCGCTGGCTGCCT
>JAFYBE010000059.1 GCA_017540355.1 Lachnospiraceae bacterium | reverse complement strand
TGTCATAGATCTTGCCAAACTTATCAGATGCACCCTCAAGCTCTGCCTGCTTAGCATCTGCATCTGCCTTGCTCATGTTATCAAAGCTTGCATCCGCCTGCTTTGCTGAGCTGTTAGCTGTATCTTCTTCTACTTCGCTTACGCTGTCATAGATCTTGCCAAACTTATCAGATGCACCCTCAAGCTCTGCCTGCTTAGCATCTGCATCTGCCTTGCTCATGTTATCAAAGCTTGCATCTGCCTGCTTTGCTGAACTGTTAGCAGCATCTTCTTCTACATCGCTTACGCTGTCATAAATCTTGCCAAACTTATCAGATGCACCCTCAAGCTCTGTCTTCTTAGCCTCTGCATCTGCCTTATCCATGTCGTCAAAATTAGCATCATCCTGCTTCTTTGAACTGTTATCCGGATCCGGCTTAACTTCCTTATCGTTATATCTCGGATCTAACTTGTCGGCATAATCCTGAGCAGCCTGCTCTGTCTCAAAATTGCCTTCCTTAACTTCAGACAAAGGTGCAAGGCTGTTCTGCTCATCCTTTGTTATTTCAGAAGTTGCATAGCCTTCCTTCTCAAGTTCTGCCTTCTTAGCAAGCGCTTCCTGCTCATCCATATTGTCGCTGCCTTCGTTATAACTAACCTTGGCAACCTGAACAGGGTCTTCCATACCTGCCGTAGTGTCTTTGATCGGACCGTCAACGTCAACGTCATACTTCTCGACATCCATCTTGTCAAGAGTATCACCGTCACCGGTCTCATCAACATTAGTCTTGGTCTCGTCAAAGCTTTCAAGATTGCCGAGATTCTCAGGACTAACATTAACTGCCGCATAAACACTTTGAGCAGGTGTCAATGCAGCCGTTATTCCGATTCCCATCGAAACCAGTACTCTGTTTTTCATTCCTTTCCTCTCCTTTTTTCGAAAAAATCTCCCTAACTAGTTACAAATAAAACTTCTTATTCCCTCAAAATATTACTCACCATCTCCGCCTATGTGATTGAAGAGGTACTCAAGCACATCAGGTGTGAACTTCTTCGCTTCGATACCGATCTCAAAGCGACCGTCACTTAGCTTCTTCTGCCTGTTGACTAAGGCGTACATAATAAGCGTATCCGCTACTATGATTATGTCCTTGCCTTCAATGTCCGGCAGATCTGCAGGACCTGTGATTCCCATACCTAAGGGGCTCACATTGTCCACCTCCACGTAATACTTCTCGTATGTATCGCATACAACGATGACACTCTGCACTTTGTATTCGACACGGTTAATATTACGTCTTTCTTCCATAGTAAAAAATCTCCCTTTAACTTATTCTAGACACTTTCAGGACTTACACGTCATTCGTTCGTAACCTTATTCACCAGCACCCCGTGTACCACGAATCTGTTGACCGTTCCGTGAGCACCTTTACAGGTACTTAAGGTGATAAGCTTGGGATATTCCGAATAATCTACTTCAGGACTGTTAAGTAATTCGTTGACCTCTCCGATATACTCTATGTAAGAGTCATACTCTGCAGGCTTCTGCAGGAACATATATGTCTTACTATCCTTATAAGTGATGTAATACGCCACGATTTGGAATTGGAATGATGCTTTGGGCGTATATACATATATGTACGGATTGGATTTAACGAGCTCCGGATCTTCACCAAATGTCTTGAGCGTTCCGAACATGCTCTTATCTTTCATACTGTGTCCGTATATGAAGGTATTCAAGTCTTTGAAATCGGGATAATTGAATGAATCCATGAATATCGCGCCTGCTTTGTTACGGGCATGCTCGAATGTCTCATGGAGATAGCTCTCATTGTCCTCCCCCTGTACCACAGGATAACTGATATCCAGAGCGGGTACCACCAGCCAGCCTTTAAAGTCTCCGTTAATCTCCGTGAGTGCATCGAAATCGATGTTCATCATCGGAATATCCGGATGCTTCTTCTCTTCTGCGGTTTCTTCGGTCTCCTCGGATTCCGAGCTTACTTCCTCAACCGTCGTCACGGGAGTAACGTAAGATTCAAGACTTTCATATTCCGCACTTGCCAGCTTGTAGCTTCTTAAAGCTGATATCGTATTCACTCCCGAGATAAGCATGATACTTATCAGAACCACGGGAATCAGCTTGTTAATAAACTCTTTGGGGCTTTTGGCTATTTTCTTAATAGAACTTTCAGTATTAATTTCCATCCCAATTCCACAGTACTTTAGTCCCTATTGGTATTATAGGTTAATCTTTAACGCAAAAACAACCTATTTTGACAAATTTTTAACTAAACTTCACTAAAATAACAGGATTTGCATTGCAATTCTGACTTTTTTGCTTTAGTATTTTATCCGATTAAAGCGATTTTATAAAAAATTAATAATTTTTAATAAACATCTAACTAATCTTTTTGGCCACGACGACAAATCTGCCCTCTCCCGATTCGGCATTATCACATGTCGACAGAGTGATCAGCTTATCCCCGTACACGGCCGTCACTCCCGTGTCATACAAAGCCATATCCGCCATCGCATCCATGTTGGAATCAAATTCATCCGCACTTGACGCATCAATAAACTGATAATACTTAAACACTATCTCATCCTGCGCATATATCTTCGAACGGAATACATACATCACAGCATAGGTTCCGGTCTCATATATCGTATCAAATGTAAAGTTCGGATGCTTCTCCCAGAAATCCTGCTTTGAATAGTTATTCAGCTTGCCGAACATTTTCCCGGACTTCATATGGTGACCGTAGATGATCATGTTGTCGTTGGGGAACGCGGGGGTACAATCCTTATCAAGGAAAAGCGAACCGTTCTTATCATAGTCCTGGTTATAGTTATGATCCAGGTAATACTCATTATTGGAAGTCTGCATCACGGGATAGTCGATATCGCATCCTTCTATCTTAAGCCAGCCGACAAGCTTACGGTTCTTCTGATAAAGCTTCTCATACTTCTTAAGCACGGGCGGCTTATCCTTGGCTTCCTCATAATTGATCACTACGGTTCCGCCGGTATCCTCCTGCTTAAGCTCCGCCAGTTCGGTGTATTCAATATCATTCTTCTCATACAGCGAAAAATAGACCACCAGATAGCCCACCGATCCGAGTATGCAAAGTGCGAGAACAACCATCATAAACCTGCGCTTAAGCTGGTCTCTTTTTAATACCTTTATGATCTCACGCTGCATATCCTCATCATAATCGGAGAGCTCTTTAGGCTTTTTGCGCGATGAACCTGTCTTGGAAGCACCGGTTTTTGATGCTGCCGCAGACGTCGTACCCTTTCCGCCCCTTGATGACTTAAATCCCTTGCGCTTCTTACCGGCTTCAGCCTCCGCTTCCGCCTCCGCCCTAAGCTTCTCTGCCAGTTCACTTATCTCTTCAGTGTAATCATCACCGATAAGAGTCTCGAACTGGTATCTTCCGCGCTTCAGATCCGTAAGCAGCGACTCGACGGCTTGGGGATCGAGCATATCAACTTCACGTTCGATTCGTTCAATTGTCTGATTGTCGCGGAATCCCCTGGCATAATCCGCCTTGGTTCGAAACTGTCTTCCGCGAACTTCGTATGTCTCAATGTTCATATATATAAAGTTTAGGCCCCGCAGGCGCGGGGCCGTGAATTATTTAACCACTATATTGACAATCTTACCGGGTACGTAAATCTCCTTAACGATTGTCTTGCCTTCGATTGCTGCTGCAACACTTTCTACGGCTTTGGCCTTGGCAAGTGCAGAATCCTTGTCCTCATCCTTGGCAAGTGTAACGGTTCCTCTAACCTTGCCGCTTACCTGTACACCGATCTCGATCGTATCCTCGATGCACTCTACTTCGTCATACTCAGGCCAGCTTTCGTAAGCGATCGTATCGTTATGTCCGAGTGCCTGCCAGATCTCCTCTCCTACGTGAGGTGTGATACAGCTAAGCATCTTAATAAGACCTTCCGCATATTCCTTAGGGCAGCTTCCTTCCTTATATACAGCATTAACGAATATCATCATCTGAGATATCGCCGTATTGAATGCAAGCTTCTCAAAGTCGCCCGATACCTTCTTAACGGTCTGATGATAGAGCTTTATAAGCGCTTCCTTTGAATCATCTTTGATGTTAGCAGGCTCTGTAAAGAAGTTCCATACTCTTCCGATAAATCTTCTTGCGCCTTCAACACCCTTTGAGCTCCAGGGCTTAGATACCTCCAAGGGTCCCATGAACATCTCATAGAGCCTTAATGTATCTGCGCCGTACTCTCTTACCACATCCGAAGGATTAACAACAAACTCAGGGAATCTCTTACCCATCTTGATGCCGTTCTCACCAAGGATCATACCCTGATGTACAAGCTTTGCGAAAGGCTCTTCAACGGGTGATATACCCTTATCATATAAGAATCTGTTCCATATACGGCTGTACATAAGATGTCCTACCGCATGCTCGGGTCCGCCGATGTAAAGGTCTACGGGCATCCAATGCTTCATAAGTTCCTTATCTGCAAGTTCCTTATCATTATGCGGATCGATATATCTTAAGAAATACCAGCTGCTTCCTGCAGAACCGGGCATAGTTGATGTCTCTCTTACACCCTTGATTCCGTTCTTATCATATTGCTTCCATTCGGTCGCATTCTCAAGCGGTGCTTTACCGTTCTTGCCCTTATAGTCTTCAAGTTCGGGAAGTACCAGAGGAAGTTCCTCATCGGGAAGAACATGAATCTGTCCGTCCTCGCCGTGTACGATCGGCACAGGCTCACCCCAGTAACGCTGACGAGCGAATATCCACTCTCTGAAGTGATAGTTCACCGTCTCCTTCGCCACACCCATATCGATGAGTTTCTTGGTTATGGCCTTTTTAGCCTCTTCAACCGTAAGACCCGTGAATTCCTCAGAGTTAATGAGCTTGCATCCCTTGCCGAGGTAATCCTGCTTCTCGAATGCATGCTCGGATACATCAGCGCCGTCTATTACCTGGATCATATCTATGTTGTGAGCTATAGCATATTCAAAGTCTCTCTGATCGTGAGAAGGAACGGCCATAACAGCACCTGTTCCGTAACTTGCAAGGACGAAATCACCAATAAACATTCTTACTTCCTTGCCGTTAACGGGATTGATACATGTCACGCCCTTAAGCTCACAGCCCGACTTGGTCTTGTTAAGCTCTGTACGATCCATGTCGTTCTTCTTCTTGGTCTCTTCTATATAAGCCTCAACCTCTTCCTTATTCTGAATACGAGGCATGAGCGTCTGAACGATATCTCCGTCGGGAGCAAGTACCATGAATGTGATACCGTATATCGTCTCTATACATGTGGTAAAGATGGAGAACTTTCCGCCGCCCACAATCTCAAATTCAACTTCCACACCGGTCGAACGGCCGATCCAGTTACGCTGAATCTCCTTCGTAGACTCAGGCCAATCGATTTTATTAAGCCCATCCAAAAGCTTCTCGGCAAATGCAGGCTGATCGATTACCCACTGCTTCATGTTCTTACGAACAACAGGATAGCCGCCACGCTCCGACTTACCGTCTATAACTTCATCATTACTGAGCACGGTTCCGAGTTCTTCACACCAGTTAACGGGCATATCTATATACTTAGCATAGCCTGCCTCATACAACTGCTTGAATATCCACTGTGTCCACTTATAGAATTCAGGATCGGATGTAGCCACCATCTTGGACCAGTCGTAGTCAAATCCGAGCTCCTTAAGTTGCTTAGAGAATGTCTTGATATTCTCCTCTGTAAATCCGTTCGGATGATTACCCGTAGATACGGCATACTGCTCTGCGGGAAGACCGAAGCTGTCATATCCCATAGGATGAAGGACATTAAAGCCCTGCATACGCTTCATACGTGACATTATATCCGTAGCCGTATATCCTTCCGGATGTCCTGCATGAAGACCTACGCCCGAAGGATAAGGGAACATATCCAAAACATAGTACTTGGGCTTACTGAAATCCCATACATCCGTATGGAAAGTATCATGCTCCTCCCAGTACTTCTGCCATTTACTCTCTATCTCACTGTGATTATAAGGTGTTGCCATTTGTCTGTCTCCTTTTGTCTTACTTATATAACATCCAATATCCCCAGACGGTTATAAGGCTTATGATCGTCTGGATTATTGAAAATCTCATCACTACCTGCGTATTGGACCAGCCGTTAACTTTACGCGCCTGATCATGCAACGGGCATCGGGTATTGGTCAGAATCCTTATCTTTAAGAATCTTAAAAGCGCAACTTTTAAAAGTCCTAACCCTCCGTCTAAGATAAGGACTATCGATAGCGGTATATATAGTAACGGGCTTTTGCTCATAAGCGCCGTTATCGCTATCATCATACCCATGGCTCTGCTTCCGGCATCACCCATAAGCATCGTACTGGGTGTTGCGTTATACCAGAGATATGCCGCCAAAACTACCATGAATAACATTATAGAATATTCAAAACTTCCGATTCCGTTGATCTCCTGTCTTAACAGATAAAAAGAACCCAAAGTTATGATTGTAAGCGTCGCAGATAAACCGTCAACCCCGTCCGAACAGTTGGTGACGTTAATTGCCATCCACACAAGACCGACTATAAGTATGCCGTATACAACATAGGGAAGCGTAATCTCCATGCTTCCGAACATACCCAATATGAATGTATTGCCGTTATAGTTAAGATAGGTAACGGCTACGATTACTGCCAGGACAAAATCAAGCGCGCCCTTAAAATATTCATTCCAGGGCTTGTCGGACATGTCATCCAAAAAACCCGTGATCATTGAAAATGTAATGACTGCAAGATATATGGTTCTCTCCGTGCTCAAACGATTGAATATAAGATCGCATGCCACGAAAACAAGAACAAATATGATTCCGGATCCTCTGGCTTTACCCTTAGACTTCTCTCCGTCCACGGCAAAAGCTCTGCCCTGATCATGAGGCAGCTTATCTTTAAGTGCACGATGCAGAATAACGGTGGCAATAAATGCAACCGCAAGTCCGAGTATCATTATGTAATTGCTGCCTGTAAGTTCTCTCAACATATACTTATATACGTACCTGATACAAATCAGTTCTTACATAATCATAAGAACAAATACACAATGGTTGTTATATCATATCAGAGGCTTAATTGCAATAATTATGCCTTAATTGAACCAAATGAGATGAGCAAAAATAAGTAAAGCAAGAGCCCGGACATCTCTGCCCGGGCCCTGTCTCACTACCACTCACCCCTGCTTAGGGAGATTATTCGTCAACATTGTTCTCGGCAACCTTAGCTGCTCTTGCGGCAACTTCCTTCTCCTGGATATCAGAAGGACACTGCTCATATCTTGCAAACTCATAAGAATATTCGCCGCTGCCGCCGGTCATTGAACGAAGATCCGTACAATATCTGAATATCGTACTCATAGGAACTTCAGCTTCAACTACCTGCTTGCCGTCGCCTGTGGGATTCATGCCAAGCACTCTTCCGCGTCTCTTATTAAGATCGCCCATAACATCACCGGTATATGCATCCGGAACCGTAACCTTAAGGCTCATGATGGGCTCTAAGAGTACGGGACTTGCTTCCATGATACCCTTCTTAAATGCCTGGATAGTAGCCATCTTGAATGCCTGCTCGGATGAATCAACGGGATGATAAGAACCATCGTACAATACAGCCTTAATTCCTACAACGGGATATGCTGCCAAAGGTCCTCTTCCTACCGACTCTGC
>JAFYBE010000058.1 GCA_017540355.1 Lachnospiraceae bacterium | reverse complement strand
TATTTTACAGTAACCTTGGTGATGTGAGGGTTAACACCTTCATACCAGTATAAGAAACCTTCCATATCTACTGTGTCACCGATCTTAAGGTTCTCAACTGTCTTATACACCTCTGTGTCAGCGCCTGTAAGGTAAGACTCAACGGTAAATGTGTATGTCTTGTCTCCTGTTGATACGTTGAAGTAGAGGTCATCGCCCTGTGAACCCGAATCGTCGTACTTGTACATGAAAGCCTTACCGTTGCCGGCATCTTCAACTGTCATGTCCTTGAATGATACGAACTTGTTCTGCTCATCGATTATCTGATCTGTACCGAGGAGTGATGTAACGTCCTTAGCAGGAGCGATATAGCTTCCGCTCTCTATCTCAAATGTAGCATCTGCTATCTCTATCTCACCTGACCACTCAGACTTGTAACCTGTAGCCTTAATCTTGGTACCCTGAACAAGCTTGTCATATTCTTCCTGTGTACACTGTGCATTGTATAAGAAATATGCACCTTCCTTATCCTGAGTATAAAGAGTAGCAACACCTACGCCTTCATTCTCCCACCATCCCTGCTTAGCCTGTACATAAGCCTCGATGGTTACCTCTGTATCAAGAGAAGCCTGAACATACTCGCTGTATGTCATAACGCCCTCTGACTTCTTATCGGTATCTCCCTTGCCGCAACCTGCGATAAGTGCTGCCGTTGCCATTGCAGTGATCAATAATGCGATAATTCTCTTTTTCATAATATCCTCCATACTTTGCTGCTGTTACTGTTTATTGTCTCAGCAAATGTATCATACCACAAAATTCGTGATTATCAAGCGTTTTTTATTGATTTACGGTATAATCTTTCTTATTTGAAACCTGTTGAGTTTGCTATCATTGTCAAAACTAAAGAAATAACAGATCACTGTTGCATCTGCTATGGATCTTATATCTCCGTCCTCGTAAATATTTAAAGATATACTCCTGCCCTCATCGCATTGCAAAACGGCTTTATAACCGCAATACCATGCATTTGGCCACATATTGTATCCTTCAGCTTCTACTTTTTCCGTAAAACCACTGTTCTTGAATTCATCAAGGTTTAGGAATGAATAAACCTCATCATATGATGAACCGAACTCTACAGGGCAACCCTCAATGATTCCTTCCGGAAGCGGAACCTCATCAATTGCAGCCGTCAGCTCATTTATGTATCCTTTATTATCCGCATGGTCAATACTTTTTGTTGCGTAAACCGTCGAGCAACCGCTAAGACCATATTGTATCATTAATTGATATGTTTCATCGGGAGTATAGGTTATCCCATAACGATGGAAATCGGGATTATCAATATCATACTTATCTCCGAATTCCAGACTGTATTCTCCTTCTTTAGGTTCTATCTCATACTTTGCAAGTAAGTCAACAAAGCCGTCTGAATCCAGCGTATCAAGATCATCTATTGACAGCCCGTAGATCTTAAGCGAATTCTTATCAAAGGGCACATCATATTGATATGCAGTATCTTCTTCCTGATTAACTGCCTGTGCTTCTTCCTTTGCTTCTTCAGATACTGTCTCTTCAAACGCTTTTGCCTGCTCTTCCGTGACAGGAGCCGGTAAAGACTCCTTTTTATCCTCTTTTGTATCAGCACTGCCACAGGCCGAAACGGTAAGTGCAAGTGCAAGTGTAACCATCAAATATCCTTTTCTCATAATAAATCCCTCCGTATTTATATCGCAAAAGCATTCTAATAATATATATTTTAGGGCTCATTGTCAATCTTACATAGCATACACTTACCGAGTTCAAAAGTTGTAATAAGTTGTATGATAAAATTTAAGTTGTAATAATAAATGAAGGGATCCGTGATTTTTTCACGGATTCCTTTTATAATGAGAAACGATTATGTAAGCAGCTATTGCTATCCATATAAGGATAAGAATGATAAGCAGATTCTTCGATGCAGCCGGAAGCGGGCCAAGGTCCTTATCAGAGATATCTCCCCCTGCGGCGGTTGCTGAATCCAACCTGTACAGTGAGCGCATATTGTTAAACAGCTTATCAATAAAGGCGTCATCAACCGTAATCTTACGTCTTCTTGCTTTTGTGACTTCTTCTATCATTTGCCCCGATGCATCACGCAGAGACGCCGATCCGTTAAATACAGGCGTAACGAAAGTATTCGCAGAATTTGCAAGCAAAAGCTTAGCCGCCTTAATCTTAACATCATAATGGGTTGTATAATCTTCACCCTCTCGGCTTAAGTAATCGACATATTCAGGATTATTCCTTGCCTTGGAGGTTACAGGGACGTATCCTTCTGTCTCCGAATAAGCCATCTGGACTTCATCCGTAAGCATATACTGGGCAAAAAGCCATGATGCCAGAACCTCTCCGTTATCCTCCTTGTTAAAGATACAGATTGAAGGACCCTGAGATATCATTGATATATTCGCCGGGTCAAATTGAGGGACGGGCCTTACAGCCGTCTCAAACTCAACCTTCTTACTCTCATGGATATCCGAAAGAGGCGCATGTGTCCCCATCCATGTCGCACCTGCTGTTGAATCTATTGCAAATATACATTGTCCGGCATTTAGGAAATTGCCGGGATAACTTGATATCTTAAATGTTGAGAAAGCTCCTGTCTCGGCATGTTTTGCCACCGTATACAGCAAATCCTTCGTCGTATCGTTAAATATACCTATCTCGCCTTCCGTTGTTGAATATGGTGCGTTCTTCTGCTTAAGCATCTGAATCATCATATTGTCGGTTGATTTATAAATAAACGGAATCAGGACCTTCTGACCATTTATCTTATAATTGCCGTCTGCATCTTTCTCCATCGCTTTCTCAGATACTTCCCAGATAAAGTCCCATGTAAGGATATCGGGTACTTCATAGCCTAATCTCTCAACCATTGTTTGGTTTACATAACAAGCTTCTGTCGAGCGCATATAGGGAATGGCATAGTGATTATCGCCAATCCTACATTCTTCCAAAAATTCGGGAACAATCTCGTCCTTAGCCGGACCGTCAAACAATACTTTGCTTCCACCAAGACCGTATGCAGAATCATCCATCAAATCATCAAGTGGTACAACGGTATTGTCGCCCGTCATATATGTCGCAATGTGATCGGGATATGTGATACATACATTGGGCGTTGTTCCGGTAGATATATTGGTTATGACATCGTTGTATATCTTGCCGTAATCAGTATATAAACGAAGGTCTACGTGTATATTCGGATATAACTTATTAAAGTCAGCTATTGCCTTCTTGTATATGTCCGTCTGAGTCTTATTCGTATCGTTCTTTGCCCAGAATGTAATGTTATATCCCACAGTTTCGTCAAATTCTTCAGGCATGGCAAAGGGTTCCATACCCTTTCGCCCATGACAGCCCGTCAGAATCAAAGACACAAGTGACATAAATGTCATAATAGTCGCAATCTTTTTTCTCATCCCTTGGTACCTCCTCTCGAGACACCTGCCATAATCTTCTTATGGAATATCAAGAAGAGTATGACTAAGGGTACTGATATTGCCACTACAGCCGCCATCATCGCAGGGATATTCTCTCTTCCGAATCCGTTCTCACGAATCGACTGAATACCGTTGCTGACCAAGAAGTAATTCTGATCGTCCGTGATTAATCTCGGCCATACATATGAATTCCAGCATTCAATGACTTTAAGGATGATGATTGTCACAATTGTGGGCTGGGATATAGGTATCATAACTTTCCACAGATACTTAAAGTCAGATGTGCCATCGACCTTGGCTGCCTTATACAATTCCTCGGGTATCATCTCAAAGTTCTCTTTAAGAAGATATATATAGAATACGGATGTGACGGACGGAAGTATAAGCCCTAAGAATGTATTGCGCATATTGAGATTTGTGATGGTCACGAAGTTGGTGATGATCACAAGCTCATTGGGAATCATCATTAAAGCTAAGAAGAATGCAAACAGCGCACTTCTGCCCTTAAAATCTATACGAGCAAATGCATAGGCGGAAAGAATGATTACAATCATCATAAGTCCCGTTGTAATAAGCGTGAATATGATTGTATTTAAGAAATATCTTCCAAGCGGAACCGAAGTAAACGCATTCACATAGTTCTCGAATGTCGGATTGGTCGCATAAAACTTAGGTACATACTCGCCGTTATATGACGCATAACTCTTAATGGATGTAAGCAGCATCCAATAGAAGGGGAAAAGTACAATGATTCCCCAGATAGTCAGAAGTATATATGTAATTGAAGTCTTTAAGCTTATCTTAGTCTTCATTACTGTGTAACCGCCTTCTTGCTTATAAGCAGGTTGATGATTGTAATCGTAAATACTATGGCAAAAAGAATGAGCGCTGCAGCCGATGCATATGACGGATATCCGCCGCTGTTGCCGTAGAGCATATCGTATACGTAGCCGACTAACGTATTCATGCCGGCACTGTTAAGGTCTGTTCCGAAAAGAGCCACTTCATCGCTATATGCTTTAAACGCTCCGATAAATCCCGTGATAATCAGATAAAAGATCGTGGATGATATCATGGGAAGCGTAATCTTTATGAATATTCTGAAAGAACTCGTGCCGTCAACCCTTGCAACCTTGTAATAGTCCTGATTAACGGAAGCCAATGCAGACGTAAGTATAAGAATCTTAAACGGAATGACCACCCATATGGTATAAATGCACATCACCATAATCTTTGCCCAGTACGGTCCGTCTATGAAATCCACACCGGTGCCTCCGAAGGCTTTGATCAAAAGATTGATAAGTCCGTCGGAATAAGCGGTCTTTTTAAACAACACCATAAATACCAGACCTACGGCCAATGTGTTGGTGACATACGGAAGAAAGTACAATGTCTGATATAAACTCTTGAGTTTCTTTATTGAGCTTAGTCCAAGAGAAATTAAAAGTGCCAGACCCGTAGAAAGCGGAACGGTGATTATTACGATAATAAAGGTGTTCTTAAGCGCCTGAACAAAATACGTATCGTGCAGAACATATGAGTAGTTGAATAAACCGTAGCCTGTGTAGACCTGCGAAGCAAAGTTATAATTCTCTTCTACGGAATAGATGAGTACATCAAACAAAGGGTATACCATGAATACCCCAAGGAAAAGGATGGCCGGCAGCATATATAGCCAGCCTCTTAAATTCTGATTAAGCCTGAATTTCTTCATATTACTTCTTCACTTACGGCATCAAATACGTGTACCTTGGCAGGTTTAAGTGCAAATCTGACAGTTTCTTTGGATGTATCGACCTGATTCTCCGCACTTATAATGGACCGAACACAGACTGTCTCTGCCTCCGTTGCCGCATCATGGAACGATACAACACTGATATCTCTTCCCATGACTTCCACTCTGTCAAGCCTGCATTCCAATGGACCGTTTTCGTCCAATACAAAACCTTCGGGACGTATTCCGACAAATACGTCTCTTTCATCTGATGGATCGGTCACTCTGTCGGATACATCCATTACATCAGCTTCTCCGATATATAGTCGCCTGTTCTTAATCCTGCCGGTAAACACATTAATGGCAGGTGTACCCAAAAACTTGGCCACGAACAGGTTAACAGGTTTGTCATATACTTCCTGTGGCTTGCCTACCTGATGTATCACACCCGACTTCATAACAACTATAAGGTCAGAGATGCTCATGGCTTCTTCCTGATCATGTGTTACGAATATTGTTGTTATCCCCGTCTCGCGCTGGATTCGACGTATCTCTTCTCTGGTCTGAAGACGAAGTCTTGCATCCAGATTGGATAAGGGCTCATCAAGAAGCAGAATCTTCGGCCTTTTGACTAACGCTCTTGCTATAGCCACTCTCTGCTGCTGACCGCCCGACATCTCCTTGGGCTTACGTGCCATTAGGCCCTCTATCTGCACCAAAGATGCAGCCTCAAGCGCCTTGGCCTTCATCTCTTCCTTTGTAAGCTTTTTATCTCCCTTAAAATTCTCAAGAGGGAACATAATATTCTTTTCAACCGTCATATGCGGGAAAAGCGCATAATTCTGGAATACCATTCCCACACCGCGCTCCTCGGGCGGAAGATTCGTAACATCCTCATCACCGAAGAAAATCTTACCTTTTGTGGGCACCTCAAGACCGCATATAAGATTAAGCGCCGTACTCTTACCGCATCCCGAAGGTCCGAGCAGACCTACAAGCTTTCCATCCGGTATCTCTATATTGAAGTTGTCTACCGCGACAACCTCTGTCTTATCCTTTTTATCTCTGCTTGGGAATATCTTTGTCAGATCCTTAAGAACAACTTTCATATACTCACTCCCCGTATTGACACAAACCGGTCCTCATCCCATAGAATAGCACAATCCCGCGGCTTTTGAAATACGAAAAAGGCACTGACTTTCGTCAGTGCCTGTTAGTTTCGGGTTAAGGAAGAAATACCCCCGTTTGGGGTTAACAGCCGGTCTGCCCGGCTATTAAGGAAGGTATTTCTTTCTTATGGGGTATAGCAAAAAACTACAAAATGTATTGGGGGGTTACATCTAGTATAATAATCCAACCCTATATGTACAACAATACTTTACTTAAACAAAATTTACAAATGTCGCATGCCAATTTTATGCAAGTTGCACAAACGTAATCGTTTTCGTATTCACGTTGTGTGATTTTTATATATATCTACATGATCATATATACATCTCCATGCACTGTGGGCATTGACAGTCACGGCTATATAATTCCTACCGGAAGCAGATGTATAATAGCTCGCCGCACAATTGCGGGATTCCACTACAAAACCCGTTTTGGCACCGATCACTTCCCCTCCCGTATCCTTATCTTCTATACGTCGCAAAAACCAGTTGGATATATCTATTCCGTCAGGATGCTCCGTCGTCTGAGAAGTCGTATATCTGTGCTCGGACAGAACTTTCCTGCAGTAATCATCATCCATTGCGGCATTCATTATGATTGCCATGTCATAACAGGTCGAATAATTATTGTCATCATAAGATCCTGAGACATTGGAGAAATGTGTTGTTCCCGCAATACCCAAAGCCTTCGCTTTTTCATTCATAAGCTCCACAAAGGCATCCATACTTCCCGCTACCTGAATTGCAAGTTCGGCAGCCGCATCGGCCCCCGAAGGAAGAATTGTACCATAACACAGATCTCCCAGCGTCACCTCTTCTCCTATGGCAAAATTGACCGCACTGAGCTTTTTACTGTAGGCATAGTTCGTCGCATCCTGCGAGACGGGCACCTTCTTATCAAAGTCGTTTATATTCTCAGCTGCCACAAGCAGAGTCATAATCTTGGTCATGGAAGCCGGATATATTCTGGCTTTACAGTCTACTGCACCTGTTATAAGAGAATTGTCGACATCAACCAGTATCGCATACTGACTTGTCATGTTGTCTCCGCTTAGGAATTCAACATTTGCTGCTTCATTATAGGAATATGTCTTTGTATTTTTCGGTTTTACTTTATTATCCGCTATTCCTGTCGCTGCATCATACTCAGAGATTGAACCGTTAATCTGTTGTTCGGCTGATTCCGCAGTTTCTCCGGTGTCTATCTTTATTCCTGAGCGGTCGTTTTTACCCGTCAAACCCGTATCTTCAACAGTTGTATCCGCTCCCTTGTTCTTATGACGCTTTACCGCAGAAGTAATCGGAACCACAATGATGCATATTGCCAGTACACCCACAATGAGCAGAAGTCTCTGCCTCATTCTGGCTCTCTTCTGCTCACGTTTCATTCTCGCTATTTTTTTATTCCACTCTTCCCGATTTCTTTCCATTTTTCTTTTTGTTTCCAATTCTTTTGCGTCGTAAGACAACGGCTCCGCCAGGCTTTACTCTTACCGTCAGAACTCCGTCTTCATCCTTAAGTCGCTTTCCTTTTGTCTTATATCCGTTCTCGTCCGTAGTAAGAAGAGTGCGGTATTTTCTTCCCGTTCCTATTCCTAAAAGACTTACGGGAAGCTTATATTCCATCTCTATATTCATGGTATTGACTACGGTTATCGTCGCATCTTTGCCGTATACTCTGGCATAGGCAACCGATCCCTTGGCCACGGGCAGTCTCATCAAAGAACCCAGGCTGAGTTCTTTGCTTTCCTTATGTATCTTTATGGCAGCCTTATGAAAGGCGATGAGATCTTTATCCTCATTGCCCCACGGGTATACTCGCCTGTTATCCGGATCCGTGAATCCCGCAACACCCGCTTCATCTCCGTAATACAGTGTGGGGGCACCGGTCCAAGTCATCTGCATGATAACAGCCTGTCGCAGCACGGATTTGTCCGCTCCTCTTACAGCAGCCTCCGCACCAAGTTTCTCAACCCTTCCCGCATTGTGCGTAGTACGCGTTAAGAATCTCGAATGATCGTGATTGCTGAGTTCATTCATGGCTGTCTGGAGGGAAGGCATTGACATCCTTGCACTGCATAAAGCCATGCTGTTCCAGAAACTGTCGGTATCTCCTATAAGCTCAGGTCTGTATTCATCACTGTGCTTCTCCATTCCCGTTAAAAACCACGTAACGGGTTCCATGAAGGCATCATAGTTCATGACGGTATCCCACTGTCCGCCGTTTAACCAGTCGGATGCATCTCCGTAATGCTCCGCAAGTATGATTGCATCAGGCTTGGCAGCTTTAACCGCATTACGGAAGTCCTTCCAGAATGCGTGATTAACCTCTTTATTCGGTCCTAAATCCGCAGCCACATCAAGTCTCCATCCGTCAGCATTATAAGGCTCGGATACCCACTTTGCACCTATCTTAAGTATGTAATCATACAGTTCCTTACAATTATAGTTAAGCTTAGGTAGGGTATTGTAATCCCACCATGCTTCATAATCACTGTTATAAGGCCACTCGCCCTTGTTACCAAAAGTAAAGTAGTCATGATACGGGCTGTCCTTTGATACATATGCTCCCTTGGGATATCCCGGTGCCTTCTCATATATGCGCTCAACATCTATCCATTTATTGAAGGATCCGCAATGATTGAAGACTCCGTCAAGAATGACTCTCATTCCCCTTGCATGTGCTTCGGCTGTCAGTTTTGAAAAGAGTTCGTTGGAAGCATTAAGATTCTCTTCGGATGTTACTCTTTTGATAAACCTTGTCGCTTCGGTATTATCCTTTAAAGGAGAATCCAAAACTGCACCCTCATCCTTTGTAATCACGCCGAAATGCGGATCTACATGATCATAGTCCGCTATATCATACTTATGATTGGATGGAGAAACAAAGATGGGATTTAAATAGATTACATCCACTCCCAGATCCTTGAGATAATCAAGCTTATCTATAACACCCTGCAAATCTCCGCCGAAATGCTCATTGATACCCGAATCGATTGAATCATTCCAGGCCTTGGCTTCCGTAAGCTTGTCTATATACTTATACTCGCCTGTACGGACATCATTGGATGTATCTCCGTTACAGAATCTGTCAACATATATCTGATAAAAGACAGCTCCCTTAGCCCAATCGGGTGTTGCAAATCCCGGAATTACCTTAAACGAATATCTTTCATCAAGCGCATCAGGATTACCGCTTTCGGGCGTCACTCCGCGATAGTCGTAGATATAGTCCTCATCATCTACCGTAACTTTAAAATAGTATCTGATCACTTCCTCGGTCAGAACAACCGATGCCTCATAAAACTCAAACTCGCCCTTTCTGCGTACACGCTTCATGGCGCTTATCTCGTCATTGACAACAATCATTACCTTACCTGTTGCCTTACGAGGTGTTCGTATCCTTATCTTAAGCTTCTCGCCTGCCTCAGGCTGAGTGTTGGAAATATATTCACTTGTCGTATCAGAGTATATAAGCCTTGTCTTTTCCATGGTCTCTTCCTTTTTGTCCCTTAAGCAAACAACTCTTCAAACTCTTCACGAGTTATGCGCTCTTTTTCTATGAGCAGAGCAGCACTTTTATCGAGTATCTCTCTATTCTGAAGAATGATATCCCTGGCTTTTTTATAACAGTCGTCAATTATTGTCTTAACTTCCTTATCTATCTCACCCGTAATGTATTCACTGTGACTTCTCGGATGAGCCAGATCTCTTCCGATAAATACTTCCTCATCCTCGTCATCATAGTTGATTACACCGATGTTCTCGGACATACCGTATTTTGTAACCATCTTACGTGCTTCTCTTGTAGCGCGCTTGATATCGTTGGATGCTCCCGTCGTGATATCACCGAAAACAATCTCTTCTGCGATACGTCCGCCCAAAAGAACCATAATATCCTGAAGCATCTTACCCTTTGTTAAGAACATCTCATCCTTCTCGGGAAGAGGCATTGTATATCCTGCAGCACCGGGGCCCGTAGGTATGATTGATATTGTATATACGGGATCCATATCCGGAAGCACATGAAATAATATGGCATGTCCCGATTCATGGTATGCCGTAATCTTCTTCTCTTTATCGGATATGATTCTGCTCTTTTTCTCGGAACCTATGCCGACTTTAATGAACGACTTACGTATATCCTCCATTGTGATATACTGTCTGTCATTCCTTGCCGAAAGAATTGCCGCCTCATTAAGCAGATTCTCAAGATCCGCTCCGGTAAATCCTGCCGTGGTCTGCGCAACCTGCTTAAGATCAACATCTTCCGCAAGCGGCTTGTTCCTGGCATGTACCTTAAGAATATCCTCTCTGCCTCTTACATCGGGAGCTCCTACGGATATCTTACGATCGAATCTTCCGGGACGCATTATTGCAGGGTCAAGTATATCCACTCTGTTGGTTGCCGCCATGACTATAATGCCTTCGTTGACACCGAAGCCGTCCATCTCTACAAGCATCTGGTTAAGCGTCTGCTCACGCTCGTCATGTCCGCCGCCCATTCCGGTGCCTCGACGTCTTGCAACCGCATCTATCTCATCTATGAATATGATACAGGGGGAACTCTTCTTCGCTTCAGCAAAAAGGTCTCTTACTCTGGAAGCTCCGACACCGACAAACATTTCCACGAAATCCGAACCGGATATCGAGAAGAAAGGTACTCCCGCTTCGCCCGCAACAGCCTTGGCAAGCAAAGTCTTACCCGTTCCGGGTGCACCCTCAAGCAATATTCCCTTGGGGATTCTTGCTCCTACCTTTGTATACTTATCGGGACTCTTAAGGAAGTCTATAATCTCTTCAAGATCCTCTTTCTCTTCCATAAGACCCGCAACATCATCAAGCTTAGTCTTGGTATCGGCATCAAGCTTGGCTCTGCTTTTGCCGAAGTTCATCATCTTGCCGCCGCCCGCAGCTCCGCCGGCGTTCATCATAAAGAATAAAAGAACCACCACTGCGATTATGGATAAAATCGGTACTCCGTATGATAATATAAGGCTTTCTCTGGGAACATTCTGTACCACGGGATCTATATCATATTTTTTTAACAGATCCTGTATCTCATTAACGTCAGTTACATTAAGTTCTTTGTGCTCTCCGCTCTTTAAATCAATATCAAGCACTCCCGTAGGCACTTCCGTATTGGGGTTGACTTCCACATATACGATATTGCCGGCCTTAAGATCGGCTTCAAATGCTCCTTTTGTATATATATTGCTCTCCGCTTTATTGGATGCATACCACACCATCATAAGTGCGGCTCCGAGTATCAACACGAAGTATATGTTAAATATCCTGTTCGTCTTATTCATAGACTTTGCTTTTTCCTATTCCTGAATTCTCTTAATCAAATTTCACAACTCCGATATACGGAAGATTGCGGTATCTCTGGTCATAATCAAGTCCGTATCCCACAACGAACTCATCCGGTATCTCAAAACCGGTGTAATCTACTTTGACATCAACCACTCTTCTCTCCGGCTTATCAAGAAGTGTACACAAACGAAGGCTGTTGGGCTTTCTGTCACTTAACATCTCAAGCAGATAGCTTAATGTTCTTCCGGAATCAACAATATCCTCTATAACAATAACATCCTTACCTGCGATGGATTCATCAAGATCTTTGACTATCTTAACAACTCCGCTTGACTTGGTATCTCCGCCGTAACTTGATACACTCATGAAATCAAGAGATACCGGAACGGTTATTCTCTTAGCCAGCTCACACATGAAAAAGCTTCCGCCCTTAAGTACGCATACAAGATGTACCTGCTTGCCTGCATAATCCGAACTGATCTTTTCACCAAGTTCCTGAATCTTCTTGTCAACTTCCTCTTCCGTAAGCATTATCTCTACACGTTCTGCCATCTTTCTCTCCTTCCGATGCCGTTACTGCTCTGTTATCTCTACTTCAAGAATTCTTGTGCTTTCCTCCGAAATCTTGTAGTACTCGCTTATCCTGTATCCGATTACCCACAGTATATGATCTCCGTCCGCAAGCAACAAAACACTGTCTCTTTTGCTTCGTTCAATCTTCTCATCTACCATATAATCCTGAAGAGATTTCCTCGATCCTTTTGAATTGATCACCAGGTAATCTCCTGCCTGTCTGTGCCTTAGGCACAATTTAGACCAATCTATTTTATCATAATCAAACCACTTAGTATATGTGTTATTCGGAATATCAAGCTTTCCCTTGGCCGACATAACTCTCATTGTTAAGAATCTGTTCTTCCCAAGTTCCAACGTCCATCCTTCTCCTCTGGTTATTGAAGGAACTTTGATTATAGTCTCTTTTGTCTTCTCAACTATGCCGGTCTCTACACTGAATGCAAGTTCTTCATAGGACTTGCGAACTTCAAGTCCGTACGGAAGATCAAGCTTTTTCTCTCCGTCGGCGTAACATATCCCGACTATCATGTCCACATGCACTCTTGATATATCCTTACGCCTTGGTGTAAGCTTCTCCATGATCTTAAGGATGATCTCACGAATTATCAGCGGCTTTAAGGCCTTGAATTTGCTTAATGAGATCTTAATCTCTCCGCCTTCTTCGGAAATAAGGCATTCCTTGTATTTCCTGTCAGCTTCATCCTCAATAAACTCTTCAACTTCATACATATCACCCGCCATGGCCGCAATATGTCTTACGGTTTTTTCATTGACATTGTTGCTTAACTGAGGGATAACATCAAGTCTGAGTTTATTCCTGGTATAGTCAGTCGAGCTGTTGGTCGAATCGGTGCAATACTCCTGACCTATTTCATTAAGATAGTCCTCTATATCCTTTCTGGAAAGATAAATCAGAGGTCTGATGATATCGTCCTGTACGGGTGCTATACCAACCATCCCGTGTATACCTGTTCCGCGACACATATTAAGAAGTACCGTCTCTGCCAGATCATCTTCGTGATGCCCCACGGCAATCTTATTCGCATTAAGGGCTCTCATTTTCTCATATCTTATCTTGCGTCCGACTTCTTCCGTAGACATATGCTAGGCCTGTGCAAGTTCAGTTACGTTCTCTTTTGCACTGAAAAAAGGGATGTTAAGCCGATTGCAAAGATCTCGGACGAATTCTTCATCCGAATCGGCATCATCCCTGATCATATGGTTCAAATGAAAAACCTGCAGCGTATAGTCTTTAGTCTTCCTATACTCTGCAAGCTGTAAAAGCAAAGCAACGGAATCAGCACCGCCGGATACACCAACGACAATCCTGTCTCCGTTCTCTATCATTTGAAATTCTTCTATAGCCTCAACAACTGCGCTCAGCATCAGCGTGCTATTCCTCCTTGAAGATTATCTCATCTTCTTTAACCAGACCGAGCTTCTCTTTGGCTACTTCTTCTGCATACTTCTTGGTCTTGGTGTACTTCTCGTACTCCGCTATCTCTTCGGCCCTCTTATTCTCTTCTTCAATCTGCTCTAAAAGTCTTGCTTCCCTCTTGTCATACTCCGCCTGTCTTTTGCTGATATTATGCTTGCCGACGGATACCACAATCACAAGCATAACAAGTACGATGGTGATAAGTATGACCGAAACTTTATTCTGTCTCTTCTTCGAGCTTCTTAAGAGATATTTGTTCTTCATATATACTTATACAGCTCCTTGGCTTCGTCCTTCTTAACGGTCTCCTCTACCGCCAGTACTTCGACGTTAACGTCTTTGTTGCCGAAAATGATTGTGATCTTATCTCCAACTTTGACGTTGGCGCCTGCCTTGGCCACGTTACCGTTAATCAATACCCTTCCTGCATCACAGGCCTCATTGGCTACTGTCCGCCTCTTAATCAGGCGGGATACTTTAAGATATTTATCCAGTCTCATCTTTTTTCCCTCTTTACACTAAAGTATATCATATTTTTGCATATATGCATAAGAAAAGGGGTAAGTACCGTGGTACTTACCCCTGACTCATCGTTCGATTCTGTTAATATTAGTTAACAGCGTCCTTAAGAGCCTTACCAGCCTTGAACTTAGGAGCCTTAGAAGCCTTAATCTTCATAACAGCGCCTGTCTGAGGATTTCTACCCTCTCTAGCTGCTCTCTTAGTAACTTCGAATGTACCAAAGCCAACTAACTGAACCTTGTCACCCTTCTTAAGAGCCTTTGTAACTGCCTCTGTGAAAGCCTTGAGTGCAGCCTCAGCGTCCTTCTTTGTAAGACCTGCTGACTTAGCAATAGCATCAACTAATTCTGTCTTGTTCATGGAAATTCTCCTCCTATAAATCGGTTTATATTGTGCACTTTCTCAAGCGCCTATACTATATATAGCCTTTTTTACTGCCTTTGTCAACCTAAAATTCTGATTTTTTGGCTTTTTTACGCCTTTTTTGGCAATTTTATACTCTATGTGTATACAAATCTAAGGTTCCGGCGTTACACTCAAAGCCCCTTCCGAAGGGCCTGCAGTGGGTGTTGAACCCTGCTCGGGCTCGGATGTGGGTGTCGGTTCCGATGTCGGTTCCGGCGTAGGCGTAGGCGTAGGTACAGGTTCCGGAGTGGGTGTGGGTGTGGCCACGGGCTCCGGCGTAGGTGTAGGCACAGGTGTGGGCGTAGCCACAGCCTTGGTAGTATTTGATGTATAAGTACCGTCATTTGATATTAAATCTGAGAATGAGAAGGTCTCGTCTCTTGCTTCCGTATCCACGGCTATCGTATAACTTCTGGTAACAAATCCTTCTTTTCTGAGTATTATCTCATGCTTTCCGCTTATCTTTGTAAAGCTTATGGGAGCTATACCTATATAATTGCCGTCCAAATATACCTCAACACCCGAAGGCGCACTTATCGTAATCTTATGTCCGTTGACCGTCGTACCGGTAGTAACTATGTTGGTAGACGGAGATGATGTGGGCACGGGTGACGGAGACGGCACCGCAACGGATACCGTGGGTGATACTCTCGGAATGCTGTAATCTTCATAATTCTGCAGAGGCTCAAGCGTGATCTCCAGGGTAGCATTCTCTGATCCGACCTTAATATACTGGGTAAGAGTCTGATATCCTGCTGCCTTTGCTATAAGCTGATGTACACCGTACTCAATATTAACCGGCTTACTTATGTCAACCGTCTCGCCGTCTATATAAATCTCTGCGGTAGAAGGTTCCACCACAAAGATGATATTACCGTATGTCTTAAGCTCTTCAGTCTGTATATCACCTATATCCAGCTCTGTCTCTTTATTACGGTCAATACTTACGGTCTTAAGACCCTCAACACCTTTATTGGACAGCTGAACATCATATGTACCGACAGGAACGGCTATTATCATATCCTCTCCTATCGTCTTGATTATCTTCGAGCCTGTTATCTCAATCCATCCGCCGACAAAGTATTCTTCATTTTTTAGGCGGAGATAACCGTGTCCTTCATCTATCGCAACGGAATATACCATTCTGTCCACGCCTCTTACGGTTATTGTATCCACGGGATTGATATCCATAAGTTCCGCTTCAGATCCGTCGGCATATACCTCTATACTCTTATCAAACCAGTAATTGCTTCCTGCAGCATACATACGGTTATCAAGCTCATTGATATCAAAATCCTTGATCTCGCTGAGTTCCCATGCATCCTGCGATCCCTGCATCGAATTAAGAAGTTTCTTGGTCTTAAGGAAAGTGATATCAACTATCGATCCTACGTCGACCTGCTCCATGGACATGGCGGTTCCGTACTTGTCGTATATCTTGCTGGTACCGTCATAATTAAGCGTATATTCTCTGTTGACTTCTCTGTTATAGAATGTAACCGTCTTATTCTCGGTATTGAGTCCTACAATGAGAGTATTCGTATCGGCACTGTCATACATTCCGGCCTTTGTAACTATAAAACCGGTATCCTTTCCTTCGCTGAATGCTCCGGGCGAAGCGCTGCTTCCACAGGCAATCAAAAAAGTCATACTGAAAATAAACAGACCGTATACCGCTTTTCTTTTATTCAGTTCGCTGCAAAATTTTCTTAGCTTCATCAATCAATACTTCTCTGTTGTTCTTATCCGGATCTTCCAACACAAGTTCCAGTAACTCTTTAAGAACTATGCCTATTGTAGGTCTGGGATTCATCCCAAGTTCAATCAGATCGCTTCCGGTAATCTTAAGCTCGCTTATCTGCGTGCCCTGACCTGCTTCCATTACCTCATTATATATCATCTCAAGCCTGTTAAGATGGGTTAATTTCTCCTCACGCATATAATCGGACTGTGCCAATACGTCGGCATGCTTTACTTTAAGCAATTGCATAAACTGCGTTTTGCCTATTTTATTCATTGCACGTCTTACAGCCTTATGCGATTCTTCGACCTTAAGATCGTGATTCCTTACAAGCAATTCAACACTGTGCAGGGTATCGTTATCGAACTTGAGCCTTTTCATTATAACATGAGACATCTCCGCTGACACTACATCATGTCCACGAAAATGTTCAGTACCGTCGGGATCTGTGGTGAGACACTCCGGCTTAGCCATGTCATGGAAAAGCATGGTGTATCTTAATACTCTCTCAGCTTCGATATTCATCATCGAATGAAGTATGTGTTCACCCACCGTATAGCAATGATGAATATGGTGTTGTTGCTGCCTCATGCACTTATCAAATTCGGGCAATACAACCGATGTTATTCCGAGCTCATAAGCAACTCTTAAATAATCCGGATTAGGCGATAAAATAAGCTTTGACAGTTCGACCTGAATCCTCTCAGCCGAGATCATATCAAGCCTTGAGTGCAGTTTTTTTATCGCTTCGGCGGTATCGGGCTCAATCTCATAACCGAGTTGCGCAGAAAACCTTACGGCTCTTAACATACGAAGAGCATCTTCCGTAAATCTGTCCATCGGATTGCCTACGCAACGAATTGTCTTATTCTCTATATCCTTAAGACCGTCATATTCATCGATAAGGCCTTCTTCATCATTATATGCCATCGCGTTGATCGTGAAATCACGCCTTAACAGATCTTCCTTAAGATTACGGGTAAATGTGACCTCTTTGGGATGTCTGGCATCCTCATATACTCCGTCTATTCTGTAAGTCGTCACTTCATAACCCACATGATGACGAAGCACCGTTACTGTTCCATGCTGCAATCCGGTATCTATGGTGGGACGGAACAGCTTCTTAACCTCTAAAGGCATGGCAGATGTTGTGATATCCCAGTCATCCGGAATTCTTCCAAGGATTGAATCTCTGACACATCCGCCTACGGCATATGCTTCATATCCTGCATTATGCAGAGTATCTATTATGAACTTTACATCGCTTGGTAAATCTATCCTCATAACTTTACTATTTTATCACAAAAACAGTGAGACACTCAAATGAGTGTCTCACTGCCGATTAATGGACCGAGAAATATCTCAGCCTTGTCTCGCGTTAATAAAATTCTGAATTAAATCTGTTAATCAGACTTTGTTCTTATCCTTATTGTTAAGGATTTCGAATACTACGGCTGCCAGAAGCACAAGACCCTTAACGATCTTCTGCCAGTTGGCATCAATACCCATGATACTCATACCGAGGTTGATTACACCGATAAGAGTAGCACCTACTATCATACCGAACACGCTGCCTGATCCGCCGTATGCAGATACACCGCCGACGATACATCCTGAAATGGCATCAAGCTCGTAGTTGGTTCCTGCAGTAGGATTGGCTGCAGTAAGTCTTGCCATGGTAATCCATGAAGCAATTACCGTAAGGAACTGCATGTTAAGGTATGCGAAGAAGAGTACCTTTCTTGTATCGATACCTGAAAGCCTTGTGGCTTCCATATTACCACCCGTAACGTAGAAGTATCTTCCGAGAGTCGTCTTAGATGTAATAAAGTTATATATAAGTGCTATAACCGCAACCCACACAAGCACGAACGGAATACCCTTGTTCTGTGCAAGCTTAACCGTGAACAGTATTATAACTGCCGAAATGATTATGCATCTTGAAAGAACCGAAGCCATTGAATCAGCCTCATATCCCTTACTGATCTTTGTTGCTCTGTCTCTTAACTGAGTCACGAACAATATGATACATGCAATTATACCTATTACAAGGCTTGTAGCATTAAATCCCTCAACCCCAAACAAATCAGGGATAAATCCGTTAAACAGGTTCGTGAAACCTGCATATTCGGCATTACCTATTCCTATGGTATTACCGTTAAGTACTGCAGTACCCCATCCTCTGAAAGCAAGGAAACCTGCCAGAGTAGCTATCCACGGCGGAACATTGACATATGCTATCAAATATCCCAAAAATGCACCTATAAGTAATCCGACTACCAACATTGCAAGCATGGCTACAGGGAAAGATAAACCTTTGTTAACCATAAGCTGTGCACCGATGGCATCTACGAAGCAGACAACCGCTCCGACTGACAGGTCGATGTTACCTTTGATAAGCATACACATCATCATACCTGTTGCCAGTACGTATACGTAAGCATTCTGTGCTATAAGAGCATTAAAATTGGC
>JAFYBE010000057.1 GCA_017540355.1 Lachnospiraceae bacterium | reverse complement strand
GCTCTTGCGGATAAGCTTGCCGCCAAAAAGGCAGCAATGAGCAGCAAAGAGATCAAGGCAGTTGTGGATGCCACCGCAGCATATAATGAGTGGAACGACACAACAGCCTCCGTACCCGAGACTATTCAGAAGCTTGTTACAGCCAAGGCTTCGAAGATCGAGATCACCAAGCCCGAGTACAAAACAACGGTAGAGGATGAGAACGGTGTAAAGGTATATACCGCAGAAGTTGATAATGAGGCTTCTTACTACAGATATTTCTTTGATCTTTCCGATCTGTCCGTAGAAGAGGTTCAGGCCCTCAACGAATATGTTAACTTCCTTGGGCTTTCCACGACCAACCGTTCACAGGAAGAAGTCGACAATGAGTACAACAAGTACATGAGCGGCTTCAGCGCAAGGATTTCGGCAAATGTGATCGACGGAAAGAGCATTCCTTCGCTCGTGATCGGATTTTACGCATTCCCGGAGAATCTTGAAAAGGCTCTCGATCTTACATTTGATATGCTGTACAATACCGATCTGATCTCAAATACAGATCTTGTCGGTCAGTATCTGTATTATTTCTACAGTGATCTGACAGATCCCGAGAGTATGTTCTCGGCAACCGCAGGACTTGCGGGAGGCAGTTCGGATTATTCAAGACGCCTTGCATGGGTACTGAACGGAATCCCGCGTTTCAAGTTCCTTGAAACGGCGCTGATGAGTGAAGAAGGTTTTGAAGATATCCTTGTACAGATGACAGCGGTTAAGGACAAAGTAGTTAAGCGTCAGAACGGTGTTGTTTACGTGATCGGCAAGCCCGAGACCTTCAAGGCTTCGAAGAAGCTGATGCTTGACAGATTCCCCGCCAAGCTTGAGAACCATGAGGCAGGATCGATCTGCAGCCTTGAGAAAACACCCAAGACTTCAGCTATCGTAATGAATACCAACGCAAGCTACATGCTGTCATTCTATCAGCCTAAAAAAGAAGCTTCGATCAAAGCGACAGCTGCAAGAATGGTTGCATTTGCATTACTTGACGACCAGCTGTATACTCCTCAGCTCAGATTCGTACTCGGCGCTTACGGCGGAAACTGCGGAGCCAGCCAGGACGGATATGCATATTCGCAGCTTTACAGAGCTCCTTCATTTACGGAAGCATATGATGTGATCGCACAGGCTCCCGACTACCTCAGCCAGCTCCTTGATGTGATCGAGACCAAGGACCTGAACGGATACAAGCTCAGACTGATCTCCGAGCTGATCACTCCTTCGGGCGATCTGAACATGGCAATCAACGAGCTGTATTACGAGAAGAGCGGCAAGGGTTCGGACATCGCGTATGATGTTGCCAAAGCGATCAGGAAGGTTTCTGTTAAGGACATCAAGAAGCAGATCAAGCACATTGCCAGGATATATAAGAGATCCGGAACCGCGATCATCGGAACCGAAGCCGAGATACAGGCCAATGCGGATCTGTTCGATGAGTTCTATGATATGAGATGATTCTGTAAAATATTTGGATCCGGGAGGTATTTACTATGTCAAATATAACAAATGGTAACCGGAACACAAAACTTGTGACCTATCTGGCCGTACTCTTGACCAGTGGTCTGATCGTAATCTCGCTTTTCCTGCCTTTTGGAGGATACAGCTATGGCGGCATTTCCGACAAGTTCAGCCTGTGGAAAAAGGGTGACGGGTATTTCTTCCTGTTTATCGTTATAGCGGGACTTATCTTCCTGTTGTTGGGCAAGATCCTGGCTGTGATCGTGTCGGGACTTGTTACTTTGGGATTGTTCTTTATAGAGAATGCTGATCTTCCGCCGAGAGTTAACGGCAAGGTGGTTGAAGCGGTTGATCTGGTGGTAGACAGAAAGATCGGTTTCTTCCTGCTCTTAATCGGTACTTTAGGGTTGATAGCCGCAGGAGTGGTAGGGATCGTTCTGGAGAGAAAGAACAAGAAGTAAGATTAAGGCAAAATCACAGAAAAGCATATAAAAAAGGGCTGTTGCATTGTTAGTGCGACAGCCCTCATTTGTTTACGGTTTACAATTGAAATACTAAGAAAAATGCTGTAAATATCAGTCTTCTACAACATCATTGTTGGTGAAGTTGAGGTCGGCGTGGTTGCCTGCGCAGGTCTTGCACAGTCTCTCACGGTTAGACTCGATCGCTTCTTTAACAGTGCCTTCATAGTAATCGCTGTTCTTGATGTGCTGACAGTCCGCATCCAGATGATAAACCTTACCGAACTGGGTCCAGTATACGGTAGTATCGTCACCGATCTCGGTGATGGCTTCGTTCTTTCCTTCCTGTGAAACGGGGTTGAAATCATAGCTTGCAAGTCCGCCTACCAGCAGGGCGATGATAGCTGCGATGATCGCAACCATACGTGTTTTGGCATCAAGTTTGTCCTT
>JAFYBE010000008.1 GCA_017540355.1 Lachnospiraceae bacterium | reverse complement strand
CAATGTTAAGAGCGGTAATACCGTATACAGGATAAGCAATGATTACTATATCACCCTTAATTACGAGGAATATCCCAACGGCGTGGACGATTACAACGCCTATACCTGGGACGGGATTTTAAGGGACGATCCGGTGGTTAACTATGCGCTCACACTTTTGCCGGGCGTTACAAAGCAGCAGATACTTGATTCGGTTACGGGTGAGATTCTGGGAGATTACCGTCTTTTAACCGTGATCGTAACGGGTACGGACAAAGACCTTGTTAAGAAGATATCGGATGCCTATAAGGAGGCACTGCCCCACTTTGCAACCGAAATAGACATGATATCCAAGATAGAAGTATGGACCGATGCGGATATGGTTGTCTATGACGCCTACACAAGGGATGCCAACGCAGCATTGCTTGGTGCGATCATAGGATGTGTCTTAAGCGTATTCGGATTGCTTTTATATTATCTGATTGATGACGGATTCTATTCCGAGAGAGACTGGGTGAGCCGTTATCCTGATATTCCGTATTTCGGAATCTTGGGTACGAAAGAGGCAGAGGTCAATATATCACATATCCTGGGTACAACTGAAGGATATACGACGCTTAAGATTTCCGATTTTGATTTTAACGTTGATACATTCGACTCTATGCGCGCATCGAAGGGTGTGATCCTTGATGTAAGGGAAGGCAGGGATAAGGGTGAGATGACGGATAAGGTCATCTATACTCTTAAGAAGCAGGATATAGCCGTAAAGGGAGCTATATTTAACAGATAGATATTATGACAATTCAGACACTTGTATCGGGAGTACAACTTAATATTTCGGAAGCTGCCGATAAGATGAATCTTCAGACGGATTCCATCGTTATCAACCAGTGTGATGAGAATTCCTATGCGGAATATGATCATAAGGGTCATAAGATAAGGTGCTATAGCTTTAATGAGCGCGGCGTGGGTTTAAGTCGTAACAATGCGCTTATGCGCGCCACGGCGGATATCATTCTTTTTTCCGATGAGGACATAGTATACGAAGAGGGATATGCGGATAAGATCATTAAGGCTTATGAAGAATATCCTGATGCCGATATGTTGCTTTTTAACATAGACGTTGAAGCCGACAGAGCCACTTATCATACAACAGTACCTTCAAGGGTTCACAGATGGAACTGCGGCAGGTACCCGACCTACAGCTTTTCGTGCAGAAGAGAGAGCATTCACAAAGCGAATGTCACATTCAATCTGCTTTTCGGCGGCGGCGCCAGATATTCCAACGGAGAGGATAGCCTCTTTATTGATGAGTGTTTAAGAAAGGGACTGAAGATTTATGCCCTTCCCGTATTACTGGGACGTGAGGTCAAAAGACCGAGCACCTGGTTTAACGGATATAACGACAAGTTTTTCTATGACAGGGGCGTACTGTATAAATATCTCTACGGCAGACTTGCCAAGGCGATGGCATACAGATTCTTATATAAGCACAAGAGTGTAATGCTTACCGAGAAGACATTTAAAGAGGCATATGCCCTTATGAAGAAGGGTATAAAGGAGGCTTTGGACAGTTAGCCATGCTTTTATATGTAGCCGTAACGGCCACTGTTTTGATCCTGGCATTCCAGGTTAAAGAGACTTGTGTTATTAACAGGCCTTATAACGGATCTTATCCTTTGGGGGTTAACAGACAGCAGGCGGTCAATGCTGTGGCAACGGCTGCTGTTTTTGTAATACTCTTTTTGCTTGCGGCACTCAGAATAGAAGTCGGCAATGACTACGGAACATACGTCGTTACCTGTCATGAGATATTCCAAAGAGGATATGTTGTGACCGAGCCCGGCTATAATCTTGTGGTGAGAATACTCTATACCCTCTCAGGCAAAGAGGACTATCTGCTTATGTTCGCAGTCTTTGCCGCTGCAATCGTCGGCGTATTCCTTAAAGTATTCAAAGACCAGAGCGACAGCTTTTTCCTAAGCATTCTGATGTTCATGACAATGGGCATATATTTCAGAACCTTCAATACGGTCAGATATTATTTCGCGCTGGCTGTTGCAACCTATGCTCTGAGATATGTGGTTAACATAACAAAAGAGAATGCAATAAAGTTTATCCTGCTTATCTTGTTTGCGGCGACTTTCCATAAGAGTGTTATCGTGGTAATACCCTTATATCTTATAGCAGCCCTTCCCTGGGCCAAGTGGATGTATATCGCAGTCTGCGCGATTGCCGTTGTCCTGCCCATATTTAAGAATAAGATACTGGAACTTGCGATAAAGGTTTATCCGTCATATAAGGATACGGTCTACATTAATGAGAAGCACAGCATTACGGAGAATCTTCCTGCGATTGCCGGATGTGTCGCCATACTTTTCATATGCCTTGTTTTTTACAAAGATGCGATAGAAAAAAGGCGTGATAACAAGATGTATTTCCATATGTGCTTTATGGCTATCGCGCTGTATTTAGGATGTTACTTTGTACCGCTTGTGACAAGGTTCGGTTATTATCTGATCACATCGCAGATACTGCTTGTACCCAATATCATCTGTTCGGTTAAGGATAACGACAGAAGGAAGCAGCTTACGGCAGCAGTTGTCGTTCTCTGCGCTCTGTACTTTATGTTCTTCCTATATACGGCAGACAGAGTCGGAGTCAGGGTACTGCCTTATAAGAGCTTTTTGTTCCATGACAGATACTGGCTCAATCAGACGGATACATTCTAGGCGGATCGGAGGGTGTTATGAGCATTACAAATTCCGTGAGCGGAATACATTTTTATATAGTTGTTGTTAGCTTTAATCCCGGAGAGAAGCTTAAGAAGACGCTTGAGAGCATATACAGACAGGACTACAGGGATTATGAGGTTGTGATCGAAGACAGCGAGTCCGATGATCAAAGCTTAAGTTCACTTAGGGAAGGCGGATTCTTCGATTCGGATATTGCGAAGGACAGAACTCATATATTCGTGGAAAAAGACAGAGGCATCTACGACGGAATGAACCTTGCTCTTTCGCGTATCACGGCCGAACAGTCAAATTCCGGTATAACTGCGCCGGTATCAGGCAGAAGTTATGTGATGTTTCTTAACTGCGGAGATGTATTCCATGACAGACAGGTACTGGGAAGAATAGCAGATGCGGCGGAAGAGTATGCAGGGTGTCAGCCGGAGGATATTGACAGGCCGGTTATATTCTACGGAGATCAGTACAACCTAAAGACAGAAAGTGTTGTGTCATCATCGCCCAAGCTTAATGAGTTTTCCCTGTATCGTAATGTACCCTGTCATCAGGTATGCATCTATGATGTATCACTTTTTAAAGACAGAGCATATGATATCGCTTATAAGGTAAGAGCGGATTATGAACACTTCTTATATTGCGTATATAAGAAGGATGCGATAACAAAATACGTCAATGTAATCGTATCCGACTACGAAGGCGGCGGATATTCGGAGACAAGAGACAGTAAGAGGATATCCGAAAAGGAGCATAATAAGATAACGACGGAATATATGGGTGACAAGGCTAAGAAATACAGACTCATGCTTAAGTTATCCGGAGCGGGACTTCGGACCAAGATGGCTGAAGACCCGAGATTTTCAAAAATATATAACGGAATTAAGAGCGGCATCTATTCTCTAAAGAGATAGGATCAGTAAAGATATATGAGGATATTGTGGGTATGCAATTCCGTACCCCGCAGAGTGGCGGCAGTTCTTGGCAAAGTAAAGAGCAACAAGGAAGGCTGGATAGACGGGGCACTCGGAAGACTTGAAGAAAACGGATTGTTAAAAGATGACGGGGCTGAAGAAAATTTCAGTCTTGCATTGGCATGCCCTGCCTCAGACAAGCCGGAGCTTTCAGGTACTTATCTTTGTAATAAGGCAATCCTCGGCAACGGCAACAGCCTTTCCGTATATGAATTTTATGAGGATACCGTTCATCCGGAGAATTACGATGCAAAAGAAGAGTTAAGCTTTGAGGGCATAATAAAGGATTATGAGCCCGATATAGTCCATGTATTCGGAACGGAATACGGACATACGCTTGCAGCGGGCAGAGTTGTTAACAGATTTAGGAATAACGGAAGTGCTGTTAAACTTATCATAGGAATCCAGGGAGTGATATCCGAATGTGCTTTAAGATATGCGGACGGAGTTCCGGAAGATGTGATTAAGGCAGAGACTTTCAGAGACATAATTAAGAATGACAATATAGATAAGCAGAGACAGAAGTTTGCAAAGCGCGGAGAGTATGAGCTGGAGGCGATCACTTATGCAACGGACATAATCGGCAGAACGGACTTTGACAGAGAATGGAGCCATAAGCACAATCCCTCTGCAACATATCATTTGCTTAACGAGACTTTAAGAAGTGAATTCTACTTTGGCACATGGGATGTGACATCATGTGACAGACATGTCATATTCATGAGCCAGGGCGACTATCCTCTTAAGGGGTTGCACAACATTCTTAAGGTGATGCCCGGGATACGTGAAAGATATCCTGATGCAAGACTTGTCATAGCGGGATCGGACCTTACAAGGACTGACGGTATAAAGAACAAACTTAAGTTAAGCAGCTACGGAAGATATTTAAGAAGACTCATTGCGGAAGGCAACCTTGCAGACGCAGTGGAATTCACCGGACCTTTGGATGCGGGTCAGATGAAGAAGAGATATCTTTCATGCCATACATACATCTGTGCAAGCTCGATAGAGAATTCGCCCAATTCGATGGGTAAAGCCATGATGTTGGCGGTTCCGGTAATAGCGGCTAAGACAGGCGGCATACCTTCGATGATAGAAGACCGAGCGGAGGGTCTGCTTTTTGATAATGCGGATATGGTCCCGGATCTTATAGATAAGATATGGTCCGATGACGGATATGCAACGGAGCTTGGAGCAGCGGCGATGAACCGTGCTTCTGCGACTCATAATCCTGAGAGAAACTCAGACAGATTATTGGAGATATATGAAGAACTCAGTTAAGATAACCATGGTCTCCAACTACATAAACCACCACCAGATGCCTTTCTGTGAAACGGTGTGCGAACTTGAGGGATGCGACTTTAAGTTTATCCAGACCATGCGCATGGAGCAGAAGCGCATAGATATGGGATGGTACTTGGACCCGACTAAGATTTCTTATGTTATGGAGGCATATGAGGATCATGACAGGGCATATAAGGCAATAATGGATGCAGATATCCTTTTGATAGGCTGGGTGGAAGATGAGTCCCTGATAAAGGATGCCCTTAAGCGCTGCCTTAAAGATTCAAGGCACAGAAGATGCAGGAAAGATAATTCTGATAAGGGACAGCTTATTATACGCATAAGTGAGCGTTTATACAGAGAAGGCCAGTGGAAGGTAATATCTCCCAAGGGTCTTATAAGAAAGTATTTCGACCATGTAAGATATAAGAAAGCGCCGGTATATCTTTTGTGCAACGGCGCCTATGTGGCGTCCGACTTTAATCTTATCGGAGCCTACAGGGGCAAAATGTTCAGATTCGGCTATTTTCCCAGGACAAGATACTTCTATAACGAGAACGACCTGTGGAATAACAAAGACAGGATAAGGCGTGTTGATATAGAGCATAAGGAAGAACTTCCGGGCGACGTTCCGACTCTTACGAATGAGGAAGTTAAGATAGTGTGGGCCGGAAGGTTCATGCCTCTTAAGCATCCGGAATATATGATAAGGCTTGCCGATGACCTCGTTAAGGCGGGTTACAGATTCCATATAGAGATGATCGGATCCGGTGAGATGGAGGAAAGTCTTAAGGCCGAGGCCGCAGATCTGATGGTGGAAGACTATATAACTTTCAGAGGATTTTTGCCGCCTGATAAGGTCAGATTCATAATGGAGAGAAGTCATATCCACATCTTTACGAGCAACTTCTTAGAGGGCTGGGGAGCTGTTGTCAATGAAGCGATGAACGGCGGCTGCGCCGAAGTAGTAAGTGAAGAAGCAGGTGTAAGTCTTTATCTTATTAAGCATGAACAGAACGGACTCATATATAAAGATGACAGCTATGACGACCTTTTGTGTCAGGTTAAGAAGCTTTTTGAAGAGCCCGAGATTATAGAGAGATACGGCAGGGAAGCTTATAAGACGATATCAACTCTGTGGAATGCGGAGAAGGCTGCGGAAAGACTTATGGACTTTTATAAGGGCTATATGTCGGATAATATTGTGTTGCCTGACGAGGGACCTTTCTCTGCGGCACCCATAATCAAGCCCGACTTTTTCAAAAGCGGAAAGCTCGGAGAATAGGATGAGTAAAGATATGGATAAGAAAGCATCGGTAACGATCATAATACCCATATATAACATAGAGGAAGAGCTTTTAAGGAAGAGTGTCGGTTCCGTTATGTCACAGACCTATGATAAGCTTGAGCTCATCCTTGTCGATGACGGTTCCGATGACGGAACGGGAGAACTTGTTGACAGACTTGTCGCAGAATACACCGAAAAAAGCGGAGAATCTGAGGGTAAGACAATCAAGGCGTTTCATAAGACAAACGGCGGATCGTCAAGTGCAAGGAATTTTGGACTTAAGAACGCAACCGGCGATTACATAGGCTTTGTCGACAGCGATGACTATGTGGATGAAGACTTCGTAAGCCTTATGATGGAAGCTGTTTGTAAGTATGACCTTTTAATGGCACAGATATCGAGAGATGAGATTGCGGCCGACGGAAGCAGGCTGCCGGATGTATGCACTCCTCCAAGTGAAGAGAAGGTTATTACTTCTAAAGAGCAGTTAAGAGAGCTTTTGCTTCATAAAGGCGATTGCAGTTTCTGTACAAGACTTACGGCAAAGAAGCTTTTTGAAGGAAGAGAATTCCCGGAAGGAAAGCTTAACGAAGACTTCTATCTTTTAGTCAATATGCTTCCTGATATCAAGGAATATGTCATACTTCCGAAGCAGGCTTATCATGTGTACTACAGGATAGGCAGCAATTCAAGAAGCGGAGATAAGGAAGTATTCAGGCAGGTATATAAGGATATAGTGGACAATGCGGATTTTGCAGAGAAGCTTGTGGCTAAGAATTATCCGGAGCTTAGAAGCGAAGCCAAGAGATTTGCCCTGTATCAGAGACTTGATTATCTTTTGCATGTTCCCGTGGGAATGATGGATAAAGATAATGCTTTTTATGTCAAAGTGGTAAAATACTTAAGGGATAATATTGCCGATATAATTGCAAACGGATATTTAACCTCTAAGAATAAGTTGTATCTTCTTTTGCTTGCCACGGCACCGAAAAAGGTAAGGCAGATACATAAGAAAATTAGAAAAATGGAATAGCACCGAATGGATTCATTATATATAATCATACCCGCTTACAATGAAGCGGAGAACATAGGCGAAATAATAAAGCAATGGTATCCGATCATCTTAAGGCATAATGCCGACGGCAATTCAAGGCTTGTTATACTTGATGACGGAAGCAAAGACAATACGCTTGAACTTGTTAAAAGGGAAGTAGCCAAAAAGGAGTTTCTGGAAGTCATAACAAGAGAGAATTCCGGACACGGGGCGACGATATATTTCGGATATCAGTATGCAATAGAAAGCAATGCGGACTTCATATTCCAGACGGATTCGGATGGGCAGACTCTGGCTGCGGAATTCGAAAGTTTTTGGAATAAAAGATATGACGATGATGTCATAATAGGTGACAGGTCGGACAGACAGGACGGTTTTATGAGGAAGGTCGTATCTTTCTGCCTCAGACTTTTGGTTGAGACTGTATTTAAGGTTAAGATAAAAGATACCAACACTCCGTACAGACTTATGAGCAGACAGGCGCTGCAGACAGCCATAGCCTACATACCCAAGGAATACAGTCTGACCAATGTCGGACTGACTGCGGTATTTGCTTCGATGGCGGCAGGCAGGGTCGGAGAGAAGAACAGGATTAATCTTTCATTTAAGCCCATTACCTTTAAGCCCAGACAGGCCGGGGTTAACAGTATCAACATACCCAAGATATTAAAGATGGGTATTAAAGCGGTGGGAGATCTTACAGATATAAAGAAGAAGTTACAGGACGATGGCCAAGGAGAATCTTAAGCAAAAACTGAATATCACACATGCTATGGTTGCCTTTGCTTTTTCGGGAATATTCTATATCCTGTTGCTTAAGGTTAACGGTATAGTTCCTTTTGGTGACAACACATGGATATCCTTTGACATGAAGCGTCAGTCTGTGGATTTCTATGCATATTATAAGAGCATATTATTCGGTGATTCCAATATATTTTATTCATTTGATACGGCGCTTGGTTCGGGTCTTATCGGACTATGTGTATATTATCTTACAAGCCCGTTTCTGTTGTTGATTGCTTTATTTCCTATTGATAAATTACCTCTTGCAATTTCTATTGTAATCGGACTTAAGCTTGCACTCTCATCATTTACCTTCGATTTATTTTTACAGAGGATGTGCGGTAAGGGAGCATATATTTGCTCCGTATCATTTGCCTTATGTGCATTTATGATGTCCAACGCCACCAATATAATGTGGCTTGATGTATTCATTATGCTTCCGATAGTGATAATAATGACGGAGAAACTGCTTTTTGACGGTAAGTTATTGGGCTATACACTCTCTGTCGCTGCAATTCTGTATCTGAACTACTATATCTCTTATATACTGCTTATATTTGTTCTGCTGTGGTCAATAGTAAGACTCTGGGCGATTAAAGAGAAGAATCCTCAGGAGGCAATATTAAGGCTTGGAATTGCTACGGGTGCCGGTATAGGAATAGATGCAATTTTCCTGCTTCCTACTCTCATAGAACTTCGTAACAGTCCCAAAGATCTTATGTTATACGGACTTCAGACTAAAGGACGCAACTTGCATCCCAAGGAGATACTTACCAAGTTATTCTCTCTAAGCTATGATTCGCTTGAAGTATATTGGGGATATCCTCTTATTTTTTGCGGAGTGATTATCTTACTTCTGGCAGCCATGTATTTCTTTAATAAGAAGATTGGGGTAAGAGAGAAGATATCGATTGCGGTGTTATATATTATCCTGACGGTATCATTTATATATGATGATATCAATCTGTTATGGCATGCGGGGATGGAACCTTCCGGTTATCCGTATAGAGAAGCAATACTGTTTGTGTTCTTAATGCTGCTCTGTGCATGCAGAACTTTGCAGGAATATAAGGAAGGATATACGGTAACTCGTATTGCAACGGCATTTGCGACTGTCGGTATTATTGCTCTGTATGTGTTCAGAAGACCTATAAGATTGCTTGAACCTTGGAAGATATATACCAATATCGCGCTGATTATAGCCGGAATGCTGCTTCTTATTGCCTTGCATAAGATTAAGAGCAGGGTGATTATTGCATCATTATCGCTGATCCTAATTATCTTACAGGCAGCTGATTTGGGTCTTAACGGAGTATATATTTATAACATGGAATCCATGATGAGTGAGGGTGCGTCGGAATTTGCAGACAAGGTTGATGCAACTGCTCAGACGGTTAATTACGTTAAGAGCATTGACGCTTCTTTCTACAGAATGGAGTCTTGGACACCGAGACAGCAGAATGATGCAATGATGTATGATTATAAAGGAATCACTCATTACAGTTCGGCAGGACTCACATATGTCAGACGTTTTCTTCAGAATCTTGGATATAATGATGACGGACTCTATACCGATTTCGGTCATGATAATACACAAACTGCGGACTCGATTCTTGGAATTAAGTATCTGATGACGGACAGAGCGCACGGATATCGTATGCATAAGGAATATGAGTTGGTTAAAGACGACGATATACAGGTATATAAGAATCCTTATGTCCTTCCGGCAGCCTTAGGTGTATACAGAGAGATGAGCGGTGAGAGTTCCAATCCTTTCCAGTTACAGGAAGAGATATACGGACGATTATCGGGTGAGCCTGTAGAAATTTTTATTCCTGCCAATGTGCAGTCCAGTGGTGATGAGATAGGAGGACCCTTAAGGGAATACAGAGTCATAGCAGAAGCTGACGGTGAGATGTATTTCTATATGTCGGATCTTGTTGGAAGCCGAAGTAATCTGGAAGTGTACTACAATAATGAGTTCCTTACATATTACGGTAATGATTCCTGTCTTAAGGTTATTAATCTCGGATATTATAAGAAAGGTGATTACTTCATAGTTCATGTCAAGGCTGATGATTCGGGAGAATTCGGAGAGGCGTTATTTGTTACAGAGGATACGGATGCTCTTAAGAAGGCCTATGATATGACCGTGGACAGACATGCCGAAGTTAAGAGCTTATCGGCCTCCCGACTTGCAATGGAGCTTGACAGTGCATATACTGTAGGGGATGATATAAGCGGCGAAGTGGGAGTCTTTACTACTATCCCGTATCAGAAGGGATGGAAGGTTAAGGTATGCGGAATCAAGGTTGAGCCTGTTGAGGTATATGATTCACTTATGTATATTCCGCTAACCGAAGTATTGCAACAGGCTGAACTCGGCCCGAATGAGAATATCAGAATAGAATTATACTTCATCCCTGAGGGCTTCTATATAGGGGCTGCAGTAAGCATACTGGTCATCGGCGTTATAGCGCTTATGGGTTCTATCAGAAGAGGAGAGGCGGCTTTCTTTGACGAAGATGAAGAAGAGTATGAAGAAGAGTCTGACGGGCCCATCTTCCCATCGGAGACTTAAGAGGATATATCCGATATACGTAGAGGTAATATATGATTAAGAATAATCTTCACGGCTCAATAATAATCACATACAGATGTAACGCGCACTGCAATATGTGCGATTGTTTCAAGGACCCCACAAGACCTGAAGAAGAGATAGATCTTGCCACCCTTGAGAAATTGCCTGATATGGCATTTACGAATATTACAGGCGGTGAGCCGTTCATTCGTAAGGATATTCAGGATATAGTAGAACTTCTGTATAAGAAGACACCCAGAATAGTTATATCCACCAACGGATATTTCACGGACAGGAT
>JAFYBE010000007.1 GCA_017540355.1 Lachnospiraceae bacterium | reverse complement strand
GTCTTATATTGGTAAGAGACAGACTCTTATAGACAATCTCATGAATGATGTTGCCGCATATGACATAGACGGCATCAATCTTGACTTTGAGCTTGTTCCTACGGACGCGGTGCCTCATTATGTTGAATTCATAAGAGAACTATCGATAGCCTGTCGTAAGGCCGGAGTGGTATTGTCGGTTGATAATTATCCTCCGCAGGGCGGAACATATTATAACCTTAAGGAGCAGGGAATCTGTGTTGACTATGTAATCATAATGGGTTATGACGAGCACTGGGCCGGAAGCAGCGAAGCCGGAAGCGTTGCATCGATAGGTTTTGTTGAGCAGGGTATAGAACTTGTTGAGAAGGATGTTCCCGCCGACAAGATCATCAATGCCATTCCTTTCTATACTAGAGTATGGAAGACCAAGGGAAGCGATGTGACAAGCGATGCACTTGGAATGGTACAGGCAGCTGAGTTCATCTCAAAGAACAATATCACGACGGTTTGGGATGAAGAGACATGTCAGAATTACGGTGAGAAGGAGATGGGCGGTATCCTCTATCAGGTATGGCTTGAGGATGAAGAGTCCATATCGACCAAGCTTAATATAATGAAGAATCACGGTGTCGCAGGTGTTGCCGAATGGCAGCTCGGCATGGAAGACAAGGCTATCTGGGGTACGATTGATAAGTATGTGAAGGGCGGCAATTAATTTATGAAGTGGTTAAGGATCAGGATTAAGACAACTACCGAAGCCGAAGATATAATTATAAGCGATTTTTATGACATAGGTCTTGAGGGTGCACAGATTGAGGACAAGGTTCCGTTATCACCCCTTGAGAAGGAGCAGATGTTTGTTGATATCCTGCCCGAGACGGAACCCGATGACGGAGTGGCTTACTTAAGTTTCTTTGTTGAGGAAGGTTCTGAGCTTAGCAAGGATAAGGATGCTCTTATTGCTGATGTTAAGCAGGTGCTTGCATCGATATCCGAATATATGGATATAGGCGAAGGCAGTATTCTTATTGATGAGACGGAAGATTTAGACTGGATCAATAACTGGAAGAAGTATTTCCATCAGTTCTACATAGACGATCTTTTGGTAATTCCCTCATGGGAAGATGTGATGCCTGAAGATAAGGATAAGATGATTCTTCACATAGACCCCGGTACGGCTTTTGGTACGGGCATGCATGAGACGACTAAGTTATGCATAAGAGCAATGAAGAAGTATCTTAAGGCCGGCGACAAGATTCTGGATGTAGGTACCGGCAGCGGCATACTTGCAATCCTGTCGCTTATGTACGGATCGGGATATGCGGTAGGTACCGATCTTGATACCTGTACAATAGAAGCGGTCAAGGAGAATAAGGCAGCCAACGGCATTAAGGATGAAAGTTTCGACCTTATAATAGGTAACATCATAGATGATAAGGCCACACAGGATAAGGTAAGAAGTCTTATAGGAGATGAAGGCGCGGATATTGTTATGGCCAATATCTTAGCTCCGATTCTTATCGCGTTGGCACCGGTGATACCGGCCTTTATTAAAAAAGACGGAGTCCTGATAAGCTCGGGAATCATCGAAGGTAAAGAAGAAGACGTGGCGAACGCCTACAGGGCAGCAGGTCTCGATGTGGCCTGCATAAGTAGCCTCGGAGAGTGGAGAAGCGTTACGGCAATTAAGCATTGACGGTTCGCCTGAGGATGAGAAGACGCAGAGTCTTACGGAAGTCAGAATGGATCATTTTTTCACGGACCCTTCCAATATAAGGGATAAGCATATAATAATAGAAGGAAGTGACGTCAATCACATCCGTAACGTACTCAGGTTACGTCCGGGTGATGAGATATCCGTAAGCAACGGGGTCGATGGAAGAGAGTATCGTTGCGGGATAGTTTCTATCGGTGATGTCGTTGAATGTGAGCTTCGGTTTATCAAAGAGGAGTCGGTTGAGCTGCCTGTAAGGGTGCATCTGTTCCAGGGCTTATGCAAGGGCGACAAGATGGAGACCGTAATCCAGAAGACAACCGAACTTGGAGTATATGAAGTTATTCCCGTTCAGATGATAAGAAGCGTTGTAAAACTTGATGATAAGAAGGCGGCATCCAAGGTAAGCAGATATGTCGGGGTGGCGGAGGCTGCAGCCAAGCAGAGCAAAAGAGCAGTGATTCCGCAGATTCATCCGGTGTGTGATGTTAACAGCGCGATTGAGTATGCGAAGAGTTTTGATAAGATCATAGTGCCTTATGAACTGTCGGCAGGAGAGAGCTTTGAAGATACGCGTAAGGTTATGGGTTCCGTTAAGGGACTTAAGGACATTGCGGTGTTTATCGGACCTGAAGGCGGTTTTGATGATTCGGAGATAGAAGCGCTTAAAGTTGCAGGTGCCGATGTAATATCGCTGGGACGTCGTATCTTGCGTACGGAGACGGCCGGAATGACGGTACTTAGCTGGCTTGTATATCTGTTAGAGGATTAGCATAAGATAATGAAAGAAGTATATCTGGACAATTCGGCGACTACGAGGGCGCTGCCCGAAGTGGTTGACATAATACAGAAAGTAATGCTTGAGGATTACGGTAATCCGAGCAGTATGCACATTAAAGGTGTGGATGCCGAGAACTATATCCGTATGACGGGTGAGATTATCGCTTCGACTCTTAAGTGCAATCCCAAGAATATAATCTATACTTCGGGCGGAACGGAATCCGACAATCTCGCGCTTATCGGAACGGCCGAAGCCATGGCAAGAAAAGGCAAGCATATAATCACGACACAGATTGAACATCCCGCCGTGCTTGAGACATGCGAGCACCTAAGTAAGATGGGATATGAGATCACATATCTTCCTGTGGATTCTGAGGGAAGAGTCAATCTCGATATCTTACGTAAGTCGTTAAGACCCGATACCATATTGGTGTCCGTCATGCATACCAATAATGAAATCGGAGCGGTTCAACCGCTTGATGAGATAGGTAAGATCATAAGACAGATAAACCCCGATGCATTTTTCCATGTTGATGCGGTTCAGGGATACGGTAAGTACAGGATCAATCCCAAGAACCTCGGTATAGATTTAATGTCGGTAAGTGCGCACAAGCTGCATGGACCCAAGGGCGTAGGCTTCTTATATGTAAGCGACAGAGCAAGGCTTCGTCCCATCATATTCGGTGGCGGACAGCAGAAGGGTATGCGTTCGGGCACGGAGAATGTTCCGGGAATTGCCGGAATGGGCAAGGCCATAGAGTTTATATAT
>JAFYBE010000056.1 GCA_017540355.1 Lachnospiraceae bacterium | reverse complement strand
TTTAACAAAGACGGAGATTCTTATAAGCGTTTCGGTGATATGGTTAAAAGCTATCGTGACTTCACGATCGACTGGTACAAGGTATGCTGGCCGTGGATGGCGATCTATTCGAGCGTACTTCCGTGTCTTGTACTGTTGATGTTGCCTTTCGGTTCGTTGATGGTACTCGGAGGAACCATAACACTTGATAAGATGGTTCTTGTCCTCTGTATGTCATTTGCGGTCGGTCCATCGGTCTTAAAGGCACTCAATTTTGCAGGAAAGTTCCCACAGCTTGACTATAAGATCACTGAACTTGAGAAGATGATGGATCATCCTCCGCTTAAGGAGGGGACATCCGGATTTACGGGTAAGAATCTCGATGTTGAATTTAAGGATGTTCATTTCGGATATGAGGACGCAGAGGTTATTCACGGAGTCAAATTATCGCTTAAGCAGGGGACAACTACCGCGCTTGTAGGTGAATCCGGAAGCGGTAAATCGACATTGGCTAAGCTATTGGTACATTATTACGACATAGATTCCGGAAACATAACGATCGGAGGACAGGATATCACGGATATGTCGCTTGAAGCACTTAACGATCAGGTGGCATTTGTGTCACAGGAGCAGTTCCTCTTTAATACCAGTCTGTATGAGAATATCCTCATAGGCAAGCCGGATGCAACAAAAGAAGAAGTGCTTGAAGCAGCTGCCAGAGCGCAGTGTAACGAGTTCCTGGACAGATTTCCCGAAGGCATCATGGCGCAGGCAGGTGACAGCGGTAAGCAGCTTTCGGGAGGAGAACGTCAGAGGATATCTCTTGCCAGAGCGATACTTAAGAATGCACCGATAATCGTTCTTGATGAAGCGACTGCATTTATGGATCCGGAAAATGAGGAGAAGATGAATGCGGCACTTGATGAGATTGTAAAAGATAAAACGGTGCTTGTGATCGCGCACAGACTTTCAACCATCAAAAATGCAGACAAGATATGCGTGATGAAAGAAGGCAACTGTATTGCTGCGGATACGCATGATGCATTATTGAGAGACTGTGCGGAATACAAGAAACTGTGGGATGCATCGGTATCGGCAAGCACATGGAAGATCAAGGAGGCGTAATGACATGTTAAAGATAATGCACAGACTTATAAATAATACCGGGAAGTATAAAGGAAGGATCCGTGCTTCATATCTGACAGCCTTTCTAAAAGGAATCATGATGAAAGCGCCGCTCATATTATGTTTTCTGTGTATCAGTTATTTCATGCAGGGCCGGATGGATAAGATAAAATGCATCTACCTCGGCATCGCTGTTTTGGCAAGTGTTATCCTTCAGGCGGTCTTTGAACATGCGTCCAATGTGCTTCAATCGGCAACAGGTTACATGGTATTTGCTGATATGCGTCTAAGACTGGGAGATCACTTAAGAAAACTTCCGATGGGATATTTTACGGAAGGAAACATGGGTAAGATAAGTTCGGTTCTGGCTACGGATATGGTCTTTATCGAAGAGAACTGTATGGGAGTACTGTCAGAGCTTGTGACTTTCATCATTTCACAGACCCTTATGACTGTGATGATGTTTGTTATGGATATAAGATTGGGTCTGCTGTCACTGGTGATAGTGGCTGTCTTTATCATCGTAGGCAATCTGATGCTTAAGACTACAATGAAGCATTCCGTCATCAAACAGGAGGACAGTGAATCATTAACGGAGGAAGTGCTTGATTTCGCGGAGGGTATCGGGATCATCAAGTCATACAATATGTTGGGCGAAAGATCAAAGAGGCTTACGGATGAATTCGAAAAAAGCTGCAAGGAAAGTATTGATTTTGAAGTGGCATATGGACCTTGGGCCAGGGCTCTATATCTGACATTCGGTATTGGTACAGCTTTGGTACTTGCTCTATGCGCATATCTCTTCAATATGGGTGAGATAAGTGATGTGTATATGGTCGGTATGGCGCTGTTCCTTTTTGATATGTTTGTGTCTATAAAGAGTTATTACAGTCAGATGGCCAGGCTTACCGTGACGAGTGCGAGTCTTGACAGAATAGAGGAAGTGTTTGCAGCAGAAGAACTTAAGGATGAAGGAAACAAAGAACTTGGCGACAGTGTCGCAGGATCAGATATTCCTGAGATCGAATATGACAATGTAAGCTTTGGTTATACCGAGAAGGATGTTCTTAAAAACGTTTCTTTTAAGGTTAAACAAGGTGAAATGACCGCGCTTGTCGGGCCCTCCGGCGGAGGTAAATCGACCATTGCTTCACTTCTTGCAAGATTCTGGGATGTTAAGAGCGGTAGCATTTTGGTCGGCGGTGAAGATATAAGAAATGTATCTCTTGGTAGTCTTATGGACCGGATCAGTATGGTGTTCCAGAGAGTCTATCTTTTCCAAGATACCATATATAACAATATCGCCATAGGCCGTCCGAATGCAACTAAAGAAGAGGTTATAGATGCAGCTAATAAAGCGAGATGCTATGACTTTATCATGCAGCTGCCCGATGGCTTTGATACCGTGATAGGAGAAGGCGGAGCGTCATTATCCGGTGGTGAGAAACAAAGGATATCTATAGCAAGATGTATTCTAAAGGATGCCCCAATCGTGATACTCGATGAGGCGACTGCAAGTGTTGATGCGGATAATGAGCGCGCAATTCAGGAGGCCATATCGGAGCTTTGCAAGAATAAAACGTTGCTTGTTATAGCACACAGGCTTAAGACTATTAAGGATGCCGATCAAATACTAGTTGTATCGGACGGTGAGATAATCGAACGCGGCGATCATACATCACTTATGGATAAAAAGGGAACTTATGCAAATATGGTAAATCTTCAGGCTTCCTGATGAATTGATATATAATTCACAAGAACAGTTGACATGTAATAAATGAGATGATAATATGAAGTCGGTTAGCAATTGCTAACCGCTAATAGATCATGTGTGAATCCTCTCTTTCCGGTATAGGAACCTATGGCCTTTACCGGGGGAGAGGTATTCAGTATCAAGGGCATAGCCCTTTTTTATAAGCTGTAGGTTAGCACATGCTAACTGTACAAGCGATCATATTCCGGACGGATAAACTGATGCCTGAAGAATTAATAATAGAACATTGTTCACCGACTCTTGCGGGGATCAAGACGGGAAATCTCTTCTCAGTAAAGGTCATAAATGAAGAGAAATTAAATAACGAGATTCGGGAGCTCAACGATAGTCTGAGAGATAAAGGCCTTCGTGTGATACCGCTTAAAGTGACTCACAAATATGCGCTTATATATATCTACAGACCTTCACGTCTCATGAATGATCTTAAAGATCCACAGGCATCACTGCTTTTAAAAAGGATGGGATATAAACTTAAGAATCCGGAGTGCTGCATTGTTGAACTTGTACAACGTCTGAAATGCGAAGAGTCGTTTCCTCATGAAATCGGTCTTTTTCTAGGATATCCGCCGTCGGATGTAGAATGTTTTATGAAACATCCCTGCAGTGGAGTTAAATGCAGAGGATGTTGGAAGGCATATTCTGAACCTGAAAAGGCAGCGAATCTTTTTGAAAGATTCAGAATTTGTACTGAGACATATCAGGAAATGCACAAAATGGGTAAATCCCTGACACAACTTGCTGTTACGACAGTTTGAAAGTGCCGGGATAATATATTCAATCAATATCCAAAGGAGGAGTCTTTATATGAGTAAAGTAGCAGTAGTTTATTGGAGTGGAACAGGTAATACGGCAGCAATGGCAAGTGCGGTTGAAGCCGGTGCGAAGGGTAAGGGCGCAGAGGTAAGCGTATTCGGACCTGATGAATTCACAGCTGACAAGGTAGCTGAATTTGACGGCATAGCATTCGGATGTCCGGCAATGGGGGCAGAAGTGCTTGAAGAAACTACGTATGAGCCTATGTTTACAGCTGTTGAAGGATCGCTTTCAGGTAAAAAGATAGCACTTTTCGGATCTTACGGATGGGGAGACGGCCAGTGGATGAGAGACTGGGAAGACAGATGTAATGCAGCAGGAGCACGTCTTGCATGTGATAGTGTGATGGCAAATAATGCACCCGGTGAGGATTCGCTTGAAGAATGTAAGAGTCTCGGTGCAGCACTTGCATAAAAGTGACTGCTTACAAGAGGTTCAAATATACAGGAGGTTTAAATCATGAAAGATTATTTGGAGATCATTGATGTAGTCGGAAGGGAGATACTGGATTCAAGAGGCAATCCGACAGTGGAAGCAGAGGTCACACTTGCTGATGGAACTGTGGCACTTGGAACAGCACCCTCAGGCGCATCCACGGGAGAATTCGAGGCACTCGAATTAAGAGACGGCGATAAATCGAGATATCTGGGTAAGGGTGTTACTAAGGCTGTTGATAATATCAACGGCAAGATAAAAGAAGTGATACTTGGCCTTGATGCATCAGATACATATGCCGTTGATGCAGCGATGATAAAGGCTGACGGAACTAAGGATAAATCAAACTTAGGTGCGAATGCCATATTGGCCGTGTCTATTGCAACGGCCAGAGCGGCAGCCAAGGCGCTGGATATACCGCTTTACAGATTTTTAGGCGGTGTTCAGGGCAACAGACTTCCCGTTCCGATGATGAACATATTAAACGGCGGAGCTCATGCAGACAGTGCTGTTGACACACAGGAATTCATGATAATGCCGGTAGGTGCACCGACATTTAAAGAAGGACTTCGCTGGTGTGCAGAGGTGTTCCATTCGCTTAAGAAACTTATAAAGGAGATGGGAGATGTTACCGCTGTCGGAGATGAGGGCGGATTCGCTCCCAATCAACTTAAGAGTGATGAGGATGCTATCGAGAAGATACTTGAGGCGATCAAGGCTGCAGGTTATGAGCCGGGTAAGGATTTTATGATCGCCATGGATGCGGCTTCTTCAGAGTGGAAGAGCGAAAAAGGAAAGGGATTCTATAAGCAGCCCAAGTCAGGCAAGGAATTCACATCAGACGAGCTCATAGCCCACTGGGAGAGTCTTGTAGATAAGTATCCGATCATTTCAATTGAGGATGGCCTTGATGAGGAAGACTGGGAAGGCTGGCAGAGGATGACGGCTAAGATCGGTAATAAGGTCCAGCTTGTCGGAGATGATCTTTTTGTGACCAATACCGAGAGACTAAAGAAGGGAATTGAGCTTGGCGCAGGTAATTCGATACTGATCAAATTGAATCAGATCGGATCGGTATCAGAAACGCTTGAGGCGATCAAGATGGCTCACAAGGCGGGATATACCGCAATATCTTCTCATCGTTCCGGCGAGACAGCAGATACTACGATCGCGGATCTTGCAGTTGCACTTAACACCTGTCAGATCAAGACCGGTGCACCTTCAAGAAGTGAGAGAGTGGCTAAATACAACCAGCTTCTCAGGATCGAGGAACAGCTTGGAGATTCGGCTGTATATCCGCAGATGGGCGCATTCAATGTTAAGAAGTAGGTAGGATAATCATGAAAGCGAATTATAAAAACTGGATGCCCAAGGGAATGGTGATTGGAATGGCATGCGGAGCAGGTGTTGCTCTTATCCTATATATCATATTCGGTGTTTCTCCTGTTTTACAGGCAGGAACGTTTAAAACTGTGCTTGGTATAGTTTTGCTGGTATTGACGATCGTCATGATCTTCGTCAGCATATGGGAGTATATGATGTACAGAGCGTTTTCTTACAACGGAAACCGTCAGATGTCTAAACAGATTATTGAGGGTACTGCGGCTTATGTGCATATCCCGGACGGTGGAAAAGGACTTGATGTAGGATGTGGAAGCGGAGCGCTTACTATAGCGTGTGCCAAGAGAAATCCGAAAGCCGAGATGACGGGAATAGACCGTTGGGGCAAGGAATATGCATCCTTCAGCAAGAATCTCTGTGAGAACAATTCCAAGGCAGAGGGCGTGAGCAATACTTCGTTCATGCAGGGCGATGCATGTAAACTGCCCTTTATGGATGAGACC
>JAFYBE010000055.1 GCA_017540355.1 Lachnospiraceae bacterium | reverse complement strand
TTCCTTGATCTGATCGCCCTCGTATATATCAAACAGGCTGTAGCTTTCCAAAAGCTTGCCGCCGCGCTGTCTGATAAGCGCCTCTATCTCTCCCACAAGGATATCCTTGGGTACAACCATTGAAATGTCACGTGATACGCTCGGGTACTTAGCTACTCCGACGAACTTTCTGTCAAAGCTTGCGAAAGGAACCACATTAGGCATATCCAGAACCGCAACATATGTCTTGACACCAATGTCATAATTATCCGCAACAGCAGGATGAACCTCACCGAGATAACCGACCATCACTCCGTCATATATGATGCCTGCCTGTCTTCCGGGATGAAGATAAGGCTTGCCGAGCTTGGGATCGTATGTGATGCTCTTATTCATGCCTATGCTGTCGAAGAACTCCTCAACAACACCCTTCATCGTGAAGAAATCACCGTCTCCGTAGAAGCCCAACGTAAACTGCATTCTCTCATCGGGGCTTTCGTTAAGCGGAAGACTCTTTGGCAGATAGATATTCGCAAGTTCATAAAGCTTTGCGTTCTTATTACGTCTGTTATAGTTGGTTGATAAGCTTGAAAGCATACCGTTAAGCGAGATAGTTCTCATGATAGAGAAGTCTTCACCAAGCGGATTGCTTATTGTGATTGCATTACGGATCGGATCGTCATCAGCAATGAGCAGCTTATCAAATACCTTGGGGCTTTCGAAACTGTAGCACATACCCTGTGAGAACCCACAGTACTCAGCAACTTCAGCCGCCTTATTCTCAATGCGCTGCTTAAAGCTTATCTTACCCGATGTAGCCTCGCCACTGGGAAGCGTTGAAGGTATCTTGTCATATCCGTAGAATCTCGCAACTTCCTCTGCAAGATCGGCAACGCCCTCAAGGTCCTGTCTGTATGACGGAACCGTCATCTTATATCCGCTACCGTTTTTCTCTGTCGGAAGTTCAAGCTTGTTAAATATCGCAAGCATCACGTCATCGCTTAAGTCCGTACCGAGCAAATCATTGATTCTTGCTGTGGTAAAATCAATGACTCTTAAATCCTTTAAAGGCTCACATACATCAACAACTCCGCCGACCACTTCGCCGCAGCCGAGTTCTTCGATAAGCGCACATGCTCTGTTGATTGCATCATATGCATTCCTGGGATCAAGACCCTTCTCAAACTTACCTGATGCATCCGTACGAAGTCCGAGTCTCTTGGCGGACTTTCTTATATTGGCACCGTTAAAGCAGGCTGCCTCAAAAAGCATGGTTGATACGGAATCCGTAATCATTGAATTCTCACCGCCCATGATACCTGCAATACCGATTTCCTTATCGGCATCACAAATCATAAGCATCTCGGAATCAAGAGTTCTCTCCTGTCCGTCCAATGTAACGAACTTGTCGCCGTCCTTCGCACGCTTGACCACAATCTTTTTACCTGCAACGGTATCAAGATCAAAGGCATGCATGGGCTGGCCGTATTCTTCCATTACGTAGTTGGTGATATCGACTATGTTGTTGATCGGTCTGATGCCGCTTGCGGCAAGACGTCTCTGCATCCACTGAGGTGAAGGAGCAAGCTTTATATTCTTGACAACTCTTGCGCAGTATCTGCAGCAAAGATCGGTATCCTTAACCTCTACGGATACATATGAATTAACATCCTCTCCGTTGCCTTTAACATTGACAACGGGCGGAACAAACTTCTTATCGAATGTAGCCGCAGCCTCTCTCGCAATACCAAGTACGCTGTAGCAGTCTACCCTGTTAGATGTGATCTCGTATTCGAATACGGTATCGTGAAGTCCCAATACCTCAATTGCATCGGCACCGACCTCTGTATCCTCAGGGAAGATATATATGCCCTCTTCGGGTGCTTCGGGATAGAAGTTGCGGTCAGAGCCCAGCTCTTCTATCGAACACATCATGCCGAAGCTGTCTATTCCTCTTAACTTACCGCTCTTAATCTCTATGCCGTTTTCAGGAAGCGGACCGCCGTCATGACCTCCGGCCACCTTGCCGCCGTCAAGTACAACGGGAACCTTATCGCCCTCGGATACGTTATTGGCACCTGTTACAATCTGGATTGTCTCCTTGCCTGTATCAACCTGACATATGATAAGCTTATCCGCATCGGGATGAGGAGCGATGGAACGAATCTGTCCCACTACTATCTTACTTAAGTTCTTATCAAGACATTCGAAAGTCTCGACCTTCGTACCTGTCATTGTCATAGCATCGAGGTATTCCTGCGGTGTTACGTCAAGATCCGGTACATATGCTTTTATCCATGATAATGCTGTGTTCATCTGATCACTTTACCTCCAAGTTCTAGAACTGCTTAAGGAATCTGACATCGTTCTCGTATAAGAGTCTCATATCGTCAATCTCATACTTAAGCAATGCTATACGTTCAAGACCGATACCGAATGCAAAACCGCTGTAGCGCTCGGGATCGATGTTGCTCATCTTAAGCACGTTGGGATGTACAAGTCCGCAACCGAGTATCTCTATCCAACCTGTACCCTTACAGAAACGGCATCCGCTTCCGCCGCACTTAAAGCAGCTGACGTCCATCTCTGCGGAAGGCTCGGTAAAGTTAAAGTGATGAGGTCTGAATCTGACCTTTGTATCCTGTCCGAACAGTTCCTTGGCAAATTCCGCAAGCGTTCCCTTAAGGTCCGCAAAAGTGATGTGCTTGTCTATAACAAGTCCCTCGATCTGGTGGAACGAAGGCGAATGTGTCGCATCGACTTCATCCGAACGGAACACTCTTCCGGGAGCGATCATTCTGATCGGGAGCTTACCCTTCTCCATCACGTGCACCTGAGTGCCGGATGTCTGTGTACGAAGCAGGAATTTGTCATTGATATAAAAAGTATCCTGCTCATCCTTGGCCGGATGATCTGCAGGAATATTGAGTGCTTCGAAATTATAGTAGTCTGTCTCTATCTCGGGACCTTCTACAACCTCATATCCCATGCCGATGAATATGCTTTCAACCTCTTCTCTGGCAATGGTGTTGG
>JAFYBE010000054.1 GCA_017540355.1 Lachnospiraceae bacterium | reverse complement strand
TCAAATCCGCAAACCGCGCAGTTAAAGACATCATCGCAGGGATGATCCATGTAATAGCCTTTATCTTCTCTTGACCTTATCGGACTTGCTCCGAATTTCTTATTCATAACAAAGCCTTTCTTTGCGTATTCTTGTCAACTAATTGTAGACGTGCACACTTCTTAATGTCAAGAAAAAATGCCACCTTACCAGGTGGCATTGAATGTATTGTCAGGTCATCTTATACCTATCATCCTACAATGCTATAACGGCCTCTGTATCATCAATAAATTCAGCCGTGGCATTCTTACCCTCAGCTTCTATTGAATAAGTTCCCTTAAATGCATTAACCAAAGCCCATCCGTCTGCGTCGGTCTTAACCGTCGTATCCGTGAACCACTCATCCTTAATAAGCTTCTTAAGCATGTCATAGGAAGGCTTCGTTGTCTTATCACGTCTTATAAATCCGCTCGGTGCGTTAAGCCATGCACCGTCCTTAAAGTCCCAGGTTGTAATTGCTTCAACCAAAGGATGTGCAAAGAGAATACGGTACATCTCTTCCACTTCCTTACACTGCCTTGCTTCGCCCTCTTCTGTGCTCGGCCAGTCATCCACCTGCCAGTCATTAAGGTCGACTATATGCGGTGCCATAAGATCACCCGAAATAAGAGTATTCTCCGTAAAATGTATCGGAAGACCAAATCTGCCGAATCTTTCAAGCACATCGTTAAGCTTCTCAGCGCCCCAGTATCCCTGGTGCTGATGCGACTGGATACCTATGGCGCTTATCGGTACGCCCGCTTCAAGACACTCCTCTATAAGCTCCTCATACTTGGGGGATGTATTAAAATCATTTAAAAGCAAAACGGCATCGGGATTGCACTTACGGGCTTCATCGAATACTTCCTTAACAAGTCCCACTCTGCCCTTCTCATTGCAAAGCCTTGTTACCGCATTGTCATACTTATCAAATACGGGCATAATCACAACTTCGTTAATAACATCCCACATGTCTATAACGCCCTTAAATCCCGTAACTTCTCTGTCTATTCTTCCAAGCTGCTTCTCCATTATGGCCTTATTGTCGTACTTAAGCAGCCAGTCCGCACATACGGTATGCCAGCATAAAGGATGTCCCTTAACCTTAACACCCTTACTCTGCAGATACTTCGCTGTCTTAAGCAGATTCTCAGTGTCGGGTTTGCCTTCTTCCGGCTCAAAATTGCCCCAGTAGAACGGAAGTGTGGCATAGTTGAATATCTCAAGCCACTTCTCGGTTATATCCTTGAAAAATTCATTGCCATCAATTACATAAGGCATGAAATCAAAGCCACCGCAGCCGAACAAAAACTTATGAGCGGTCTGCTTAACCTTAATATCCTTACCTGCTAACGGATTGCCCGAAACATCCGTAAATCTTACTCTCTTATTGACCTGTCTGTGAGATATGTTCATTTCAAACCCCCGTTTCGCATATACATATGGTTAGTTCTTTACCTGCCGTCAGCCGCGCAGTATTACGCCTGACACCTTATACAAAGTATCACAAGTATATTATAACTACTTATTAAATTCTGTCGTTGGGATATATCATTTTTTGATTTAAGATAAATATGAATAATAGTACAGATGTGCAAAGCCCGCAACCATCTTATCGGAAACATACATCGCCCTGTATCCCCTTCCGGTGCTTGCTTTTATAACTTCAATATCTTCTCCGTTGCGGTCACTGTCATAGTAATGGAACTCATGCCCCTTAATCTTAAGACCGTCAGCATTAAGTCTGACATAGCCGAATCTTGTAAGCTTACCCTGCCACTTACATGTTCCCGGAAGCACACCCGTCATGGTATAAGGCCTGCCTTCCTTATCTTCTATGGATTCCTGAAGGTACATAAAGCCACCGCACTCGGCAATTATATATATACCTTCATCAGACGCTTTTTTGATCGAATCTTTCATCGAAACGTTAGCCGAAAGTTCACTTAAGTATTCTTCAGGATAGCCTCCGCCTATCAATACGGCATCAACTCCCTCGGGCAGTTTATCATCATGCAGAGGACTAAAAGGAACAAGCTTTATTCCAAGCGCCTTAAGATATCGCAGATTCTCCCTGTAATAAAAACAGAAGGCCTCATCCATGGCAACGGCCATCTTGCTGATCTTCTTATCGGCAAAAGGCGCGCAGGTATGCGTTGCTGTTAAGCCTAAGGCCCGGCTTTCTTCGCCGCCTGCCACACATTCAGGCATATCAAGCTGCTCTGTGGCGCCCGCGATCTCAATTAGCGAATCAATATCTACTGTATCGTTTATTATTTCGCATGCCGCATCTATGGTTTGTGACACGTATGTCATATATGTGTCGTCAGCAGTCGGAGTCATAAGTCCCAGATGCCTGCTGCCTATATGCAGTCTGTCATCCTCAGGCACATAGCCCACGACCCTTATATCAAGTTCATCCTCTATCAGCTTTTTAAGCTTTGTATAGTACATCCCGCTTATTCGATTAAGTATGACACCCCGTATAAGTTTATGCTCATCATAATCAAGAAAACCTCTGATGGTTGCAAGGACCGATCTGCCGACGCCCTTAGCGGGAATGACAAGTATGATCGGAGTCTTTAAAACCGCTGCAAGTTCATAAGACGAGCCGGTAATCGATGTTCCGCCAAGCCCGTCATAAAGACCCATAACGCCTTCAATGACCGAGATATCCGAATCGCCGTATCCGCCTTCATAAAAAATCTCTACCGTCTTACCGGCATCCGTAAAGAATGTGTCGAGATTACCGCCCGGTGCAATCTCACCGTTTAAGTTCATGGCCTGCATACCAAGATCAAGCGCTATCCTGTGATACATCGGATCTATGTAATCGGGGCCGCATTTATAGGGTGTGGCAACCAAGCCCCTGTTTTTAAGGGCTTTCATAAGTGCACATGATATTGTTGTCTTACCGCTTCCGCTTCCGGTCGCGGCTATCATCACTCTTTTGCCGGCCATAATCAATTTATTCCTCTGTAACTTTAACTCCCTGCTTTTTTCTCTCTTCCCTAATAATCTCAGTCACCTTATCGTAATGACTCTCCTTATGAGGGAATGTACAGTCCGTACAAACCTTCACCTGCACGCCGTCCTTTGTCTTATACTTCGGATTGCCCGGACAGTCCGCAATATGATACATCGGACAGTAACAGAACAGGCAGTTGATCTTATCGATTCCCTTATGACAGGGATAGTATTCACAATCCTTATTCTCAAAGAACTTATATGACATATCTTTAACCTCTGCTATATGACCCCTTATATGACCTTCCTAAACAACAAACGAATATATGCTTATCGCATTCTCCGGAATCTCGCCGCTGCGAATTACCTGCATATTTATCTCTTCGTACTCGCTTACTCTGTTATTCTTAATCCAGGATGTCAGTGCTTCCCTCGTCCTGTCGGTAACGACATTTAACACGATTCTTGTCCCCGACTTCTCCTTAAGCGTGTCAAGTATTTCGGAAAGCCTTCCCTTATTGCCGCCTATGAACACATGAGTAATCCCCTCAAGATTCTCTTCATTTAATACCTCGGGCGCACTGCCGCTTCTTACAACCACATTCGGGAGTTTATGCTTACGCACATTGGCCTTAGTCAGCTCAACCGCCTCTTCATTCACATCATAGGAATAAACCATACCGTCCGGTATAAGCCTTGCAATCTCCACACTTACCGAACCCGTACCGCAGCCTATATCCATCACTCTGCTGTCACGCTTAAGTTTAAGCTTATCAACTGTTACGGTGCGTACTTCCTCTTTGGTCATCGGAACCTCGCCCCTAATAAACTCATCCGCATTAAGCCCTGCTGCAACTGACGCATCCAAAGGATTCGGATTATATACATGGCAGGTGTATAAGGCCTTATCTTCTTTTCCAAACACATCTCCCGCCGCAAATCTCTCCGCGCTTTCCGCAACAATTCTCTCTCCCGGATAAGACATATCGGCAGCCGCCGTTATCTCACAGTCACCCATATCCGCATCCGTAAGAATTCCGGCAAGCTTAACTATATCTTCAAATCCTCCCGTAAGAGCAAATACATCTGCATTAGTCCTTACATGTGACGCAACCCTGTATATCGATGCTTCTCCCTTACCGTGCATCGAGCAGATGAAAGCATAATCATAAGCGCGTCCTATCCTTGAAGCCAGACATGATATCGACGATATCCCGGGGATAATGCGAACCGACATGTCCGCTCCCTTATCTTCCTCTGCCTTTATTGCCTCGTATACGGCTTTGCATCCGCTGTTATATCCGCTGTCACCCGAAAAAACGACAGCAACCTGTATCTTCTTATCATTCGAACTTACTTCCCTATTCAGCCGACCGCCAAGATATCCAAGTATCTCATCAGCCTTATATACGGCCGAATACTCTTTGTCTGATTTATCACTTAGATTAATATCTTTACAGATCTCTATAAGTCTCTTGGAACCGAGTATTACATCCGCCTGTTTTATTGCATCCAAAGCCTCAACAGTAAGGCCCGAAACATCTCCCATTCCCATACCTATAAGAGTAATATCCGTATGCACACATGCGGGCTTAACATTAAGCAGTGCAAGAACCTCTTCATAACTCATCGATTCCATTCCGACATCAGTTAAAGGCCTTGCTATAAGATGAAGTTTGATTCCGCACTCTGCCGCGGCTTCTGCCTTGTCTTCCGTTCCGCCTGACTTACCGCTGTCCTTGGTTATAAGATGCTTAATATCGTACTGTCTTATCATTGCCTTATTAAGTTCCTTATCAAAAGGACCCTGCATGGCGATGATGTGTGAAGTTTCAATACCTGCGGCTTCGCATATCTTTATGCTCTCAATACTGGGGATGACTCTGACATAGAGTCTGTGTATATCATCCGCTCCCAGTATGTCAGTGAATGTGTGCAGTTCCTTACTGCCCGTCGTAAGCAATATATTTCCCGAAGTGTCTTTAAGCGCCTTTGCGGCTTCGGTACTGTCATCATATATGATCACGTTCTCACTTAAATTTTGGGTGTCACCGGCCATCCCCGCATCTCTTATAAGTCTGATGGCTTTGACAGACTTCCCGCCCGCATTAACGCTCTTGGCAGCCTTTGCGATATTGGACGTCACTTCGATTGCAAAAGGATGGGTTGCGTCTATGATAAGATCATAACCTTCCGCAATTATACAGTCCGCCATGGTCTTATCATCCATTCTGCCGGTCAGTACTTTCCTTAGAGCACTCTCGTTTTTAAGTATCTGCTCGCCGTATGAAGTCGCAACCGAGAGGGTATGCGCGATACCGCCTTTTATTAAGTTGTCGGACAGCAGATGAGCCTCGCTCGTTCCGCCGAAAATAAGTATCTTCATACTACGCGTTGTATCCTCTGGGTGTTACCATGTTGCCGTCTATAACCTTCGTTGTCGATGAACCTATAAAAACCGTTGAAAACATATCGGCACCGGCATCCCCAAGTTCACTTAATTTACAGAGTTTTTTATTCTCGCCTTCTCTCCCGATAAGATTGGCTATACCGCATATCCTGTCAGGTTCCATATATTCCTTAAGTATTTCCGTCACCTTCATAAGATAGTCCGCCCTTTTATGGGATGAGGGATTATAAAGCACAATGACAAAATCGCCCTGCGCCGCAGCACGAAGCCTTTTGACTATGACTTCCCAGGGAGTCAAAAGATCGCTTAGGCTTATTACACAGAAATCGTGACCTATCGGTGCACCCAAAAGCGCGGCTCCGCTTATGGCCGCCGTTACTCCCGCTATAACTTTAAGCTCGTATTCATCGACGCCTTTATCCGTAAGTTCCTCATACATAAGCGATGCCATTCCGTATATGCCCGCATCTCCGCTGCATATCATCGCAACGCTTTTGCCACTCTCAGCCGCTTCATATGCCAAAACGCAGCGTTCTCTTTCCTTACGCATCGGAGTGGATATGTATTCGGCATTCGGATAGGTGTCTTTAACAAGTTCAAGGTAAGTCTCATATCCGACTATGATATCCGCATTTTTAAGGACTTTGTCGGCTTCGATTGTCATGCTCTTATTGCCGCCCGGGCCTATTCCGACTATGTATATTGTGTTTTTCTTATCTTTACTCATATAAGTTCCTCTATGAAAAGTCGCGTACAGCTATCGCAACGGTAACCCCTTCGTATGTGCTCTTATTAACGATAAGTTTACCGCCTGCCCTAACCGCCGCGCGTTCACACACGTTATCAACTCCGACGGTCTTTTCCACAAACTCCGAAGAATCAAATTCACCGACAACTTCCTTAAGCTCTTCTGCCGTGTATGTCTCAAGCATCCATCTGTTATTAGCACATGCGGCTTTTATTCCTTCTTCATCCGCCTTGACATCTATCGTAGCCAGCTTGCCTATAAGCCTTATATCAAGCCCTGCTTTATCACAGGTATCCTTTATGAAGCTTACAATCTCATTCGAAGTTTTGCCTCTTTTACAGCCGACTCCGATGATAAGATTTCGTCTGATCATTATAAGAGTTCTGTCGGCATACTTATCCTTCAGTGCGTTTATGACACCGTTGTCATATTTCTCACATATTATTACGTCCGCGTCTTTAACCTTTGTCTCTGACAGTTCGCCTTGATGCTCCGCGCACAGCGCAGCATCCGACGTATTAATCCTCTCAAATTTTTTAAAAGGAAGTTCATCATCATAATCCGCACAAAGCACCTTGACAGGCTCATCTGAAAGCACCTTGTCATATACGGTTGCTATCCTGTCTTTGTTAAGGATTGCAAAGTTATTCTGTGCGGCCCATTCATCAAATGCCGACTTGTCTCTTGCATTCGAAGCCGAAGTGATAATAACTTCTCCGCCCGTATAATCCGCTATGGCCTTTGCCAAAGCATCGGCTCCGCCGACATGACCGGATAGTACGGGAATCACGAATCTGCCGCCTTCATCCATCGCAAGCACAGCCCTGTCGCTTAACTTGGAATCAAGATATCCCGCTATCGCCCTTACGGCTATACCTACGGCCGATATGAAAAGCATGTCGTAACCGCCATTCCATGCGTTCTTTGTTATCTCATTAAGCCTGCCGCTTTCAACACGGACAGCACTTATCTCTGCCGGCACAGTTGCCTGTGAATCCGACATAAGCTTTCCCGCCTTGGAAGCGTCGCATATTCTGTTGGCAAGTTCATAACCCTTATCGGTAAAGGTCAGGATCATCAGTCTTCGCATTATTATCTCCGTTTAATCCTGCTTTGCATCTCTGTAACCGGTTGTAAAAGATGGATCATAAAGTTTTGACAGATCATATGAGGCATGCCTTATCGCATCGCCCACAAGCACAATTGCAAGCCTGTCTATACCGTTCTCTTTCCCCGTCTTATACAAATCCTTAAGCTCACACTTAAAAATCTTTTCATCGGGCCAGGTCGCCTTATATACGATGGCCGTCGGAGTCTCAGGCTTAAGTCCTCCCTCAAGCAGGCACTCCTGCACCTTTTCAAGCATGCCTGAACTTAAATATATCGCCATCGAACAGTTATGTGCGGCAAGCGACTTCAAATTCTCGCTCTCAGGCACCGGTGTACGTCCCTCGACTCTCGTAATGATAAGTGTCTGTGAGACACCGGGTAATGTATATTCGATATTTAAATCAGCCGCAGCACCGAAGCAGGCACTTACGCCGGGACATGAATCATACTCAATACCAAGCTTCTCAAGCTCATCCATCTGCTCTCTTACAGCTCCGTATATGCTCGGCTCACCCGTATGAAGGCGCACAACATCCTTACCTTCTTTATCCGCCTGCGTCATCACTTCAATTACTTCTTCAAGAGTCATACAGGCGCTGTCATGCATCATACAGCCGTCCTTTGCTTCGAATAAAAGCTCTTTATTTATCAAAGACCCCGCATAGATTATGACATCGGCTTTATTAATCAGTCTCTGTCCTCTTACGGTTATTAAATCCGTCGCTCCTGTTCCTGCGCCAACAAAGTGAACCATTCTTCCGCTCCTTCACTCATGCCGAGTATCCCGTATTCATTACTGTACATGATCACATCGGCTTTCATATCTTCCTTATCGACTCCTCCGGCCACATCAATCCTGCGCCTTATCCTGTCTGAAAGATGCGCCTCTATCCTTCCTATCGCCTCATTCATGACGGCTTCTTTAAGTCCCGCCTCATCGATAAGCCTAAGCGCTTCTTCTGTAGTAACACAGTCCATGATTGCCTTACAAAGCTTGGCGTTCGCCCCGTTAATAACGGAAAGCGCCGTTAATATCTCCATCCTGCAGTCCGCTTCTTTTGAATGCGTGTTCATAATCCCGCCGGCGACCTTGATAAGCTTGCCTATATGTCCGGCCAAAAGGATCTTCTTATATCCGAGCCCCGATGCCATATCAAGCGTCTCGCCGATATAATTACTGCACTTGATGCTTTTATCTATGTCGTATCCGAACTTATCCAATATAAGCTCTCTGCCGTAATTGCCGGGTGCGATGACCGCGTAGTCAAAGCCCGTCTCTTTCCTCTGCTTAAGTTCAAGCCTTATCGTATCAAGCAGCGCCCTCGTACTCATAGGCTCAACTATGCCGCTTGTACCTATTATTGATATTCCACCCTCTATACCGAGCTTAGGGTTAAAAGTACGGGCAGCTATCTTCTCACCTTCCGGCGCGGATATCGCAACCTTTATACGACCTGTAAACTCAGCAAGTTCCGCCACGGCTTTTACTTCCTGCCTTATCATCGCAAGGGGAGTTGAATTGATTGCGGGACTGCCTACAGGCCTGTCAAGTCCGGGCTTGGTTACCCTGCCTATGCCTTTACCGCCTGTGATCTCTATGATAACTTCATCCGCGTCGTCATCATTCGATCTTACCGCGCTGTCTGCCGAATCGCCGCAATCCTTATCAATGCTTACTTCCGCATAAATAAGGATGCCGTTTGTTATGTCGGGATCATCACCGCTGTCCTTTCTAACCGCACAGCTTACACTTCCTTCGCTTCGCCTTATATCTTCTAAATCCGCATCATATGTAATGCCCGCGGGAGTTATGATTGATGTCTTATCAAGGTTTTTGCCCGTAAGCAGCATATATGAAGCGGCCTTGGCTGCAGCGGCGGCACAGCTTCCCGTTGTATATCCTTTTCTTAATCCTTCGCTCATTAGCTTTCCTTATCTTCGCGTTAACTGGTACATAAGCGCATTGACTATCGCTGCCGCCACATTGCTTCCGCCTTTTCTGCCTCTTGCGACTATATAAGGCAGTCCGCTTTTTATTATCATCTCTTTAGCGGGAACGACATTTACAAATCCGACGGGAACTCCTATTACAAGCCCCGGGATATGATAATCGGCATTGTCCTTGGCATCCTTATGCTCCGTATATGTCTCATATACGGAAATAAGTGCCGTCGGAGCATTGCCTATTGCATAGATCACGGGCTTATCAAACTTTGCGGCCCTCTCCATGCTGACTGCCGCCCTTGTAAGTCCTCTGTCTTTTGCCTCGGCAATAACCGACTCATCAGCCATATAGCAGAAAGCTTCAATCCCAAGCTTTCCAAGCGCTCCCTTATTGATTCCGGAAAGCGCCATGTTGGTATCGGTCACGATCACACAGCCCGATGTCAGAAGCTCATATGCCTTTGTAAGTGCATCTTTTGAAAAGACCAGATTGTCCGCATAGTCAAAATCAGCCGTCGTATGTATGACACGCTTATATACGGGCTCACTTTTAATCGGGCATGTCTCATCGGAAGCAAGTCCCTTAAGACTGATGCCCTGCTTTATAAGTTCTTCTTTAATTATCTCAAAGCTTCTTGATTCTATCTGCTCCGGGAGCACAAATTCATATTCTTTCATAGCAGTCCCTTATGCTTTCAATAAGTCTGTCATCATCCGTTCGATCTCTTAGCGACAGCCTGTAATATCCCTTATCAAGGCCCGTGATATTCGCACAGTCTCTTATAAGTATTCCCTTCTCAAGGAGTTTTTCATACAGATTAATCTCACTGTGGATTAAGAGAAAACCGGCCGCTCCGTCATAGACTCTTATTCCCGGTTTTCTTAAAGCCTCGGCCAACCTCTCTCTTTCACGCTTTATATATTCATACGATGCCGTAATGTATCTGCTCTCTTCACTTAACTTGCATTCATATTCAAGACAGGCTGTTCCCGCCTTCATGGCTATCGTGGAAACATTCCATTCAGGTAAAGATGCACCCAGTTTATAGGCTATCTCAACATCCTCACAGAGTGCATATCCGAGTCTTAACCCCGCAAGCCTGAAACTTTTGGTAAGCGCCCTTAGTCTTATAAGCGTTCTGCCTCTTATACTTCCGTAGTTTTTCTCATACTCATCGCAAGACATTGACAGTTCCGTAAAGCACTCATCAACAAGCAGGACTATTCTCTTCTCCTCACACTTTTTTACAATCTTTTCATATGCTTCGGACGGAATAAGATTGCCGACGGGGTTGGACGGATTGCCTATTATGACAAGATCCGGTGTTTTGTTATTAAGCGTAGCGTCCGCACCATCCAGGCACTCTAATATGACATCCGTGTCAGAAAAGCCGCTTTCTTCATCCGTATATGCATATATGATCTCAGCCCCGTATGCCTTAACCGCTCTCTCATAACCGCTAAAGCATGGGGAAACAAGCAATACCCTCTGAGGCTTTGTCACATTCACAATGCCGCTTATAAGTTCCGATGCTCCGTTACCGCAGACTATTCTGTGCGCAGGCTCTCCGGTATAAGCCGCAATCGCCGCCCTTAACCTGTCATAAGTGATATCCGGATATGTATGTATATTGTTTAAATCCGTAAGGATACCCTCAATCCTCTGCTTAAGTACATAGGGCCAGTCCATTGGATTTAAACTCACGGAAAAATCGATATTTACTTTATTGCGGTATATGTCACCGCCGTGTATGTTGTTACCCATACAAACATTCCTTATTTAATAACAAAAGTAATAAGCCATAACAATGCTTCGAATACCGTGAATGTGGCGGTCGCCGAAACAATCATAAGTCTGTTGGCTCTTATGATATCCGCAGGTTCGGCTTCTTTTACCGCATCACCGATATATGGCTTATCAACCCTCTTACCAAAGTATGAAGCCGGTCCCGCAAGCCTAAGTCCGAGCGCACCCGCGCAGACGCTCTCGCACTGAGCGGAGTTGGGACTTGCATGCTTATATCTGTCGCGTCTGTATATCTTTATTGCGCTTGCTCCGTCAAAGTCCCTGCCTAAAATGAATGCCGCCGTTATCATCATTACGGCGCTTAATCTGGCCGGAAAGAAGTTTAAAATATCATCAAGCTTTGCCGCAAAAAAACCTATATCCTTATACTTCTTATCCTTATAGCCGATCATCGAATCCATCGTGTTGACGCTTTTATATATGATTCCGAGGACCGGGCCTCCGACTGCCAGATAAAAAAGCGGCGCGATCACACCGTCGGATGCATTCTCGGCCACCGTCTCAACAGTCGCCCTTATGATGCCCGCCTTATCCAAAGCGGCGGTATCCCTGCCGACTATCATCGAAACGGCCTTCCTTGATGCGTCGATATCATCCGTATCAAAGCTTTTATACACCTTCATGCTCTCGTTATAAAGACTCCTGCATGCAAGCATATAGCAGGTGATAACGGCCTCGGTTACAACACCCGCAATTACATGAATCCTGTATGCTGCAATCATCAAAACCGCAGTAACAAGAGCCGGAAGCAACACCGTAACAATCACGATCAAAAGACCGCGAAGCTTAAGTCTCTTTGGACTTACCTCACTGTCGTTTAAATGCTTTTCCAAAAAGCCGATGAGTCTTCCGATCCATCTTATCGGATGCGGCACGCAATACGGGTCGCCTATTATTAGGTCAAGTATCCATCCCAACGCCAAAGCGCTCATATGATAATACATTTATGTTCTCTCCGTCATACGTGATATCGATGATATATCCCTCGATATTGCCCACATTAAAGTCAAAGTACTCAACGCCCGTCACGGCGCTTAATATCGCCATTATATTGCCGCCGTGGCAGACTATTGCAGCGCTTTCGCCATCCTTAAGTTTATCAAGTATACCCTTAAAGGCCTTTAGGCTTCTTGCTGTAAAGCCCGCCATATCCTCACCATCAGGGAACGGCAGTCTGCCGTTACTTGCAATCCACTCATTGTAATACGGGTCATCCTTAAGTTCCTCAAAATTTTTACCCTCATAAAGGCCGAAGTCCATCTCCGTAAGTTCTTGCACGGATTCCGTCTCTTTACCCGGGAATATTCGCTCAGCCGTAATTGCGCAACGCTGCATCGGACTGCAGAATACCCTGTCAAAAGCAGGGACCTTGTCCATATCCGTCCCCTCAAGCTGCTTAAGTCCCTCATCGGATACAGGCTCATCGCTTCGCATTCCCATATATCTTTTTTCTTCGTTGCCCTTTGTTCGGGCATGTCGCAAAAGCAGTATTCTGTGTATTCCCATAGTTATCTTATAAGGCAGTATGCGGCAAGGATCAAAAGCTGCGTAAGCTCACTCATGCATACAAAATACCCTGCCGTATCTCCGGTCACTCCACCAAACTCTTTGTATGTCCTGTATCTGTAATATATGTAAAAAAGCAACAGCCCTGCTGCCATTAAAAGCGCGACATATATATCCGATAAGCCGACCGCCAAAACGCAGCCTGCAAGTTCAATCCCAAGAATGACAAGTTGGGTTATGCCCGTCTTATTCGTCTCATTTTTTAGCATTCCGTCATCCTTGGCCTTTTTAAGTAGAACCGAAGAAACCGCCGTCCCAATCCTTGATATGACAAAGACAAAGGCGAGCGGAATGAAAATCACATTACTTCCCCTATCAAATATGACCGTTAACGCTCCCGCCCATATGAGCGAATAAATAAGCAAACTTATAACCGCAAACGCTCCGATATGCGGATCCTTAAGAATCTTAAGTTTTTCCTCTTTTGACTTATATGAGTTATGTGCATCCGCAACATCCATAAATCCGTCTACATGAAAGCCGCCCGTTACAATAATCGGGATTACCGATGACGCACATATCTTAAGAAAAAGCGGCAGCGCAGCCAAATCGATAAGATAAAGGCTTCCGTATACAAGCGCACCGATAAGCGCACCGACAAAAGGCAGAAAGCAGAGATTGTATCTCATATCTTCTTCCTTCCATTCAAAGCGCGGCATCGGTATCCTTGAATACAGCGAAAATGCAATTATAAAACCTTTGATTATCCTCATGTATCTATATTGTTCCCTTTATCAGGTCGTATGTCTTATCCGCCGCATTTTTAAGTGCGGCATTAACGGCACTTACGGCCTGTGTGTATCTTATCGTATCTTCGTCAAAGCCCTCTTCCTGCTCAAACTCATTAGTTACGACTACAAGGTTTTTAACCTTGTCTTTAAGCATCAATATATCCTTTATTACAACCTCTGCCGTCTTATCCGATAAGAGTTTGTCCTGCTTTTTATCTGTGCGCTCAAACATTACGTTGGCGCAGAGATTGGACACACATTCCAAAAGCACCGTGGCTTTGCTTGCAGCTATCCCTTCAATCAAGCCGTTTGCATCGGGCAGTGTTCCCACATCCTTTGGTCTTTCAACGGTCACAAAGCCTTTTCCTTCCCGCAAGGTTCTGTGCTTTATAACTCTTTCTTTGCCTTCTTCGCCGTAAGGAATCATAGTTGCAAGATATATTCTTTTATCCGAAGCAGATATTTCCATGACAAGTTCTTCAGCCTTGGCTGACTTGCCGCTGTCGGGTCTTCCCACAACAAGTACCATCATTTGAAGCGTTCATACTCCTTAATGCCGTTATATTCAAATCTCGCACCGTTTAAGTAAAGATTGATCGCACTATCAAAAAGCTTGCATGCCATAATCGCACCCGTGCCTTCTCCAAGCGCCATATTACCGTCTATAAGAGGCTTTAACGAAAGCTCGTCAAGCGCTCTTATAAGTCCCGTCTCTCTTCCGCTGTGAGAAGGAAGCATATAGTCCCTGCATCCGGGGCTTATCGCATCCGCATAAAGTGCTGCGACTCCCGATATGAAACCGTCTATCACAACCGGTATTTCATGTTGCATACATCCGAGATATACGCCGCAAAGACCTGCTATATCAAGGCCTCCGATTGCACTTAAATAGTCCAAAGCAAGGACGGCCTTATCTTCAGTATCGTCACGAACGTAAAGCTTCACCGCTTTTTCTATGACTTCAATCTTATTAAACAATCCCACATCATCAAGGCCCGCGCCTCTTCCCGTTACTATTGCCGGACCTATGCCTGTCATAAGACACAGCAGGGCGGTCGCCGTCGTGGTATTGCCTATGCCCATCTCTCCCGTAACAATCAGGTTATATCCCTTTTGCGCAAGTTCATCAACAAGTGCCTTGCCCGCATCGATTGCTGCCTGCACCTCATCTTCGGTAAGCGCTCTTTTAAATAAAAAGTTATCACTTCCTCTTCTTATCTTATGATCAAGGACTCCCGGTAAAGACTCATCGCTGTCAATTCCGATATCAACAGGGATAACCTTTATGCCTGCTTCAAGTGCCATAGTGTTGGCCGTACTGCTGCCGCGCCCCAAAGCCTTAGCTACCTGCAGCGTAACTTCGGATCCGCATTGGGAAACACCCTCGGCTACGATACCGTTATCGGCACACATTACAATTAAAGCCTTCCTGGTAATGTCAGGCGTTATCGTCTCCTGAACGGCTCCTATCTTACATACGATATCCTCAAAATCTCCCAGACCGTCTATCGGCTTGGATATTCCGTCCCATCTTCTCTTTATCTCATCATAAATCTCATTATTCATTCTTATTCTCAATGCCCATGATCTTATATATGTATTCCATATCCATGTGGCTTCTAATCATATCCGCCAGCTTGTCATACTGGCTTTCCTTAAAGTTCCTTCTGCTTATCGTCTCTCTGTTATAGGCAAGCCCTTTGGCCTTATAAAGCGCTCTTACAATCACATCGGCCACGCCGTCCTCATCGAATATTCCGTGGACATAGGTGCCGTATACATTATCAAGACAGTATCCGGATCCTGAATCCGTGAATTCACTTGCCTTATCATCCGTCACTTTGCTTATACCCATGTGTATCTCGTAACCGCTGTAATCAAGTTCTGACAGTTCGGCGAACATACCGCATAAATCCGCGAATCTGCCATTAACAGGTTCGCGCTTTTTTTCCGTGGTAAGGCAGGTATCAATCGGCAAAAGCTTAAGTCCTTCCGCGCTTCCTCCGCCCTCGACGCCGTCGGGATCGGATATCGTATTACCAAGCATCTGGTAGCCTCCGCAGATTCCTATAACAGGCTTATGCTGCGCCGCATACGCACTTATGGCCTTATCAAGCCCTTTATCCCTTATATCTCCCAGATCTGCGATTGTATTCTTGCTGCCCGGAATGATCACAAGGTCCGGATCGCCAAATTCATGCGCCTCTTTGACATACCTCACTCCGACGCCTTCAAATTCATCGAAGACATTAAAATCCGTGAAGTTTGAAATGTGCGGAAGCCTTACAACAGCAATATCAATATCACCCTTTTTGTTAGATGCAAGCCTTTCGGCAAGCGAATCCTCATCATCAAGACTGATGTCGATATAGGGCAAAACTCCGCAAACGGGGATGTTAAGCATGGTCTCTATCTGCTCAATTCCCGGATCAAGTATGGTCTTATCGCCGCGGAATTTGTTGATGACTATTCCCTTTATTCGGGCCTTCTCATCATCTTCTAGCAGCATCACCGTGCCGTATATCTGGGCAAAAACGCCGCCTCTGTCTATATCTCCCGCCAGGATTACGGGAGCGTCGGCGATCTTTGCCATACCCATGTTGACTATGTCATTGTCCTTAAGATTAATCTCCGCAGGAGAACCCGCGCCCTCTATCACTATGATCTCGTACTCTTTGGAGAGAACATTCAGAGCATTCTCTATATCCGGTATGAACTCTGTCTTTTTTGCGTAGTAATCCTTTGCACTTAAATCCGCCAGAACCTTTCCGTTAACAATGACCTGGCTTTTCATATCGCCCGTAGGCTTAAGCAGGATAGGATTCATATACACCGAAGGCTTTATGCCCGCAGCCTCAGCCTGCATGACCTGTGCCCTTCCCATCTCAAGATTGTCATCCGTAACATAGGAATTAAGAGCCATGTTCTGGGACTTAAAAGGACAGACCTTATATCCGTCCTGTGAAAATACCCTGCATAGACCTGCAACGATAAGGCTTTTACCGGCATTGGACATCGTGCCCTGAACCATTAAATATGCGGTTTTTTTCTTATCCGTAGTATTCCTCATATTTACCCTTATCCATGTTAAAAAGCCGTTCCATGTATTCCGGTCTTATAAGTTCTTTCGCATCACCCATGGCATCGATCTTACCCTCGTTGCCTATGCATATAACCTTATCCGCAACCTTTTTTATAAGTTCGACCTCATGCATTGATATAAGAACCGTGATGCTTTTCTTTTTTACAAGGTCCGTAAGCGCATCGAAAAATTCGATCTTTCTTCCCATATCAAGGAAACTTGCAGGTTCATCCATTATAAGAATCTGCGGGCTGGATACAATGGATCTTGCAAGCAATACCCTTTGCTTCTGACCGTCACTTAACGTATTATAATCCTTATCTCTTAACTCCCATACGCCTATCATCTCCATGCTCTCTTTTATGACACGTTTGTCATTATCCGTAAGTCCGCCGAATATTCCCGTATATCTGTATCTGCCGACTCTTACAACATCAAAACATGTCATGAACTTTGTCTTTATTCTGTCCGTCATCATAACGGAAACTATGGAATAAAGATCCTTTGCAGAGTACTCATCTATGGGCCTGCCATATATATATACGCTTCCGTCAACAGGCTTTATAAGACCTGAGGCGGTTTTAAGAATCGTTGACTTGCCCGCGCCGTTAGGTCCTATAAGTGCCGTAATGCAGCCTCTTTCAGCCTCAAAACTCACTTCATCCACTATGACTTTACCGTCGTATCCGACTTTAACATTATCAAAACGTATATCAGACATTTTCATTCCTCCTTCCCATCATCATCGAGATGACTATAGGAGCTCCGAATACGGCCGTTACCGTGCTTATGCTAAGTTCCGTCGGTGCGAACATACTTCTTGCCAAAAGATCGCATAAAAGGCAGAATGCCGAGCCTAACAGGAATGATGCCGGAATGACAACAAGCGGCTTTTCGGATTTAAAAAGATTCCTTGCCACGTGCGGCATTGCTATTCCCACGAATGACACAGGACCCGCAAAGGCCGTTACCGTAGCGGACAGAATACTTGATACAATTATAAGTGCCACTCTGAATCCGTATATGTTGATACCGAGGCTTCCGGCATAGGCTTCACCGAAACCGTAGGCTTCTATCGTCTTAGACATGAATATCGCTGCAATGATGCCTGCAATCACTATAGGAATATATATCCATGCATCACTCCATCCAGCAGATGAAAATGTACCGAGAGACCAGTTATGAAGATTAACTATATTGGAGTCATCGGCAAACGTTACGATAAATTCGGTAATTGCCGAACAGATATATCCCACCATCACACCGCATACGATAAGTATCGACATCGACCTTACGCGAACCGATACGATAAGTACGAAGGCCGTTGCTATAAGCGAGCCTATAAATGCGGCTATGACAAGCATAAGCGAGTTCATCGCAAAACCTATCTTAAGTGCGAACACCATAAGTATGGCCACAAAAAGCTTGGCCCCTGATGAAATACCTAAAATGTACGGGCCGGCTATGGGATTCAAGAAAAAGGTCTGAAGCAGGTAACCCGACAAAGCCAAAGCTCCGCCTAAGAATATCGCTTCTATGATTCTCGGCAGTCTGATATCAAAGATTATCTTGCCGTCCACACTGCTTTTATCACCGCTTAAGAGTATGCTTATGACATCTTTTGAACCGATACCCACACTTCCGCTTAATATGTTTATAAGTACAAGCGCAAATATCGCAAATATCAGACATATGAACAATAATGTATGCTTTTTACTCTTATTCATATCACTCACTTACCTTATACATGAACTTAAGGTTATCCGTGTCTTCATCGCTTATCACCTTATACATATCCGTGATGATATCCGCAACAAGACTTGTCTTCTGGAACATGTCCGCATTCGAGCAATATACATTCCCCTCCTTTACCGCTTTAAAATCAGCAAAAAGAGAGTTCTTGGCTATAAGCTCATCAATGCTTTTCACGCCGCCGTCTATAGTGGCGTTGTATATCAAAATGTCAGCATCCACCGTATCCTTATAGAACTCTTCCCAGTTGATGTTCATGGTGGATAACGCATTGTCACTTTCGTCGGTTATACTGTCATATGCATATTTACCGCCCGCCATCTTAATCATCGTCGATACATAATCTCCGGGCTTTCTTACATTGACATATCCGTTGGATGATAAGTAAAAGTATGCAACAGTCTTCTTATCATCTTCATTTATGTTGCTTTCCTGCAGCATCTGTTCAACGGCAAGCGCCTTCGCTTCCTCTGCCGCAAAAAACTCTTCGGCTTCGCTTTCCTTACCCAAAAGAACTCCGTATAGTTTAATCCACTCAAGTCTTCCAAGCGGATTCTTCTCATAGCTTGACCTTTCCGTAAGCACGGGAATACCAAGTTTTTCAAGTTCCTCTTTAATCTTGGGCGAATGCGTAATCATAGTTGATTCTATTGCCAGGTTGCATCCGCTGCCTAAAATGGTCTCATAATCGGGCGAACTGTATTTGCCGACATATGCTATCTCACCGGATTCTATCTTGGTCTTGGCCTCATCAATCGAATAGTCCTCGGCCTTGGTTGAACAGGTCTTAATACTGTCCAAAGAATCCAGACTTAAAAACAGATCCATGGCGGATGACGCCGCAAGATAAATGTTCGCCACGGGTTCATGAATAAGTACGGCGCCTTCGATACCTAAGTTGCTGTCATCTTTTCCCGCAGGAACCAGTATGTAATCCGTACCGTCTGCTATATGTATATGCTTGTATCCGTCCCCATTGGTGCTGACGGAAAACTCCGTAGCATAGGATAATTTAAGTTGATCCTGTGTATCTGTCGCAGGTACATTGTAGGCCTTTGGAGCGCATGATACAAGCAGCGACATGGCGGTCGTCAGCATTAATATGAAGGATATTGTTTTTTTTATAATTTCAGTCTTTTTCATTTTTATCAAACAGCCCACCATCAGGTCTGACTGTGGGCTATTAGCTTAGTTACTTCTTAAAGTTTAACACATATTCAACTTCATGTGGCTTACTCATTGCTACTGTATCCGCTATCACCGTGAAATCTTCATTATATCCGGGAATCGGAATCTCAAATACCGAATTGCCTTCCGTATTGACAGGCATGTATTTGACGCCGTCCACGATCATATAATCATAATGGGGACTGCTCCACTCGATGGTTGCGATGATCTTGCCATCTGCTTCCTTAATCTTAGCAGGAGAAGTGACAGTTGCCTTACCGCTTCCGCCTGTAAGCGTTACTTCAGCGGTCAGGCCGTTATCATTTGCATCCGCTTTCGTTTCATCTGCCTCGGGCGATTCAGCCTCTGCATCATATGGTTCAGGGTTTGATACCTTGACCTTATGGTCATACCATACCTGCTTCTTACCGATTAAAGCCACATCATATTCTTCATCAAGCACGGGAACGGGTACATCAAATGCATACACCTCTTCAGAGGTGCCGTCGTCATATGTAACCTCTTCATTGGTCGGATCTATTAAAACCGCTCCGTCCTTCTTCGCATCCTCAGCCAATCCGTAGAAAAGATTGACTGTATTCTTGGACGGCATAACGATATGTATGGTCATCTCACCGTCTTTGACAGTAAGAATTCCCTTACCGTCCCATACTTCATTGACATGGAACATTGAACCATCTGTATCAAAAGAAGCAAGATATGTTCCGTCTTCAATAGGAGCTGCTTTGGCCTCTTGTGCAGACTCCTCAGACTGTTCCTCGGTCAGAACTTCGGATGACTCCTCAGCCGACTCTTCTGTCGAAGTCTCTTCTGTGGCCGGTGCAATCGGCGCTTCACTCTTGCCGCATCCTGCGATAAGAACCGCACCGAGCGTTATGGCAACAATACTCTTTACAATATTACTCTTCATTTTATATCACTACCTTATTACTCAGATTACTTAAGAGCATCTGCAATATGTGCAACATATCTGCTCTGAACGTTTTCAATTCTTCCAAGACCTGCAATCTGCATATCAAGCTGCTCGAAGTATCCTGATGCTTCAAAGAGGCTCTTCCAAGAATCCTCATCATCACCCGCCATATCGTTGTTGGCATGATCACCTGCAACAACCATAAGAGGTCTCATGATAACCTTGGTATAACCTGCATTGTGGACGTTTTCCATAATGTTCTCACAAGCTGTCTCTTCAGGCTCACCCTCAACGGTACCTACGAATACGTTAGCGTATCCGAGCTCGTCCATCTGTGCCTGCATCTGTGAATAAGTAACCTTGGCTGTATGTGATGTTCCGTGTCCGATATATACAATCGCCGTCTTATCCTCAGCCATCTTATCAAGGCTGTCAAATGAAGCATCTGCAACTGTCTGCGCTACAACTGCCTCACATACGGCCTTCTTATCATCATTGAGGCTCTTAGCATCAGCACCAACCTGACCTAAGAGGGGCTCAGAGATATATACCTTATCAAACTTATCCTTGTAAGCCTCTACAG
>JAFYBE010000053.1 GCA_017540355.1 Lachnospiraceae bacterium | reverse complement strand
ATGAATTCCGACTTATGCTCATTAAAGAACTCATCATCGAAATCCTTATCAAACTTATATGAATCGGTATATCCGAGTTCATATACTTCTCTTACTTTTGCAAGAGGCATAACCTTACATAGGATACCATATTCTTCATCGGTCAGTACAGCCTCTATCTCTTCATCCGTATGTTCCTTTATAACATAACCAACCTGCTGCAAAGGAACCGAAGCCGATTCCGCAAAGGATTCGGGCTTAATATCAAGCGCCCTGTAAGCAATATTCTTAAATGCAAAGAAAGCAGCCATCGAAATGACAAGAGGCAGCAATACCTTTAAAAACTGCTTTTTATAACACAGGCACATAACTATTCCGATGCCGAACACAATCAAAGTGCCGTTATTGCGAAGTAACATTGTAAGAAGCATAAGCACGCACAGCTTTATACTGTATGAGTTCTTAATATTCCCTTTATCATCTGTCTCCCTGCCAATATCAAGAAGCTTGATCACAAGCAGAGCCACCGCACACGAGAACAGCACATCCTTTGTGATGTACATCGAATACATGGCAACAATGGGGTGAATTGCAAAAAAGACTGCCGAAACCACACCCATATAGCCCTTGGATCCGCTTTCCTTCTCATATCCGAATATCCTGCATGATATGTAACTTAAAGTCATCGACTCAAGAATCATATGTATTGCCGTAAAGATTCCGAGTGAGAGCCCAATATTACCGACCCCTCCCGTAAGCTTTACAATCAATCCCATAAGGGCCGTAAAAAAGATTGGATGGTGATTGGTCCACGGGATATTACCCAGAATCATATCCACCGATTCAAAACTGTCCTTACCGTAATTGCCCGGGAAAAGCGTAAGATAATATGGGATCCTGCATGCAAAGAAGACTGCGGCCAATATAGCAAAACGTTTAAGATCAAAGTCTGCCTTTTTTACGATTACAGCTTTATCACTATCTGTCTTTCTAAAAAGCACAATTATCAGAAATGCAAAAACAGCGGTAAGAAGAAGTAAAAGCAATACATCTACCGCGTTCCATAAGCTTATCTCTTCATCCCACACATCTATGTGTCTTCCGGCAACCACGCTTAAAGCAAAGACAAACGAAAGGGGAAGCGAATACTTAAGCTCGGCCTTAAGTTCATCACGCGTCATCCCCTGTAAGCAAAGAGCCTTAAGACAGCTCCACGATGCATCTTTTTTAATAATCTTCGCATCCGCTGCATCCAGGATGAAATAAATAAGGATACACAAAAGCGGTAGCACAATGTCTATCCTTGTGATGCCGTAGCCTGTAACCGCACCTGTTCCCACGGTCAGGATATATGCCGATATGAACTTAATGACTTTCCTTACGGTATCGGACATATTAGTCTTCATCCTCTGTTAAAAAACTGCAGAGCTACTCTTATAGTTCTAAGCCCCGTTATCCATAAAGCAGGACGAACTCTATTGGACTTAAGTGCTCTGATTGCTTCAAGTATCGAGCGCATATATGAGCCCATAGACGAATTGCTTGTTCCGCCGTAATACATCGATACAAGCACTTCATCCACATATCCCAGTCTGCCGCCGTTTTTAAGAATACGAATCATATACTCGTAATCCGCCGAACAGACATAAGAAGTATCATACAGGCCGTACTTATCATATACGGCTCTTTTAAGCAAAAGCGTCGGGTGCGCCGGCATCCAGCCCGCACGGATTTTACCGCGTCCCATATGCCAATATCTGACAGTTCTGTCACCTTCCGCATATATAAGATCACTGTGCGCGCCAAGCACTTCAACATCTCCCTTATCGCTTCGCGCCTTATCTTCCTCTGCCTTAACTGCATTGACAAGCTTTGTTATCGCATCCGGAATCGTCAGTCTGTCATTCATAACCTGAAGATAATCTCCCGAAGAAAGCGCAATCGCATTGTTTAAGCCCTCGTATATGCCGCTGTCCTTCTTGGATTCGTATACCACCTTATACTTCGATGTCCTGCTGTAATCCTCTATCAAAGACAGGGTTGAATCCGTCGATTGACTGTCCGCGATACAGACCTCAATATCCGGATAGTCCTGTGCCTCAATCGATGCAAGGGTCGCCGGCAGAAGATTTTCACTGTTATATGTAGTTAGAAGTAAAGATACCTTTTCACTCATAGTTCAGAAAATATCTCCTCATACTTTCCGGCAATACTTCCGACACGGAACTTATCGCATGAAGACTTT
>JAFYBE010000052.1 GCA_017540355.1 Lachnospiraceae bacterium | reverse complement strand
TCCTTGGCGTTTTTCTCCAAAGCTTTTCCGTCTATAAGATTGGCAACCTCGGGAAGTTCATCCGCAAATTCTTCAAGTACCACTTCTTTGATAATCCTTGCGGGTTCTCCCTCTATTCCGTTCTCATCAAGTACTTCGTCTATTGTTGCGGCATCAAGAGTGACACTTATACCCACACCGCCCGTTGCTTCTTCGGTCTCTATCCTGTTATTCAGTGATTCCTGAATACCGATAAGTGCTTCTTCACCTTCTTCATCTGCGGCGCCGTATGCCCGTTTGACTATTGAAGAGAACACCTTCCTTTGTTCAAAAGCGGTGCGTCTGGGGCCGCATCCCAAAACATCCTCTATGAATTCAGCATGCGAATCCTTGGCATCCCTTATGAAATAATCAACCTTGTGAATATCTGCGCTTCTGTCATCGAAGGCGGGGAAGAGGAATCCCAAGTCCGGAACTCCGACAACCCAATCTCTTATTCTTGCCCCTATCCTGTTCTCATCAGGCTTATAACCCAAGCCGGCTTTTGATAAGGCAACAGGACAGATGGATATGAGTATATAGTCATATACTTCATCAGACTCTCCGGTCTTTAAATTGTCTGATGTCTTGTTCATTATGTCATATACATCATGGAATACGAGGATAAGATAATTGCCTACGTAATTATATCCATCGATTATCAGTTCATATAACCTGTCGAGAAGCTCTTCATTATCAAGTGCTGAAGCTCTTAATCCGTATAAGAACTGCTGCTTTCCGCCGGGGTTCTCTTCCTCGGTCGGGAACTCCAGCTCCAAAATGTTATTACCGATCGTACCCGTAAGGGTCTTCTTGGCTATCTCCATGAATTTGAAGAATTCTTCTTCCTTCATATTAAGAAAGTCTTCATTGAGCTTAAGAACCTGATGCTTGTTTGCATCCACGTAACAGCCCGCCATACGTCTTATTGTGCATGACTCCTTTTTGTATCTTTTCTTAAGTTCAAGAACATCTTTTTTGTTCATTAAATGATTCTCCGTTCCTTATCTTATAGTTTATCAAGCCCTACTATTCTATCACACATACGCTGATAATTGTAAAAATGTAAGGGAAAAACAGGAAAACGGACCAATTAAGAAACAGTTAAGGATTATGCAAGAGACACGTTAAGACTTACGAAATCGATTAAGTTATATTGGTATCAGTAACAGACAAAAAGTTTATTACGGGAAAGAGCAAAAGGTCTCGGGGGACGACTAATTGAGACCACCAACCGGAAAGAGAGGATGGAAAAAATGGAATTACTTAAAAGCAAGAAGAAGATGATAGCGATTGGAGCAGCAGCCGTAGCGGTAATCATCGGAGTGGTATCAATCAGTGCCAATGCAGCACTCAGAGTTGATTCATATACCGTAGCAAGAGGCAGCTTATCAAGCATCTCAGAGTTTAACAGTACGGTACAGACCAACAATACCAGAAAGTACTATTCTCCGATAGATGGAAAAGTCGGCACGATAGCGGTAAAAGAAGGCGACTATGTTAAAAAGGGCGACCTGTTGGTAAGTTATGATGCAGCCGATATCGAGTATCAGATTTCAATGGCGGATTTGAGTTCCAAGACAGATCAGGGAAGTTATGATGAGGCAATACAATCAAGCGGAAGAACGGCAGGTTTGTATGCGGAAGCGGCAAACAGTCTCCCTGCACTTGAGCAGCAGATAGCTCTCACCCAGGTAACAATAGCGCAAAAAGAAAATGAACTGCTTGAAAGAAAAGCCGCATTGGCTGATGAAGGAGCCAAACTTCAGGTTTCACTTATTGATTGGGCCGATGAACCCGATTCGGATGAGTATGAGAATCTTCAGAAGCTGGTTCAGACCAATGCATACGAGCAGCAGTATGCAAGCGACATAGTACAGATGCAGGAAGAACTTAACTGCCTTAATATAATGCTTGGCAATTATCAGGCAAAAAAAACGGAGATGACATCTCAAAAGATGGCAACATACTCAGGTGTTTTAACCAAAGGCGGAAAAGAAAGAATAGAAGCCGTTAAAGAAGCCAATGATTTGGCCAACGCACAGAAATTGGAAGATCTTAACTATGCCAAAGACGGAATAAAGGCTGATTTTGACGGTGTTGTAACCAAGATAAGTGCTATTGAAGGCAATACGGTTACAAAAGGAACCGAACTCGTAATACTTGAATCAACAGAGGACATTGTAGTAAAAGCCAATGTGAACAAATATGACATAGATATCATTGCCGAGGATCAGCCTGCCACAGTTAAGATCAGAGGTGTGGATTATGCCGGCAAGGTATCAAGAATAGAGAGAATGACGGATGCGGACAAGGGTACGGGCATCGGCGTGGAGATAACTCTCGATGAGCCTGATGAGAATATAATCCTCGGTCTTGAGGTTAAGTCCCGCGTTCAGACAGCCGCACTTGAGAACGTATTACAGATTCCCACAGAATCATATAATTCCGATGAAGAAGGCGATTATGTATTTGTCGTTAAGAATAAGAAAGCCGTTAAGACATTTGTTGAGGCAGGAGCCAAGAATGATGATATGATAGAGATATGTTCGGGACTTAATGAGGGAGATGTCGTTGTTTGGAATGACTCAGTTATGTTAACCGACGGTATGGATGTGAACATCAAATAAGGAATACCATTATTCGCTCTTGAAAGGATAATCATAATGGAAGCAAAGAAAGAAATACTTACGGTTAAGGATTTATCCAAGACTTTTTCAAACGGATCTGTACAGCAGCACGTATTAAAAAACCTTAACCTGTCGATTTATAAAGGTGACTTTACCGTAATAATGGGTAATTCCGGTTCCGGTAAAAGTACTCTTCTGTATGCCCTGTCAGGAATGGACAGACCGTCGCTGGGTACGATCACATATTATACGGGTGATGGTGATGAGAAGAAAGAGACAGAGATATCAACCTTCGGTAATGATAAGCTTGCGATGTTTCGTCGTGACCACGTCGGATTTGTATTCCAGCAGAACTACTTAAATGACAGCATGAGTGCACTTGATAATATCATGGTGTGCGGACTTCTTAAGACGGAGAATCGTAAGGAATTGGCAGACAGAGCCAAAAGTCTGCTTACAAGTGTTGAGATAGGTGAAGAGGACTGGAACAAATTCCCGACACAGATGTCAGGCGGACAGCAGCAGAGAGTTGCCGTTGTAAGAGGTGTCATCAACAAGCCTGAGGTACTGTATGCCGATGAGCCAACGGGAGCACTTAACTCACAGAACACGGAGAATGTCCTTAATATACTTACCGATCTTAATAACGGAGGTCAGAGCATAGTCATGGTTACACATACGGTCATGGCTGCAGAGAGAGGTAACAGAATTATATATCTTTCGGACGGTGTTATTTCCGATGAGATAGACTTAGGACCCTATGTCGGCGGATATAAAGATGAGAGCAATCCGCGCATTGAAGAAGCCAAGGAACGTCACGCACGTCTTAAAGCGTTCTTACAGAATATGGGATGGTAAAAGAGGATGTACAGATATTTCTTTATTGCAAAGAATAATATGAAGAAACAGAAGAAGGATATGATAACCTTCTTGATTATGACACTGATCTCGGCGGCGATGATCTATTTAAGTATCACCATGCTTATAGGCGCAGCCAATGTCTTGCAGACCAACAGTGATAATATTAACGGCGCGGATATTCTTATATTGACTTACGGAGATCTCGATGCCAATACCGATAAGATTGAAGAGATATTAACCGGCAATAAGAACATCGGAGAATTTGAAGACAATGATTTCTTATATGCGGCCAGCACCAAGTTCAGACATAAGGGAGAAAAGAAATGGACCGATAATCCTACGTTTTTCTTAAAAAGCAATGAACCCAGAACAATTCAGACCACAAGCATAGATATATCCGGGTTGCAGAAGGGTGAGATCATTTTACCGATTGCGCTTTCAACATCATATAAGATAGGAGAGACAATTGAGTATAAGATTGATGAAAAAAAATATACGTTTAAGGTTGCCGGATTTAACGAGGATTCTTATTTCTGTTCTCCTATGAATATGGCATCATATCTTACGTTTATTACGGAAGATGATTTTGATGATATCAGATTTGAGAATACCGATTCCATAGTTGTATCGGGTAAAAGAATCGCAACCAAACTGTCAGGTACAGCCAGAAAGAAAAAGGTTGATGAGGGTGTACTGTCCGATGCAATAGTTAATGAATATATTGTATGGCGATCTGAATACAATGCAGCCAACCCCGATGTGTCGATTCCGGGGTACAATTTCCTGCCGCAATCGATTATGTATCCTGCATCGCTTATACTTCCGTATATGTTCGTTGCGATGGTTTTATTGTTCGCTTTTATAATATTCGTAATCTCTCTGGTCATTATAGATTTCAGTGTTAAGAATTTTATCATGACCAATATGAAAAATACCGCAATCATGGAAGCATCCGGATATACGGTAAGAGAACTTGTACTTATATTACTCACACAGCTGCTAACGGTATCGGGGCTTGGCAGTATATGCGGAGTGCTTATAAGTGCACTTATAGCAGGCAAGGTCGGTAAAGTGTTACTGTATCTTCTCGGACTTGACTGGAATCAGCCTATATACTGGAACCTCGGTATACTGGTAATACTCGGAATATGTCTGGTTGTTGTTATACTTACCGTTATACTCGGAAGAGATTATAAGAAGACAACAGTACTTGAAGCATTAAGAGGCGGTATCAATTCACACAATTCCAAGAAGAATTTCTTCCCGTTTGATAAGACATTACTTCCGGTACCGATTACTCTGTCCTTAAAGGAGACATTCGGAAGATTCAGATCTCAGCTTGGTGTTATATTTATCGCAATGATCCTCACCATATCTTCCATAGTCGGATTCGGTATGGTTGATACTTTTGCTTCGGATTCGGATGCCGTTATGAATATCGCAGGTATGGTATTTGAAGATGCCGAGTCGGATCTTGAAGATGAAAGTATGCTTGATGTGATTAACGGTATGTCTACTGTTGATTATGCGTACGGAGATGTGTGGTTTGATGCAGAGTACAGTAAGGGTAAGAAGAAGCAGAATATTACAACAAGAGCATTCAATGACACTTCATATATTACGGGTGGCGGACTCTCAGACGGCAGATGGCCGAAGCATAACAATGAGGTAATGCTCGGTTCCAATGCGGCCAGAACTTTCGGTGTGGAAGTGGGAGACACAATCACAATAGGTTACGGCGGTAACGAAGAGTCCTATATTGTATGCGGCCTTAATCAGACATTTAACAATATGGGTATGATGGGATTCTTAACCATTGACGGCTTAAGGAGGCTTGTAAATATACACGTAACTACTGCGGAAATCAAGATCAAGGATAATCATACATATGCGGAATTTGAAAGAGAATTCAAGGACACATATCCCGATGTTGATGTAGTGAGTGTTGATGATTCGGTGGCAAATATTGCAAATCTGGTAATAACGTCCATTAAGGCGGTAGCCATACTTGTTGCAGTTCTTACTTCACTTATAATTGCGTTTGTGGAATCGCTTATCATAAGAACGCAGATTAACAGGGAGTGGTGTAACTTAGGTGTGAGCAAGGCGCTTGGGTTTACATCAGGACAGCTTATATGGCAGACAATGCTTTCGAACATGCCCGGTATATTAATAGGTATCATATTGGGAGTGATATTCGGAGGAGCTGCAGGAGCCAAAGGATCTGCTCTGATGTTCGGAATCTTCGGATATAAGAAAGTTGCTTTCAATATTTCGGTTACGTCCTATCTGATGTCGATAGTCCTTATAGTGACAATCGCGATGGGTACTTCGGCATTCATCGGACGCAGAATCAAAGGACTTGAGCCGGTTAAGATGATTACCGAAGAGTAATTATGTTATAATCTTACATAGCAGGAGGCTCATATGCATTACAACTGTCTGATAGTAGATGATGAAACCGAACTTGCGAAGATGACTGCCGAGTATTTTAAGATGTTCGAAGTATCGACGGAATACGTAGGTGACAGTGAGGCATGTTTTGAGTTTTTTAAAGAGAATACAACGGACCTGGTGCTTTTGGATATCAATCTGGGCGACAGGTCCGGTTTTGATGTTTGTAAGAAACTTCGTGAAGATATGCAGGTGCCCATACTGTTTATCAGTGCAAGGCAAAGCGATGATGATGTGCTTATTGCACTGTCGATAGGTGGAGATGATTACGTCAAGAAGCCTTACAGCTTATCAGTGCTTTTGGCCAAGGTTAAGGTCAATCTCAAGAGAATCGAGCAGCTTAAAGAAGCATCAGGCGGATTGGGAACATCTGATAACGGGGAGGGTTCTTTAACAGAAGCAAATGCGGATTTCGTGCTTGAAGCATCAACTATGTCCGTAAAGATTAAGAATAGGCAGATTGAACTTAAGGCTAAAGAATATGCTCTTCTTGATTGTCTGTACAAGCATCATGACACTATTGTCAACAAAGAAACTCTTTTTGATGAAGTGTGGGGAGATACATTCTTCTCAGACAGTACACTTAATGTTCATATAAGGAAATTAAGGGAGAAGATAGAAGACGATCCGAATGAGCCCAAGTACATCAAGACGGTATGGGGTACGGGATACATT
>JAFYBE010000051.1 GCA_017540355.1 Lachnospiraceae bacterium | reverse complement strand
GTCTCCTTTGGGACATCAGCCGATGCACTCCGAGAACGGCAGAATATCTGTTGTCTATAACGGAGAGATATTCAACTACCGTGAACTCAAGGAAGAACTCTCTGACTATGAGTTTAAGTCGAATTGTGATACGGAAGTCATAATCGCTGCGTACCTCAAGTGGGGAATAGATATGGTGGATCACATCCACGGAATGTTTGCGATTGCAATATATGACAGAGAGACATCCGATGTTTATCTTATAAGAGACAGAATAGGTAAGAAGCCGCTTTTTTACTGGTTTGACGGAGAAAACATTGTTTTTGCTTCAGAGCTTAAGCCTATTATGAAGTGCCCCGGATTTAAGCCGGAGATAAGAAAACAGGTTATTTCAAGATTTCTTCTTCAGCAGTATATTGCTGCTCCCGATACTATCTTTACCGATGTGTATAAGCTTGAGGCAGGTTCTTATCTTAAGTTTAGCGCAGGTAAGATCACCAAGAAGAAGTATTGGGATATAAAAGAAGTATACAAAGAGATGTCAAAAGATCCCGTAAGAAGCTATGCGGAAGCAAAGGAAGGACTGAAAGAGAGACTTAAGAAGTCCGTTGCATCCAGAATGATAGCCGATGTTCCTCTCGGAACTTTCTTGTCGGGCGGATATGATTCATCTCTTATAACGGCAATTGCCCAGGAACATTCAGACAGGCCCGTAAAGACATTCTGCATAGGTTTTGATGTTCCCAGATATAATGAAGCGGAGTATGCCAAGGAAATCGCAAAACACCTTGGAACCGATCACACAGAGCTCTATATTTCAGAAAAAGAGATGTTCGAGCTTGTAAGCAGTATTCCGCAGTACTACGACGAACCTTTTGCGGATAACTCAGAGATTCCTTCGATGCTTGTAAGTAAACTTGCAAAGCAGGATGTCACCGTAGCTCTTTCGGGTGACGGCGGAGATGAGTTTTTCTGCGGATATAATGTATATGATAACGTGAGAACGGCGCAGCTTCTTGATATTCCGGGAGCTATTGTACACAGTCTTTCGCGTATTAAGAGCGGAGACGGAACGCTCCTTGATAAGATGCCGTTCAGGGTTAAGGTTGTTGCAAACAACAGAGATCCCGAAACCAAGACACAGCTTGTATCAGAAGGATATGTAAGAGCTTCGCATGCCTTTATATCAGGCAATGAGGACATGGATATCCCGATGAGCGCGGCTCAGTATCTTGCGACGGATTACAATGTCGGAAGCAATATGCAGCCTGTTCTGTATCCTGTGGAGAGCCTTTACGGAGTAAATAATTTCCAGATAAGAAGAATGCTTCTTGATATGGATACATACCTTCCCGAGGATATTCTGGTTAAGATGGACAGGGCGTCCATGAAATATTCGCTTGAAGCAAGATGTCCCATAATGGACACCGATGTAATGGAGTATTCATTCAGAATACCGCATAGATTCAAGTATCATAAGGGAGATAAGAAGCATATCTTAAAAGATATTGCTTATGACTATATACCTAAAGAGCTTTTGGAAAGACCAAAGACAGGTTTCGGCGTGCCTATGGATGAATGGCTTCGCGGACCTTTAAGAGAGCAGCTTCTTGATT
>JAFYBE010000050.1 GCA_017540355.1 Lachnospiraceae bacterium | reverse complement strand
CTTCTCCTGGCTGTCAATGAGACTTCTGTATACCGAACCGGAATTGGCCACCTGGCTTACAAGGTCTCCGTAATAATCTTCGAAAGAAGACTTCTTCTTAACATTGGGGTTAAGAGTCATATTCTCTGCAGTAAATGCGGCCTTTAAATTCTCCATCGTGGTGTAATCCACCTGACCGTCTATCTTAACGAAGCCGAGAAGTGTAGGCTGACGAAGAAGCGCCGAATTGATCTGCATGTTGGTCGTCGTATATAAAGATTCCTGAACATATCCGATAATCGAATCCGTAGTCGGATCGTATGTACCCGGCTGTTCCGGATTATAATTACCGGCGGCATCGTAACCGTCGGATGCGATCTTCTGGAAGACCTGTATCGGTACCATCTTGCCTGTAAGAGGATCTGTCGTCATAAGGTATGTGCTCGAAGGGTTGATAGCCTGAGCTGCATATGCCGCGTCAGCCAATACCTTATTGATCGTGGTTGCTATTCCGTGTACGAGCTGATCGAACTCAGCCATTATATTCATACATACGGACTGTGATATCGAATTGTCATATCTGTCTTCCCTCAGGTCCGTATAATCGGCCTTATGATCACCTCTTGCAAGAAGCGACGACTTAAGCGCTCCTATATCCGTATTAAGATCCGAAGAAATCTTCCTTGTAAGGTCGTAAACCTGTGCCTTGTTGACCTCTTCTTCCGTATAATATCTGTTGCCTTCGTTATCTACCGAGTACTTGGCGTTCTTAATCCAGAACGGTGTGTAGAATCCTGTGTTGGCATCCTCATAAAGCCCAAGCTTATATGCCACTTCTCCTCTTACAAGATCTTCACCTTCAAGCTGAACCCATACCGTACAGTCGACATCTTCTTCATAAGAAATGTTACCGTATGTTGAAAGTTCGTCCAAAAGGGCGTTACGTGTATCTCTTAAGTCATTGGCTTTCTCGAAAGATACGCCGTATTCTTTGGTGTTACTTATCTCTATGGCTCTTATCTCATCGTTTAAAGCCTTTATCTGATCCGCAATCTCATTAATGCGGTTAGTGTTCTTCTTAACTGTCTCGTTCAGACTCATCTGGTAGTCACAAAGTCCTTCGTATACGGACTGGCTTCTTGCCAAAAACTCCGAACATCTCTCAAGGAACATACCCTGAGTGATCGCACTGCTGGGATCCTTGGCCATCTCCTGTACGGCTGTCCATAAGTCTGATACAGACTCCTGGAACGTCTCACCGTTCATCTCGTCCAAGAGATTCTCAACCTCTCCCAAAGCATCGGCAGATACCTCATAAAAAGCGCTTCTGCCTGACTCTTTTCTGTATGTGGCGTCCAAAAAGACGTCTCTTACCTGTCTTGTCTTGGAATATACGACACCGAGACCCAACTGCTGATTGGCTACGGACTTATAACTTGTCTTGATAGTGTCATAAGTAGCAGACCCCTGGAGTATCTGCTGACGCACGTATCCGGTGGTGTCGGTATTAGATATGTTATGTGCTGTTGTATTAAGTGCATTCTGACTTGTCTGAAGTCCGGATACACCTATGTACAGGCTTCCCATTAACGGCATGATATTACCTCGTTACTCTTCCGGATATTTACTGCTTAGCGTCAAACGCTCCCTTATCTGTGCCCATATATGTTCCGGCGCTGTAAGTGTTGGACGTATAATTGGCCGTTTCGGGAGCTGCCTTGTAGGCCTGCAGGACATTCATATCGAACTGCACCATTTCAAGTGAGCTCTCTATAAGCTGCTTGTTCTGTTCGTTCACTCTCTTCATCTGAGCGAGCGTGTCACGCAACTTATCATATATCTCTGCTAACCTGTTCTGTTCTGCCGGTCGGCCCTTTAATATGTCTATAAGGTCGACCACCTTCAAGCTATCAACATCCTTGTTAATAACGTTGGCAATATCTTTCATATTGTCCTGACGTTTGCGGTCAAGAGCATTGATCTGATTCACTACGCCCTGTTCATCATCCGTGATTCTAGCAAGGGCATCCAGATCGGCACTGATGATAACCGGTGTCTTCTCCATGGATAACTTAAGCAACCTGTTGTAGGCTTCATTTTCCTTCTCGAGATTGTCTATAAGAGATTCCATCAAGCTGGCCACTGGTTATCCTCCTTATACCATAGTGTATCTTTCGTAAAGCTTAGCTGCAAAGCTCTCTGCATCAACGCTGTAGGTTCCGTTATCGATCCTCTCTTTGATAGATGCTACAAGATCTTCTCTCACATCGTCTGCTCCGGCTACTGCCGTCTTAGCTAACTGAATATCCTTGCCTACGCTGGATATCTGAAGCTGATCTGAGAAGCTTGCTTTCGCAGTGTTCTTAACCTGCTTAGGCTGGCTGCTCCTGTAGAGCTGCTGAACCTGATTATAAGCTTCTATACGCATAATAATCCTCCTCCTTGGGATAAACTTTTGGTTTCACTATGTTTATCGGTTGTTTCACAAAATACTTTATAGCATATGAAAAAAAATCCGAAATTTTTATATCGATGCCCCCGGATCTCTCCAATCCGGCAGGTGACTCTGCCTTAAAAAGGCTATACCCACGGCACCTTTACCTATATTACCCGCACTCGATACGCTGGACTTTGTAAGCACCAGCATATTCTCGGGTATCGTACGCTTCATCTGTCTTAAGATATTGTTCTGCGTTCTGGGAGCAAGACCCACATGCGTAACTATTACGGGCACTCTTCTGTCCATACGTCCCGCAAGGGCAAGCGTTGTCTTAATATGCTTGCTTATTACCTTATCCATGTCGCCGTGATATGCTCTTACCTGTGCAAGCTTGCCTCCCGATATGCTTATCGCCGGGTGTATGTTAAGCGCATCATATATCTCACCGCGCTTTTTTGCCATTCTGCCGTATTCCGCATAGATTGCCGCAGACGGAAGCAAAAAGCTTAACTCTATATTCTTACTGAGCTTTCGTATGTCGGCACAGATTGCATCAACACTCCTCTCACTCATGGCCCATCCCGAAGCTATAATGGCCATAAGACCGAGGCCCGAAGAAATCTGTCCGCTGTCAATAACGGTTACATGAGAGAAACTCTTTGCAGCCTCCATAGCCCTTCCGCAGGACTCTCCCATCTTGGAACTGAAGCTTAAGTGTATGATCTCTTCGGAAGATTCAAGCTCCTTGCCGAAGAAATCTTCGTACTCCTTAACCGTGGCTCCGTCAGGCACTACCTCACTCTTGCTCTCGGTAAGCTTGCCCATAAGATCCGAAGAATCTATCTCTATCGTATCCATAAATCTTCCCTTTGAGGTCTTGATATACAGATACATGATACCGATATCGTACTTCTTGATAAGGTCTTCCGGAATATCGCAGATTGATTCCGTGGTTATACGTATGCGTCTCTTCCTCTTGGCCATGACCGATGTAAAAGAGACCGCAACTGCCTTGTTCTCAGCCCTGTAGTCTATGAGTTCCTCAGGCAGACTGTCCGCAATCGCATCCTCAAGCACCGTATATTCCACGGGCTTTGTAAGTACCATATCGAAGTCATACAGGACGTTGTTATGCATCCTTCCGTCTAAATTGGCACCCGTAAGTGCTATGATCGAACTCTCTCTGCACTTGCCGCCGCTCTGTGTCCTTATGGCTTCAAGCACTTCTGTTCCAGCCATTCCGGGCATCAGATAGTCAACAAGGATGACCTGATATTCATTCAGTGCCGTAAGTTTAAGCGCTTCTTCACCGCTTCCGGCTTCAGTTACTTCAACTTTCGTATCTTTAAGCAGTCCGGATATGATGCTTCTGTTCTGAGCATCATCATCGACCACAAGGATCTTTGCTCTGCTTGCTTCAAAGCTTCTGACATAAGAAGAATTGACTCCTGATTCTATGCTGATCTCTTCATAAGTAGAGCCGCCTATGACTTCATCACCCTCAAATCCGAGCGTGAGATCCGCCGTAAATGTGGAACCCTGACCGTATACACTGTCCACAGTAAGCTTACCGCCCATAAGAGATGTAAGTTCGTAAGCAATCGGAAGTCCGAGTCCGTTACCTTCTATCTTGCTGTTGCTCTCTCTGTCAAACTGTGAATAAGTCTCAAAAAGATGCTCAATATTCTTCTTCTCTATACCAATACCCGTATCACTTACGGAAATCTTAATCCTTACTCTGTTATTGCCGATCTTTTCGGATGCAACTCTGACTGTCACTCCGCCCTCTTCCGTATATTTAACGGCGTTGGTCAAAAGATTTAAGACTATCTGTACTATACGTCTCTCATCACCTATAAGGATCTTGGGCAGTTCGGGATCCGATTCAAGCTTTAAGGTCAGTCCCTTATCAGATGCTCTCTTGTTTATCATCTCCATAAGCTCGGTGAAAACGGATGAGCTGTTAAAGGGTGCAAGAGACAACTGCATGCTGTGATTCTCAATCTGCGACAGATCCATGATATCGTTGACTATACTTAACAGAAGCTTACCCGAACGGGCAATGGCCTGTGAATTCTTAGTCACCTGTTCATCCGTGCTCACACGTAAGTTAAGTTCATTAAGGCCGACTATCGCATTGATGGGGTTACGTATCTCATGGCTGAAATTCGCATAGAAGCGTTCTCTTGAAGCATTGATTCTGTCTATCTCATTACGCTGCCTCATAGCCATTGCACTCTCTTTGGCATATCCGGCTCTCCTGAAAGTGAAGATCACACCTGCCGTAACACCGACTGCAATCATACCGAAAGCGGAATCGATATACACCGAGAGTTCGGAATTAAGCGGCCTTACATATTCCGGATGAATATATGCAACTACATAACAGGCAAGATCCACCACTCCCGTAAGCAGAAGATATATAACCATGGGCTTGCCCCTGTATACTAAGAATATGTAAATTATTCCCATTGCAAGCCAACAGTTTGAACCGCTTCTGACACCGCCGCAACAGAAAAAAACCATGGGGAACACCACTACGTTCATCCAAAGAGTCACCGTGGCAATCGGAATCTCCACCCCTCCTCTATGAACAACGTAACTGACAGCCCATGGTATTATGATTATCGTTGCAAGAATGACGGCATAACTGAACCAGCCCGAATTTATCATCAGGCATTCAACAAGACTTATGACAGACGCTGCCAGCCCCTCGAGACATATGATCACGAAGAGCTTCTCACGCAGATTCCTGTTGTCGTTGCTCATCAGTTCTTTGATCTTATTAATCATAGTTATCGACTCCTGTACCTTTCTCTTATGGCACTAAGCGCATCTGCGGCAGACATATAATCCGACATCTCAACTTTTCTCCTGATAGCTATTAACTGAGGAGCAAGCGGATGTCCGTTATAACTGTATCCCTTAAGTTCATCAAGAAGCTTTAGCATATCCTCCGCAACAAAAGTATATGCCGCATCCTCGAACCTGTTTACATATTCGTCGAATCTCTCATCCTCTATCGGAGTAGCGTCGCTCTCCATGTATTCGTCGCTTACTTCCATCTGAGCCGAATTCTGACCGAGTAACAGGGATATAACTCTCTCGTACTCCGTCATCATCTGCTCATGATAAGCATCGATGTATGCTTCGTTCCTGTCTCTTCCGGCCTGCTCCATATCCTTGGCCATTCTTGACAGATCCTCGGCACCTATACTTGCCATCGAACTCTTAAGCGCATGAACATATATGGTATAGTTCTCGAAATCCCTGTTCTTGTAGAACTCTCTTATCTTATCGATATTCTCAGGACCGTTGGTCGCATGAACCTTAAGGACATTCATATAGTTCTCAACTGTTCCGCAGTACAACAGACCCTTCTTAACATCGAGATCGCCGATAACAAGACTGCCTGCTGCCGCCTCGTTATCCTGTGCACTGTCCGTATAATCCTCATCGGAATATGCAATCTTATCCGAAGGAATATACTTCTTTAACATACGCTCAAGACCCGATACATCGATCGGCTTTGAGATAAAGTCGTTAAAGCCGCACTCAAGGAACATCTCTTTTGCACCTGCAACGGCATTGGCCGTAAGCGCAATGATGGGTACGTTCTTATAGTAGGCAATATCTTTGCTTCTGATTCTTCTGACAGTCTCTATACCGTCCATCTCAGGCATCATATGATCCATAAAGATGAAATCGTAATCACGGCTGACAAGCTTCTCAAGCGCTTCCTTGCCGCTGCATGCCGTAGTAACCTTGATCTTATAAGGCTTAAGCAGACCCTCGACAACTTTAAGATTCATGAAGCTGTCATCCACTATCATCACGTGAGCGTTAGGCATGATCATCTGACCCGGAGTCTCGCTCGCCGTCACTCTGCCCGTAACTCTTATAGCGCTGTCTCCGTATTCACCGCCGGTTACGTTCTCAACGTTAACCGAATTGAGTCTGCTGTCAATAGCACCGATAGGTGTATCGTCCACTACCGCCTGAGGCACCGTAAACTGTACGTCCGTACCCTTGCCGTATCTTGACTCCACGGTCATGAAACCGTTCATAAGCTCAACCATTGCACGTGAGATAGTAAGACCAAGGCCGATTCCGCCTTCCTTCCTGTCTCTTCCGCTGTTAAGCTGAGTGAAATCCATGAATATGCGATTCAGACTCTCGGGACGCATGCCTATGCCCGTATCTCTTATCCTTACGCAAAGGTTGATTCCGTAAGCCTCTTTCCTCGCACTTATGTCAATTATGACATATCCGTCAGAAGTGTACTTGATTGCATTGTCTATAAGATTGAGCATTATACGCCTTAACTTGCCCTCATCTCCTCGCAAGGTGTTGGGGATTGTCGGGTCACAGTTGACTATGAGCTCAAGTTTCTTATCACCCATCTTGGCCAGACTTATTCCGACAATATCATTAAGGGTTGAAGAAATATTGTACTTATCCTCATCAAGACTTATCTTGCCGCTGCTTATCTCCGAATAGTCAAGTATATCGTTGACTATGGACATAAGGTTCCTGCCCGCGTTCTTGATATCTGTAAGCTGCTCTCTCGTGGCTTCGCTTTTAGACTCCGCTATCGCTATCTCACTCATACCGCAGATTGCATTGATCGGAGTACGAAGTTCATGTGACATGTTGGATAAGAAATCATCCTTACTTCTCTCCGCAGTCTTAAGATCATCAATCGTATCAAGAAGTCTTACCTTGATGCGCTCTTCTTCGTCAATGAAAAACTTAACGACAAAGATTGTAATATAGATTGTCAGTATCTCAATAAAACTTCTTGATGCCGAAGTGAAAGAATCCATCGGTATGGTCTTGCTTATTAACAGGTGGTGAAGCACAACCGCCGTAACAAGTGCAAGCGGGTAAAAGAGCAGGCTCTGTATCTCATAAAGTCCGAGCACGATTGAGAAGCCGGCCGCTGCAATAAGTGCAACTATCTCCGTATCTACCACCACACAGTATAAAAGGACACATAAGGACGCAATTAAAGCAGACAGCCCTGCTCTGAACTGATATGACTTAAATGAGGTAAGGTGTACCATCCAAAGTATCACCAGACCGAACTCAAGCACATAAGTTACCCAGCTGTCTTCGGTATTATATGTGACCACAGCGACATAGCCCGCGTATATGGTACATATTATGAGCACCACGTTCTCTATTCTTTTTCTTCGAAGCAGATCAAATTCTCT
>JAFYBE010000049.1 GCA_017540355.1 Lachnospiraceae bacterium | reverse complement strand
ATGGCATCGCAGACTTTGTCGGGATGTCCTTCTGTAACTGACTCGGAAGTGAATAATCTCTTCTCCATTTAATTCTCCTTTCGCGAACGTGAGGTAATTACCTCTTTGAATCAAAAAATCCGCTGTAACAATCAGCGGATTTAAGTAACATGATAATCAAATCCTCTTATTGCTCAAAAATAATTCTTTGCTCAGGTTGGCACCTTCCTTCGGAAAATCCCAATATAATCCTTGGGGGTTGCCGTGGCTTCACAGATCCTATGTATCTCCACCACTCTGAATAAGAGTATTAAACAATATTGAATTGTCATATCTGCTAATACAATACACGCAATATATTGTAATGTCAAGGGGTCAAAAAGACTATATATATGTTATACTCTATGTATGGCTTTTACACACTTGCATACTCATACAGAGTACAGTCTTTTGGACGGCTCCAACAAGATAACCGAATATGTGAAGAGAGTCAAAGAACTCGGCATGGACAGCGCTGCGATCACCGATCACGGCGTTATGTATGGTGTCATCGATTTTTACAGGGAATGTAAGAAGGCTGACATCAAGCCGATCATAGGCTGTGAGGTCTATGTTGCGCCGGGGTCGAGATTTGATCGTGAGCTTAAGGGCGGTGAGGACAGATATCACCACCTTATTCTTCTTGCGGAGAACAATACGGGCTATGCCAATCTGTGCAAGATAGTAAGCCGTGGCTTTACGGAGGGATTCTATTACAGACCGCGAGTTGATATAGAGGTACTCCGTGAATTCCATGAGGGCATTATCTGTGCTTCGGCCTGCCTTGCCGGTGAGGTTCCGAGGCTTATCACCAAGGGTCTTATTGAGGAAGCCAAAGCCAAAGTCATTGAATATAACGAGCTTTTCGGACAGGATAATTATTTTCTTGAACTTCAGGAACACGGTATTGCGGAACAGCAGACGGTCAACAGCGTGCTTCTGTCTTTTTCAAAAGAACTGGGAATCCCCGTTATAGCTACCAATGATATCCACTATACATATGAAGAAGACGTGGAGAGCCATGACGTTCTGTTATGTATACAGACGGGTAAGAGAGTGTCGGATGAGGACAGAATGCGTTATGAAGGCGGACAGTTTTTCGTTAAGAGCGAAGAGCAGATGGCTGCGCTTTTTAAGTATGCGCCCGAAGCCATAGAGAACACGCATAAGATTGCCGAAAGGTGTAATGTTGAGATAGAGTTCGGACACACCAAGCTGCCTCACTTTGATGTTCCCGAAGGTTATGAACCTTTCACTTACCTGGAGCATCTTTGCAATCAGGGCCTTGAAGAGAGATACTTCTTAAATGGTAAAGATGCCGGCTTCGGTTCGCCTGATAATGACACGCATGTCATGTCAGAAGACGAACGCAATAAGTTAAGGGAGAGGCTTTCATATGAGCTTTCGGTCATAAAGCGAATGGGCTATGTTGACTACTTCCTTATAGTCTGGGATTTTATCAATTACGCAAGGAATCAGGGCATACCCGTCGGTCCCGGAAGAGGTTCGGCAGCCGGAAGTATTGTTTCATACTGTCTGCATATTACCAACATAGATCCGATAAGATACGGACTGCTGTTTGAGCGATTCTTAAATCCGGATCGAGTATCCATGCCCGATATAGATATTGACTTCTGCTTCGAACGCAGGCAGGAGGTTATAGATTATGTGGGACGCAAGTACGGCCAGGAGAAGGTTGTACAGATTGTTACTTTCGGAACACTTGCGGCCAAGGGTGTGATCAAGGATGTCGGAAGAGCACTTGATCTTCCGTATTCATTCACCGACAGTATATCCAAGATGATCCCCGGAGAACTCGGTATCACTATAGACAGAGCTTTGGAGATCAACAGAGAACTCAGAGAGAAGTATGAGACGGATGAAGATCTTCATTACCTTATAGATATATGTAAGAAGCTTGAGGGACTTCCGAGACATACATCCATGCATGCGGCAGGTGTGGTTATCTGCCCCGAAGCAGCGGATGAATTCGTACCTTTATCAAGAGGGTCCGACGGTTCTATTACAACGCAGTTTACCATGACTACGCTTGAGGAACTCGGACTTCTTAAGATGGACTTTTTGGGATTAAGAACTCTTACCGTTATCAAGAAAGCCATTGATAATATTCATGACAGTCAGGGTATCGACATAGATATCGATCATCTTAACTATGATGATAAGGAAGTGTATGCCCTTATAGGAACGGGTCATACCGAGGGTATATTCCAGCTTGAATCTTCCGGCATGAGAAGTTTCATGAAAGAACTTAAGCCGCAGAGTTTAGAGGATGTTATTGCCGGAATATCTCTTTACCGTCCGGGTCCCATGGATTTTATACCCAAGTACATACAGGGTAAGAACAGCGGACAGGCGGTTACCTATGAGACGCCTGAACTTGAACACATTCTGGCGCCCACATACGGCTGTATAGTATATCAGGAACAGGTTATGCAGATAGTAAGAGACCTGGCCGGATATTCCATGGGTGAAGCCGACAATATAAGACGTGCCATGAGTAAGAAGAAGCAGTATGTCATTGATGAGGGCCGTAAGGACTTTGTAAGCGGCAATCCGGAGAAGAAGATTGCGGGTTGTGTGGCCAACGGTATCAATGAAAAGATTGCGGATTCCATATATGATTCGATGACGGACTTTGCAAAGTATGCGTTTAACAAATCACATGCGGCATGTTATGCGGTAGTAGCATTCCAGACGGCATTCTTAAAGCATTATTATCCTGTTGAATTCATGGCGGCTTTAATGACTTCGGTCATAGATAATCCCGGTAAGGTATCCGAATATATTCTTACGTGCCGCCAGATGGGCATCGATATCCTTCCGCCCGATGTGAACGAAGGTGCAGCCGGTTTTGCCGTAAGCAACGGCAGGATAAGATACGCACTTAATGCAATAAAAGGCGTGGGATACAACATAATCGAATCGATTGTGGAAGAGCGCAAGTTAAGGGGCAATTACAGCAGCCTTGAAGATTTCATAGCGCGCAATGTCAATAACGAACTTAACAAAAGGGTTATAGAGAGCTTTATCAAGGCGGGAGCATTTGACAGCTTCGGCGGTACGCGTAAGCAGTACATGAGCATATATGTCACCGTTATGGATCATATTCTGGGCAACCTTAAGAACAACATGGCGGGACAGATATCATTATTTGACATAGTGGATGATGAGAGTAAGTCCGATTATGACATTCATCTTCCGGATGTGGGAGAGTTCCAGAAGGAGCTTAAGCTTGCATTTGAGAAAGAGGTGCTGGGCATATATGTAAGCGGACATCCGCTTGAGGAATATGAGAGTAAGTGGCGTAATAACATAACCAACATGTCGACCGACTTATTCTATATGGAAGATGACAGCAGGAAGGGTATGAAAGTGCGTGACGGCGAGTTCATCACCCTCGGTGGCATCATAAGCGACAGGTCGGTTAAGTACACGAAGAACAATCAGGCCATGGCTTTTGTAAGCCTTGAAGACCTTGCAGGTACAGTGGAGTGCATTGTTTTCCCCAAGGTATATGACAAGTATAATGATAAGATTGCCATAGACAATAAAGTATTCATTAGGGGAAGAGTAAGCGCAGGAGACGAAGAAGACGGCAAGCTGATAGCCGATACGATCACCTTGTTTGATGAAATAGGTCAGAAGTTGTGGTTAAGATTTGCCGATATGGATGCATATAAGGCAAGGGAAGATGCCTTGATGGGCATCATTAAGGACTCGGACGGAGTGGACAGTGTTATTATATATATTGATGCCACGAAGCAGAAGAAGGAGTTGGGCAAGGCCATGACGGTTAACGCCGAGGAGATAATGTCGGCTTTAAAAGAGCTTGCGGGGGCGGATAATGTAAGACTTGTATAGCATAGGGCCTTTATAAATCTTGCATTACGATAGCCTATGTATTAAAATTTTGTTGAGTGCATATGCGCGCTGCAGAATATATGTAACATTTTGCAGAGATGTTTAAGGGATATCAGAACGGAGACAGATTATGGCAGATGAGATCAGAACAATAGGCGTACTTACAAGTGGCGGAGATGCCCCGGGTATGAATGCGGCCATCAGAGCCGTTGTTCGTAAGGCAATCGCCAGAGGCGTTCAGGTCAAAGGAATAAAGAAAGGATATATGGGCCTTCTTAATGAGGAGATCATAGATATGGATCCTCACAGCGTGTCCGATATTATCCAGCGAGGCGGAACCGTACTCGGTACAGCCAGATGTAAGGAATTTACGAACGAGGATGGTCAGCAGAAGGGCGCAGAGATTTGCCGCAAGCACGGTATAGACGGTGTTGTCGTTATCGGCGGAGACGGTTCTTACAGAGGTGCTCAGGCGTTGTCCAAGCAGGGTATCAATACCATTGGTATTCCCGGTACGATAGACCTTGATATATCATGTACGGATTATACAATCGGATTTGATACTGCCGTTAATACGGCAATGGAAGCCATAGATAAGGTAAGAGATACATCTTCATCACATGAGAGATGCTCAATCATAGAGGTTATGGGACGTAATGCCGGATATATCGCACTCTGGTGCGGTGTGGCCAACGGAGCCGAGGACATATTGCTTCCCGAGAAGTATGACTTCAATGAGCAGAATATAATCAACAATATCATCAATAACCGTAAGAGAGGCAAGACACATCACCTCATCATCAATGCCGAAGGTATCGGACATTCAACATCCATGGCCAGACGTATTGAGGCGGCTACGGGCATTGAGACAAGAGCTACCATCTTAGGTTACATGCAGCGTGGCGGAAGCCCTACATGTAAGGACAGATATTATGCATCGATAATGGGTGCATATGCGGCAGATATTCTCTGCGACGGCAAGACCAACAGAGTTGTGGCTTTAAGACACGGAGAATTCGTGGATTATGACATAGATGAGGCGCTGGCTATGCAGAAGGATATACCTGAGTATGAGTATGAGGTAAGCAGACTGTTATCCTCATCTGCCAAGACGGAAGTATAGCGGCTCATTTATCCGATACGAAGTGGAGTTAGTTATGTTAACCAATGCGAAGATCAAAGAGATCAATAAGCTTAATGAGAAGTCCAAGGCTCGCCGCGAGGCGGGCCTCTTTATAATCGAGGGCCCTAAGATGTTTATGGAGGCTCCGCTTGAATGGGTGAGAGAAGTATATGTCACCCGGGAGTTTTTAGATCATATAGACAGAGAAGCAGGAGCCGATACGGAAAGATCCGGTATGGGTATTAAGATATCCGAGATGATACAGTGGATGGACCATGAGGTCATTACCGAAGCGCAGATGGCACGCATATCCGACACGCAGACTCCCCAGGGTATACTGTGTGTTATGAGCACCCCTTCATATTCCATGGAGGATATACTTAAGCGCAGGATCAAGTCAAACGGTGACGAAAGAAGGCTTATTATGGTGCTTGAGGATATACAGGATCCCGGCAATCTCGGAACCATATTCCGCACGGCAGAAGGCGCCGGAGTATCGGGCATCATATTATCTGAAGGCTGCGTGGACATATATAACCCGAAAACAGTGAGGGCAACTATGGGTTCCATATACCGTATGCCCTATATATATTCGGCCGACCTGTCGGATTGCGCAAGCAAGCTTAAGGCAGACGGAATAAGGGTATACGCCGCACATCTTAAGGGCGAACTTTTATATAACGAGATATCTTATGAGGATACCGCTTTCTTAATAGGCAACGAGGGTAACGGTCTTAAGGACGAGACTGCAGACCTTGCGGATGAGTATATTAAGATTCCGATGGAGGGCGAACTTGAGAGTCTTAACGCCTCTGTTGCGGCATCCGTTCTTATGTATCAGCACTATTCATCCCGCTAATTTGACAAGCGCGTCATAATTTGTTAAGATTTCTTAACTGGCGTCTGTGTGCGTCTTTTGTACAAAACATCATAATACGGAGCAGAAAACTATGAGCAGAAGAAGTAAAAGGCTTCTTCGCGGACTTACCGGAGCACTGATAGGAATATCGGCACTCTCAATGGTAAAGTCCAATGCCGTGATGGCCGCAACGACCAGATATTCACTTTCGGAGCTTAATCAGGGTGCCGCTAAGGTGCTTGATTCTTTGGACAGGGTTGCGGATACGGAATCTGTGGGGGCAGATTCGGGGGAAAGCAAAGACGACGGAGTTGAGGATTCTGAAGATCCGGCCTCCCATAAGTCCGATCTCGTCATGGCGAATGTACATCAATCACTTAATGTACGCGAAGAGCCCAGTGAGGAATCGGCCAAAGTCGGTCTGTTGTATGCGGACTGCGGCGGCACGATTTTAGACACAAGCGGGAATTGGACTAAGATCAGGTCAGGTAATTTAACAGGATGGTGCAACAACGATTATCTTCTTTTTGATGAAGAGGCGGAAGAACTTGCACAGGAAGTCGGCATCACTTTGGCCAAGGTCACAGCCGATGCTCTTCGTGTGAGAAAAGAGGCCAGCGAGAACTCAGGTGTATGGGGCCTTGTGAAGCAGAACGATCAGATAGAAGTTATAATGGATCATTCGAATGACGAATGGGTTGCCATAGATTTTGAAGGCGAGGAAGGATTCCTTTCGGCCGATTATCTGGACATAACTTTCTCTGTTGACTCGGGTGAGACATATGAAGAGATTAAGGACAGAGAACGTCGTGAAAAAGAAGAGAAGGCTAAGTTGATTGCCAATCTCGGACCTGTTGCGGTCGGGGCGACCGATGAGACGCTTTTGGGCGCACTGGTATATTGTGAAGCGGGCAATCAGCCGTATGAAGGCAAGCTTGCGGTTGCATCGGTTGTAATGAACAGAGTACGAAGTGCGGCATATCCGAATACGGTCGCAAGCGTTATATATGCATCCGGACAGTTTACTCCGGCGATGAGCGGTAAGGTTGCAGCCAGAGTACAGGCGGGCGTTCCGGATTCATGTTTACAGGCAGCGAGAGAAGCCATAGCCGGTGCCACGAATGTAGGAACGGCAACACACTTCAGACGTTGGACGGGACAGGACGGAATAGTCATCGGAGCACACGTATTCTATTGATAAATAGCGAAAAATATAGTATTCTTAAGTATGAGTGACGATGAGTCACTCATACTTTTTCATTAGAGATAACAGACAGATGAGAAGTATCATCATGGAGGATTATATGAATCTTAAGGGCAGGAATTTTCTTAAATTGCTTGACTACACACCTGAGGAGATAGAGTATCTCGTGGATCTTGCAGCGGATCTTAAGTTTATGAAGAAGAAGGGAGTATTGGTTGATAAGTTAAGAGGCAAGAATATTGCGCTCATCTTTGAGAAGACCAGTACACGTACCAGATGCTCTTTTGAAGTGGCTGCACATGACCTCGGAATGGGCACGACTTATCTTGATCCCAAGAGTTCACAGATAGGCAAGAAGGAGAGTATTGCCGACACCGCAAGAGTTTTGGGCGGTATGTTTGATGGTATAGAATACAGAGGTTTCGGTCAGGAGATAGTGGAAGAACTGGCTAAGTATGCCGGTGTTCCTGTATGGAATGGTCTGACCAATGAATTCCATCCCACTCAGATGATAGCAGATCTGCTCACTATCAAGGAGGAACTCGGCCGTATCAAGGGTGTACGCGTGGTTTATATGGGTGATGCCAGATACAACATGGCCAATTCTTGGATGGTTACATGTGCCAAGATGGGCATGCATCTGACCCTGTGTTCCAATAAGGCATATTTCCCCGATGAGAAGCTTACGGCAACATGTCGTGAGATTGCGGCCCAGACGGGCGGAAGCATTACGCTTACCGATGACCCTGTAGAGGGTACGAAGAATCAGGATGTTGTATATACCGATGTATGGGTATCCATGGGTGAGCCCGATGAAGCATGGGCTGAGCGTATAAGAGACTTGTCACCTTATCAGGTGAACAAGGCTGTAATGGAGCGCGCCGGCAAGGATGCAATATTCATGCATTGCCTTCCTGCTTTCCATGATCTTAAGACGGAGATTGGCAAGGAGAAGGGTGAGCAGTTCGGCTTTACCGAACTTGAAGTAACCGATGAGGTGTTTGAGTCATCTCAGTCGGTGGTATTTAAGGAGGCTGAGAACAGAATGCATACCATAAAGGCAATCATGGCCGCTACGATGGGAGCATTCTAGAATACTCATACCGGAACGGATTTATTATGTACGAATTAAAATGCAGAACCGAGACTATCGGCAAACAGTATATTTGGCTTGATCAGACCGACTCTACGAATGAGGTGATCAAGAGACTGCTTCGTGACGGACAGACTATCGAAGGAGAAGCAGGCAAGGTCAGCAAGATGATTGTGGGCTCCATACATCACGGACTGACCGTTTTGGCAGATCATCAGACAGGCGGCAAAGGAAGAAGTGGCAGAGAATGGGTTGATGAAGTCGGTACTAATATCGCGATGTCGATTCTTTTACAGCCGGGTCTCGGAGCTGAGAGCATATCAATGGTGACACTTGTGTCAGCAATGGCTGTTGCCAAAGCGATAAAGGACACGACAGGACTTAAGACTGAGATTAAATGGCCCAATGATGTAATAATCGGTGGGCGAAAAGTCTGCGGGATACTGACGGAACTTGAGCTGGGTGCCGGTCATTATTGCGTGATAGTGGGCATAGGTATCAATGTCAATCAGGCGTATTTTGAAGACGAACTTGAAGATAAGGCAACATCTCTTTTGAATGAATCCGAAGGTTGTGTGCCTTATGACAGAGAAGTTATAGCGGCAGCGGTTTTGGAGAATCTTGAACACTATTATGATATCTTCTGTAAGACCGGTAATATGTCGGAACTTATGTATGAATACAACCGAATCCTTGTTAACAGAAACAATACTGTCAAGGTACTCGATCCTTCCGAGAACGTGGAAGGAATATCAAGAGGCATAGACGATATGGGAAGACTCCTTGTGGAGCTTGAGAACGGAGATATACATCATATATATGCCGGAGAAGTATCTGTAAGAGGAGTGTACGGATATGTCTGAGAATACCGTGCTCTGCGGAGCCAATGCATACGAGCAGAAGTATTATTTTAATAAAGAGTTCGATAAGCTTCCAGAGTCCGTCAAGGATGAACTGCACATAATCTGTGTGCTTTTTACCGAGGAAGTCGGCGGTATTTTTACCATCGGATTTGAAGAGGACGGGGAACTTATCTTCACCACGCAGGCAGCGGATGAAGACTATCTCTATGATGAGATAGGAGCGGGATTGCTTGTGCGCAAGATCAAAGATACGAAGCAGGAGTTGCTACAGAGTCTTGAACTCTATTACAGGGTAACGGTACTGCATGAGGCTTTGGATTTGGAGGATGCATAATATGTTACTTGTTGTTGATGTCGGAAATACTAATATCACGTACGGAGTATATGACGGTGAGGAACTTATCTCTACGTTCAGGATGATGAGTAAGACTCCGAGAACTTCTGATGAATACGGAATTGCGATACGTGAGCTGCTTTTTATCAACGGAATGAAAGAGGAGGATATAGACGGTTGTATAGTATCGAGTGTTGTGCCTAATATCATGCATTCGCTTATGAGTGGTATCGTTAAGTATGTGTATGATAAGCCGATGATTGTCGGTGCCGGCATTAAGACCGGTATTAAGATTGTAACCGAGAACCCCAAGGAGATCGGTCCCGACAGAATAGTGGATGCCGTAGGAGCTTATGAGAAGTACGGCGGGCCTGTGCTTGTGCTTGATTTCGGTACGGCGACGACATATGATCTGGTGACAGCAAACGGTGAATTTGCTGCAGGAATAACCGCTCCCGGAATAAGGATAAGCGCCAAAGCGCTTTGGGAAGATACGGCTAAGCTTCCTGAGATAGAGATTAAAAAGCCCAAGAGTATACTTGCTCAGGAGACCATTAGTTCAATGCAGGCAGGTCTTGTATATGGACAGATAGGTCAGACCGAGTACATCATATCTCAGGTTAAAAAAGAAGCAGGACTTGATGAGATGAAAGTCGTAGCTACGGGTGGACTTGGAAGAATCGTTGCAGATGAGACCGATGCCATAGACGTATATGACAGCACACTTACTTTGGACGGTTTGAGGCTCATATATAATAAGAACAAGCGTTAAAGGATGAGAATGGGAGAAATATACCACGATCTTAAGATAGGTAATATCACACTTAACGGCAATATAATACTGGCTCCCATGGCAGGCGTAACAGACCTGCCATTTCGTCTGTTATGCGCAGGCTATGGTTCGTCGCTTCAGTGCATGGAGATGGTAAGCGCCAAGGCGATATATTATAACAACAAAAATACCGAGGCTTTAATGGAGATTCATCCTGACGAAGTGCCCGTATCGCTTCAACTGTTCGGCAGTGAACCGAAGCTTATGGCGGAGATGGCGCATAAAATAGAGGCTAAACCTTTTGCAATATTGGACATCAATATGGGCTGTCCCGTACCGAAAGTGGTAGGTAACGGAGAGGGCAGCGCGCTGATGAAGAATCCCGTACTTGCAGGACAGATAATAGAGGCTGTGGCAAAAGCAATTGATAAACCTGTGACCGTTAAGATCCGTAAAGGTTTTGATGATGAGCATGTCAATGCCACGGAACTTGCTCATATAGCGCAGGAATCGGGTGCGGCGGCCATCATCGTCCACGGCAGAACAAGAGAACAATATTACAGCGGAGAGGCCGACTGGGATATAATAGCGGCGGTTAAGGATGCCGTCAACATACCAGTAATAGGTAACGGTGATGTAACTGACGGAGAGAGTGCGAAGAGACTTATAGAGAAGACCGGGTGTGACGGAGTGGCAATAGGAAGGGCTACGAGGGGCAATCCGTTTATCTTCAGAGAAATTAAAAGTTATCTCATGACAGGAGTGTCATGTGATAGACCATCAAAACAAGAGATTCTTGATACGATACTTAAGCATGCACGTCTCCAACTAAAATACAAGGGTGAATATATCGGAGTAAGGGAGATGCGTAAGCATGTAAGCTGGTACAGCGCAGGTATGCCCGGAGGAGCGAAACTCAGGGGCAGAGTCAATGCGATGGAGACTATGCAGGATATAGAGAATGTAGTGAGGGAGGCGTTCGGATGATCACAATAAGCGTTTGCATGATAGTGAAAAACGAAGAAGGCAAGCTTGACACATGTCTTAAATCACTTGTGCCCATAGCCGATGAGATCATAGTTGTGGATACGGGTTCTACGGATTCAACCAAGGAAATCGCCCGAAAGTATACTGACAAGGTCTCTGATTTTGCATGGACGGGAAGTTTTTCAGACGCAAGGAATCATGCTTTTTCATTGGCTTCGTGCGATTACATCTATTCGGCTGATGCCGATGAGGAGTTGGATAAAGAGAATGCAGACAAATTCCTTGCACTGAAAAAGGTGCTTGATACCGACATAGATATAGTGCAGATGTATTATTGCAATCAGTTGCAGAACAACACGATATACAGCTTTGACAGGGAACTGCGTCCGAAGCTTTATAAGAGATTAAGACCTTTTGTATGGGAAGAGACGATACATGAGGCAGTAAGGTTACAGCCCGTGGTATTTGACAGTGATATCGATATTATTCACAGACCGGGCGAGGGTCACGCGGCAAGAGATCTGGCGGCATTTGAAAGACTCGTTGATTCGGGTGAAGAGTTAAGTGAGAGACTCTTGGAGATATATTGTAAGGAACTGTTCATAGCAGGGGAAAAGGAGAATTACCTGCATGCGAAGGCGTTCGTTACAAAGCTTGCGGATAAGGACGGACTGTCGAAAGACCAAGTTGCCCGCATTTTTACCATAGGAGCAAGGATATGCCGTATGGAAGGAGATATGACGGGATTCCTTAAGTATGTGACCAGGGCTGCGGCAGGTGACATGATGACGAGCGAATTGTGCTGCGAACTTGCAGATTATTACAGAGAAAACGGCGATGAGAATGAAGCTAAGCTGTGGTATTACAATGCTGTGCATGAGTCAGAGGCTCATCTGGATTTAAGGTATCAGGAAGAGATTCCCGGAAGGTTCCTTTCTTAAGGGGCAGAAACCTTGACACTACCGTATGAAATGGCTATAATACATAAGTTATTACAGCGTCGGACGGGTATGAAGGCCATACCCGATAAAGTGAAGTCACAAAGAATAACAGTCAGTTATTAAATATAAGGAGATGTAAAAGATGGAAGATAAGAAGAACATTCTTACTTATGAAGGACTTAAGGCTTACGAGGAAGAGCTTGAGAATCTTAAGGTCGTAAGACGTAAGGAAGTTGCTCAGAAGATTAAGGAAGCAAGAGCTCAGGGCGATCTTTCGGAGAACGCCGAGTATGATGCAGCCAAGGATGAGCAGAGAGAGATCGAGGCTCGTATCGAGGAACTTGAGAAGATACTTAAGAATGCGGAAGTCATCGATGAGGATGAAGTTGATACCGAGACAATCAGCATAGGCTGCCGCGTTAAGATCAGAGATATGGAATTCAAAGAGGACCTTGAGTACAAGATTGTAGGTTCTACAGAGGCCAATTCATTGAAGGGTAAGATTTCCAATGAGTCGCCCGTAGGTAAGGCGCTTATCGGTGCCAAGAAGGGTGAGACCGTTAAGGTTGAGACTCAGGCAGGCGTACTTAAGTATAAGGTTCTGGAGATACAGAGGTCTAACTAATGGGTGATAATAATCAGAACAATGCGGGTGCCAATGCGGCACCTGTTGACTTAAACCAGGTCAGGAAGAATAAGAGAGAAAAGCTTGCGGCGCTTCAGGCAGCAGGCAAGGATCCGTTCGTCATTACCAAGTATGATGTGGATCATCATTCGGCAGATGCCAAGGCTGAGTATGAGGAGCTTGAGGCTAAGCTTCTTGCAGACAGAGCAGAAGTCAATACCGACGGTATGGATGAAGCGCAAGCGAGAGCTACAGTAACAGCCGATTATAATGAGAGGCGTGAGATCATGGATGCGTCTCCCATCAATGTGAGCATTGCCGGACGTATAATGCTTAAGCGTGTGATGGGTAAGGCTTCTTTCTGTAATGTGGCTGACCTTAAGGGTGACGTACAGGTATATGTGGCGCGTGATGCACTGGGTGAAGAACCCTATGCGGACTTTAAGAAGTATGATGTCGGCGATATCATAGGCGTCAAGGGATATATGTTCCGAACACAGAAGGGCGAGATCTCCGTTCATGCTACTGAGACAACTCTGTTATCTAAGAACTTACAGCCCTTACCTGAGAAGTTCCACGGACTGACCAATACGGATCTTCGTTACAGACAGAGATATACGGACCTTATCATGAATCCCGATGTTAAGGATACGTTTATTAAGAGGTCTAAGATCATATCATCAATAAGACATTATCTGGACGCACAGGGCTTTATGGAAGTGGAGACACCTATGCTCGTATCGAATGCGGGCGGTGCTGCTGCAAGACCTTTCCAGACACATTTCAACGCACTTGATGAAGATCTTAATCTTCGTATATCGCTTGAGCTGTATCTTAAGAGACTCATAGTCGGCGGACTTGAGAGAGTATATGAGATCGGAAGAGTGTTCCGTAATGAGGGACTTGATACAAGACACAATCCCGAGTTCACACTTATGGAGTTGTATCAGGCATATACCGACTACTACGGAATGATGGATCTGACTGAGAACATGTTCCGTCATGTGGCACAGGAAGTGCTAGGCACGACGACATTCAACTACGGAGATCTTACGCTTGATTTCGGCAAGCCTTTCGAGCGTATGACCATGATAGATGCGGTTAAGAAGTATGCTGGCGTTGATTTCGATGAGATAGCGAATGATGATGCAGCCAAGGCAATTGCAAAGGAGAAACATGTTGAATTCGAGCCTCATCATAAGAAGGGTGATATTCTTAATCTCTTCTTTGAAGAGTATGTTGAGGAGCATCTGATGCAGCCTACATTCATCATGGATCATCCGATAGAGATAAGCCCTCTAACCAAGAAGAAGCCCGATAAGGAAGGCTATGTTGAGAGATTTGAGCTCTTCATCAACGGATGGGAGATGTGTAATGCATATTCAGAGCTTAACGATCCCATCGATCAGAGAGAGAGATTCAAGGCTCAGGATGCGCTGGCAGATATGGGCGATGAAGAGGCCAACCACACTGATGAAGATTTCCTTAATGCACTGGAGATCGGAATGGCTCCTACCGGGGGAATTGGCTATGGCATAGACCGTTTGTGTATGTTGTTAACGGACAGCCCGGCAATTAGGGATGTACTACTGTTCCCGACTCTTAAGTCACAAAACTAAAAATTTCAGTACTATCAAGGCCTTCGGAGTTTTCCGAAGGCCTTTTTTGACCCATTTTGACCCAAAGCAGAATAACCTTTCAGTGTGTGAAAAAAACCGGAATAATATAAGACTTATTCTTTTTTGGTGATAATGCTAATATCGTGTCCAACAATAAAAGGAGGACATGACTATGTGTAGAGAAAAGACTGATTCAAAGGGAAATGTTTTGTTCAGAGGAGAGCGCGAAAGAAATGACGGGAGGTATGAGTACAGATATACCGATCACAGGGGAGTACAGCATAGTGTATATGAGAACAGGCTGCAACAGCTAAGAATGGAGGAGGCAAAGATAGCATACAGGGAACACAAAGGACTTCTGTATGGTCTTAAAGAATTGTTGCTTAACGATGTATTTGATATGTGGTTGCCAGGTAAGGCAGAACTTAAACACAACACGATCAGAGGATACAGGCAGATTTATGATACGTACATCAGGAATGGGTTGGGAAAGAGAAGTATTGAGGATATCAAGACACAGGATGTCAAGCTTTACTACTCTTCTTTGAAGTTGGAGAGGAGTCTTTCTGTTGAGTCAATTTGCAGGATACAGAACGTTCTGTTTCAGGTGTTTCAGTATGCATATGACAGTGAGCTCATATGGAAGAATCCTGCTTTAAGGGCAACAAAGGAACTGAGAAGGAACCATCCTAAAAGGGTAAGTATGAGAGAAGGATTAAATGAATCCGAGGCGGAAAGATTGACCGATTTCATCTTGAACGCACCGAAATTCTGCGACTGGTATCCTGTCATCTATATAATGATCCACACCGGCATGAGACTCGGAGAAACTATATCTCTCAGATGGTGCGATGTTAACTTGTTTGAAAGATATATAGATGTCAATCATGATGTGACCTATTACGCTAAAGAGGGCGAAAGGGCTGGATACCACGCATCGGATGGGACCAAGACTGTTGCCGGGATAAGGAAGATCCCAATCGATGAAAAAGTCGCTGATGCATTTGTGATGGAGCGTAAGATGCTGGAATCAAAAGGGATAAAGTGTGTGCAGGAGATTGACGGATATACGGATTTTGTATTTCTGAATAAGAACGGGAAGATATTCTGCCAGTCTTCTATCAATAGAGAACTGGCTAAGATTGTAGAGAGTTATAACTGTAGTATATCTGAAGATGACAATGAATCCCGCGAGATACCGCATATCACCTGTCACAGTCTTCGCCATACCTACGCGACAATCCTATGCGAGAGAGGCGTAAATCTGAAGGTCATGCAGATGCTCTTGGGCCACAAGGACATCTCCACCACAATGGACATCTACACGAGAGTAAGTCGGGACTTTGTATTCAAAGAATATGCTGAGAAGATGAGGTAATCATTTGGCGTTGTCTTTCCAAAGTTGTATCGTTTT
>JAFYBE010000048.1 GCA_017540355.1 Lachnospiraceae bacterium | reverse complement strand
GAGTTATGATGAGGCAATGGCTGAAGTTAAGATGGTAGTAGAGGGAGTATACAGCGCCAAGGCTGCGATGGGATTATCAGAGAAATACGGCGTGGATCTTCCTATAATTGAGCAGGTCAATCTGGTGTTATTCGGCGGTAAGCCTGCTAAGGATGCTCTGAGTTCACTTATGGGAAGAGATAAAAAGGACGAGCATTTGAATATTAGTTGGCAGGAATGATTGCTTAACAGGCACTTAAGAACGGAGGAAAGAATGGCTGATATAACCATAGCTGAAGGAATAGACAAAGGCTTTGCGGGAACGGAAGAATATGTTGCAAGTGAGCAGCTTCTTAATGCCGTTAACGTTGCCATTACGCTTAAAAAGCCCCTTTTGATTAAGGGTGAGCCCGGAACCGGCAAGACGATGCTTGCAGAAGCTATTTCCAGGGCTTTGAATAAGCCCCTTATCATATGGAATATCAAATCAACGACCAAGGCGCAGGACGGTCTGTATATGTATGATACGATACAGAGACTCTATGACGGACAGTTCGGTGAAGAGGGTGTGGATGATATTGCCAGATACATTAAGCTTGGTAAGCTCGGTGAAGCATTTGAATCCGATGAACAGGTAGTGCTTCTTATCGATGAGATAGATAAGGCGGATCTTGAATTCCCCAATGACCTTTTGTGGGAACTTGATCAGATGGAATTCTATATCCATGAGACCAAGCGTACGGTTAAGGCCAAGAACCGTCCCATAGTTATAATCACATCCAATGCAGAGAAGGAACTTCCGGATGCATTCCTTCGCCGTTGTATCTTCCATTACATTGATTTCCCGGATGCGGAACTCATGGAAGAGATAGTAAGAGTTCATCTTCCGGATGTTAAGGAGGATGTCCTTAGGAATGCTTTCGATGTATTCTATGACATACGTGCAATGAGAGATATCCGTAAGAAGCCTTCGACATCAGAACTTATCGATTGGATCAATGTGCTTCAGATAGCCGGAATCCCGGCCGACGATATTCGTAAGGCACTTCCTTTTGTGGGCGTTATTGTTAAAAAGGATGAGGACCTGGATACCGTTAAGGGCAAGATTAATCTGCAGTAAGCAGACGAACCGTTGTTAACAGTTGTACTTGGAGATAGTCTATGTTTACCAAGTTTTTCTATGACTTAAGAGACGCAGGTCTTAATGTGACCGTAGGAGAGTGGCTCACCCTTATGGAGGCACTGGATAAGGGTATGCACAACAGCTCTCTTACGGATTTTTATTATCTTGCGAGAATGATCCTGGTCAAATCCGAAACTGAATATGACAAGTTTGACATGGTATTTGAGAGTAACTTCAAGGGCAAGACCTGGGATCCCGAGGTGGGTGCCAATATGCTTAAGTGGCTTGATAAGCCTGAGATGAACGAGATGCTTGCCATGGAGGAGAAGCAGTGGCTTAACCGTGTTGAGGAGATACAGGTCGATAAGGACGATGTGGAGCAGAAGTTTAAGGACAGACTGCGTGATCAGGACAGCGAACACAACGGTGGTTCCCATTGGATCGGCACTATGGGTAAGACTTCATTCGGCAATACCGGCGGTAACATAGGCGGTGTCAGAGTGGGCGGCCAGACCGGTTATCAGTCCGCATTTGCCGTAATCGGTGCGAAGAAGTACAGGGACTTCAGAGATGACAGAATAATAGATAACAGGCAGTTTATGCAGGCTCTGCGTAAGCTTCGTCAGTTCTCGTCTAAGCTTGATATACCCAAGACCGAACTCGATATTAACGCGACAATAGATAAGACATGCAATAACGGCGGAATGCTTGAGATAGTGATGGATAAGCCGCGTAAGAACACGGTAAAGCTTTTGCTGCTTATGGACAGCGGCGGTACCATGATTCCTTACAGCAGTCTCATGAATGAGCTGTTCCAGTCGGTTAATAAGTCCAATCACTATAAGGACGTCAAGGTATATTACTTCCATAACTGCATATATTCCAAGTTATACAATACACCCGAGTGTGAGAACGGAGACTGGATAGATACAGAGTGGATGTTCCGTAATCTGGACAGTGACTATAAGGTAATAATAGTCGGTGATGCCGCAATGGCTCCCGAAGAATTATATTCCGAGACCGGTAACTACAGAGGACCGAACGGCGGCCTGTCGGGCTGGGAGTGGCTTAATCTTTTAAAGAGACATTACAAAAAGGTTGTATGGATGAATCCGAAGATGGCCCCCGGACGCGCACCGTGGAGAGAAGCCGAGACCGCGGTAAAGACGCTTTTCCCGATGTATATGCTGACGGTCCGCGGCCTTAACGAGGCGATGACCACGCTGATGAGTGGCAGGTGATGCAGATAGAACGGTGCACAGAACGGCACAATATATAGTGTTTTGTTATTGACAACGGCACTAAGTGTTGTTATCATTGGATTGTATTTCTACCAAACATACTCATATGAAGGAGGGTATCTGATTTATGGAGAAGTTCTTTAAGTTAAAAGAGAATAATACCGATGTCAGAACAGAAGTCATAGCCGGACTTACAACGTTCATGACGATGGCATATATTCTCGCTGTCAATCCGTCGATCCTGTCTGCTTCAGGAATGGATCCTCAGGCTATCATGATCGCTACGGCTTTAGCTGCATTTATCGGAACATGTGCAATGGCATTACTTGCCAACTATCCTTTCGCACTTGCTCCCGGACTCGGACTCAATGCATACTTCGCTTACACCGTATGCGGCGCTATGGGTTACTCATGGCAGTTTGCATTGTTTGCAGTATTTGTTGAGGGTCTTATTTTCATCATCCTTTCTGTTACTAATGTGAGAGAGGCTATATTCAATGCCATTCCTATCACACTTAAGAAGGGTGTATCTGTGGGCATCGGCTTATTCGTTGCTTTCATCGGTTTCGAGAACGGTTCAATCGTTGTTAACAGCGATGCAACACTCGTTACTATTGTCAACTTCAAGGAAGATTTTAGTAACGTAGGTATCTGTGCACTTCTTGCAATAATCGGTACGCTCATCATAGCAGTACTTCATTATAAGCAGGTTAAGGGTTCAATCCTTATCGGTGTTATCGTTACATGGATACTCGGTATCATCTGTGAACTCACCGGCTTATATACCGGTATGTCAGTTCTTCCTCACTGGAGCAACTTTGACCTCGGTGCGCTTGGCCTTACATTCGGCCAGTGCTTCAACGGTGCGGCATTTGAGAACTTCAGAGTACTTGATTTCATTGTAATCATGTTCTCATTCCTCTTCGTTGATGTCTTCGATACAATAGGAACACTTATCGGATGTGCCAATAAGGCAGATATGCTTGATAAGGACGGTAAGCTTCCCAAGATTAAGGAAGCACTCCTTGCAGATGCTATCGCTACAAGTGCAGGTGCCGTACTCGGTACTTCTACAACCACAACATTCGTAGAGAGCTCAGCAGGTGTATCTGAAGGTGGTAGAACAGGTCTTGCATCTATCGTTACAGGCCTTATGTTCTTACTTGCAATCTTCTTATCACCGCTGTTTATTGCAATCCCCGGATTTGCAACAGCTCCTGCTCTTATCTTCGTAGGATTCCTTATGATTACAGCAGTTGTTGATATCGATTTCAAGGATCTTACAGAGGCAGTTCCCGCTTATCTTGCACTTGTTGCTATGCCCCTTCTTTACAGCATCTCAGACGGTATCGCAGTAGGTATCATCTCTTATGTAGTAATCAACGCATGTGCAGGCAAGGCTAAGAAGGTCAGCCCTCTTATGTATGTTCTTGCGGTACTCTTTGTACTGAAGTACATATTCCTGTAGAATACGGTTTGGTTTAATACCGATAATAAGCCCGATATCTGTGATATCGGGCTTATATATATAAAAGGGGAGCAGAATCATTTCTGCATATCAAAGAATCATATTATCAATGAAAGAATCAGAGAAGAATTCAAATAATACAAGGGACATATTTGCCGATATACTCAGAGGCTTCGCCATCCTTTTGGTGGTATGGGGTCACTGTATTCAGGAGAATAACGGCGCGACTTTCAGTTCGGAGGCGCTGTTTTTTGACGATAAGCTTTATCAGTTCATATACAGCTTCCATATGCCGCTTTTTGCATTGATCGCGGGATATTATGCTTACAATTCGATCGCCAAAGCCGATACGATAAATAAGCGCATCAGACTGTTGGTTAAAAGGATAACGGTTTATCTTATTCCCATTGTTTTCTGGACACTTGAAGAATATATCCGTGAGGCAATCATAAAGGATAAATACGGAGTGGACAGGGCAAGAGGGTTTGCCGTGATACCCGACTTTTTATACAGGGTACTTAACAATCACTGGTTCTTATGGGCGATGATAGTATGCTTTGTATTTGTATGGATCATGTACTGTTTCCTTAAGGACAATGTAATATTGTACGCCTGCATTTTTGTTTCACTGTTTTTTATTCCGGATGGAATGAATATGCATACGTATAAGTTTCTTCTGCCGTTTTATGTCACGGCGTTTTACTATAATCAATTCAGGAACAATGCGGTTGCCGCAGGAGGTTTATTGAGTAAGTGTAAAAGAGTGTATGAAGAAAAGACGCCTGTTGCCACGGCCATAACAGGAACGGTTTTTCTGGCACTTTTTGCAATGTATCGTAAGCGGGCTTTCATATATGTAAGCGGTTACAGGATAACCAAGGATGTATGGTACAAGCAGTTTGCGACGGATGTATACAGATTTGCGATAGGAATGGCCGGATGCCTGTTCTTTATTTGTCTGTGGTCGCTTATTCTTAAAGCTGTTAAGGGATATCGCTTCCCTGTACTGTGTATGTTCGGCAGATACAGTTTGGGAGTATATCTGATAAGCGGATACATAACGATCCTGGGGCTTAGAAATTTTACCGACGCATTTACGCCGAATGATCTTCGGGCAACGCTTATTGCAATACCGGTTGCTTTTGCTGCTTTGGGACTTGCTTATCTGATTTCGCTTGTCCCGCTGCTTCGTAAGGTCGTAGGCAGATAGAAAGCGTAAAGGGATGAGTTTCACAAGGGGGAAAGGGGGAGTTTTATTGACAAAAGAAAACACATTAGATAGAATGTGGCATAAAAGGAATCACACAAAAGATTGGAGATATTGACGTATAATGGGTATTTACGAAGAACTTGTGGCAAGAGGTCTGATAGCTCAGGTCACAGATGAAAAAGAGATCAGAGATTTGATTAATTCCGGCGGAGCAAGATTCTACATCGGCTTCGATCCTACGGCGGATTCACTTCATGTGGGTCATTTTATGGCGCTCTGTCTTATGAAGAGACTTCAGATGGCAGGCAATAAGCCTGTAGTGTTAATCGGAGGAGGAACCGGATATATAGGTGATCCTTCCGGAAGATCTGATATGCGTACTATGATGACTCCGGAGATGATTCAACATAACTGCGACTGCTTTAAAAAGCAGATGGAGAGATTCATCGAGTTCGGCGAAGATAAGGCAATAATGGTTAATAATGCCGACTGGCTTTTAAAGCTTAATTACATTGATCTGTTAAGAGATGTCGGAGCGTGCTTCTCTGTTAACAATATGCTTCGTGCAGAGTGCTATAAGAACAGAATGGAGAAGGGATTAAGCTTCCTTGAATTTAACTATATGATTATGCAGTCATATGACTTCTTCTATCTTAATGAGCACTACGGATGCAATATGCAGTTCGGCGGAGACGATCAGTGGTCTAACATGTTGGGCGGTACGGAGCTTATTCGTAAGAAGACCGGTAAAGATGCATATGCCATGACCATCACATTGCTTCTTAATTCCGAAGGCAAGAAGATGGGTAAGACATCCAAGGGTGCGGTATGGCTCGATCCGAATAAGACTTCTCCTTTTGATTTCTATCAGTACTGGAGAAATGTCGGAGATGCCGATGTGCTTAAGTGCATAAGAATGCTTACTTTCCTTCCTCTTGAGCAGATTGATGAGATGGATAAGTGGCAGGGTGCCGAGCTTAACAAGGCTAAGGAAATCCTGGCATTTGAACTTACAAAGCTCGTTCACGGTGAAGAAGAAGCAAAGAAGGCCGAAGAATCAGCCAAGGCACTTTTCTCGGGAGCAGGTACTCTTGATATGCCTACGGTGGCTGTGACGGATGCGGACTTAAGAGACGGTAAGATTGATATTCTTGGACTGCTTACGGTATCGGGTCTTACACCTTCAAGAAGCGAAGCAAGAAGAGCGGTTGAACAGGGCGGCGTGACAGTTGATGATGAGAAGGTTACGGATATCAAGAAACTCTATGCGCCCGAAGATCTTGCGGGGAACGGTATTGTGCTTCGAAGAGGCAAGAAGAGTTACAAGCGTGTAACCTTTAAATAAAGAATTGTATTCTTTGCATAAATAATCCTGCCAATCCATATAATTTCTTGTCAGATTATACTTGAATTGCGGGGAAGTTTTAGATATACTATACAAGGTTTTGATGGCAACTAAGGAAAGGATAATATCGATATGAAGAAGAGATTATTGATAGCTTTGCTGTGTATGAGCGCATGTGTTGTTTTTGCGGCATGCGGAAGCAAGGAGAAGGAGACTACAGCGGATGAACCTGTAACGGCTGAGATAATACCTATAGAAGAGCCCGTTACAACAGCAGAAGAAGAGAGTTCGGAAGAAGAGGAAGCTCTTCCCGAGGGAATGATATACAGTGAACTTACGGGACTTCCCATAGACAAGTCACTTGAGAAGCAGAAGCCCATAGCTGCATTGGTTGATAATGAGAGCAAGGCGCTTCCTCATTACGGTCTTAATTCGGCCGACATCATCTATGAGATGGTTAACAGTACAGCCAATGACCGTATCACAAGACTTATGGTTATCTATAAGGACTGGGGCAACATTGAGCAGCTTGGTTCTATCAGAAGTATAAGACCTACTCATATCTGGATAGCAGGTGAGTACAACGCAGTTATGTGTCATGACGGTGGTCCTTTCTATATCGATACATATTTGTCTCATGATTATGCTCAGCATTTTTCAGGTATATTCTCTCGTGTGAACAACGGTAAGGCAAGAGAGTTTACCGAGTACATCATTAAGGGCGATCTTGAGAAGGCATTTGAGAAGTCTTCATATTCTACAGAATACGATGACTATTATGAAGGCCCTCACTTCAAGTTCTCTACAAAGTCTAAGCCTGTAGAGCTTGAAGGAAGCGATGCAAAGGATATCAACTTAAGTGCGGCATTCAAGCACAACAAGTCAGAGCTTAAGTATGATGATGCAAGCGGACTTTATACTTACTATGAGTACGGTAAGGTTCATGCAGACGGTAAGACAGGAGAGGCTCTTACATTCAAGAACGTAATCTTACAGAGCGCAGGTCTTTTCCAGCTTGATAAGAACGGTTACTGTGCATATGAGATCATCGGTGCATCCGGCAAGGGTGAGGGATACTACATCACCAACGGTAAGGCTGTTAAGATCACATGGGAGAAGACAACAGAGAACGGCATCACACATTATTTCTTAGAGAACGGTGATGAGATCACACTTAACGCCGGAATGACATATGTGGCTTTAGTGCCGGATGATTACTGGAGTGAGATTACTCTCAACTAATCGAATACGAAACATACATTAATGATAACCTCGGCTTTTCTTGGCCGAGGTTATTTGATATACTAATGTGAGTACAGCAAAAGCTATATGCTTAATCATTACAAAGATGGAGGAACGTTATGAACGCTATATATGATAAGCTTACAAAATGTGTTGAGAGTGTACGTAAAAGGACGGATTTTGTTCCGAAGGTGGCCATCGTGCTCGGATCGGGACTTGGCGATTATGCCAATGATATAAAGGTTGAATGTGAGATAGATTATCACGATATTGAAGGCTTCCCCGTGTCTACCGTACCGGGACATGCAGGAAAGTTTATCTTCGGATATGTGGATTCCGTACCCGTTGTATGCATGAAGGGAAGAGTGCATTACTATGAAGGATATCCGATATCGGATGTTGTTATGCCTGCAAGACTTATGAAACTTTTGGGAGCGGAGATACTGTTTTTGACCAATGCATCAGGCGGACTTAATCCGGAGTTCTCTGCCGGAACGTTTATGCTTATTACGGATCATATAAGCTGCTTTGCACCCAATCCGCTCATCGGCCCCAATATAGATGAACTCGGAACAAGGTTCCCGGATATGACACATGTATATGATACCGATCTTCAGGATATCATAAGGAATGCAGCCAAGAATGAGGGAATAACGCTTAAGGAAGGTGTATATGCACAGTTGACGGGCCCTTCTTTTGAGTCTCCTGCAGAGATTAAGATGCTCAGAACGCTTGGAGTTGATGCCGTAGGTATGTCCACGGTGGTTGAAGCAATCGCTGCCAATCATATGGGTATGAAGATCTGCGGAATATCATGTGTATGTAATCTTGCCGCAGGTATGACGGCCAATCCGCTTACTCATGATGAGGTACAGGCTGCAGCCAATGAGGCGGCACCTAAGTTTAAGAAACTTTTGACTGAGTCTGTCAAGAGATTTTAAGCGTTAAAAGGGATTATAAGGTATGGTACGGGATTGCAGCCATATAACCGTTACTTACAAAGGAGAAGAAAATGAAAATCAGACTTTATAACGCAAGGATCTTAAGCATGAAAGACGGAGAAGACATATTCTTCGGAGAGATCCATGTTGACGGCAACAGGATAAGCTTTGCAGGTAAGAGTGAAGATGCGCCTTCGGGCATATCTTTTGACAAAGAGATAGACTGTGGGGGCAATGTATTAATGCCCGGCTTTAAGAACTGCCATACCCATTCGGGAATGACGGCATTCAGATCGCTTGCCGATAATCTTAATCTTCAGGACTGGCTTAACAATGAGATATTCCCCAGAGAAGCCAAGATGTCGGGAGAGGATTGCTACTGGCTTACAAAGCTTGCAATACTTGAATATCTTACAAGCGGCGTGACAGCCATAGAGGATATGTACTTAACTCCAGAGACTATTGCGGATGCCTGCATAGAGATGGGAATGCGCTGTGAACTGGTATCGGGACTTAATAAGTTCGGACCGACGCTTGAAGTGCTTGAAGAGAGATACAATAAGCTTAACGATAAGCATCCCTTAATAGGTTTTAAGATGGGTCTTCATGCGGAATACACCTGCGATGAGGAACTGCTTAAGAATACCGCCAAGCTTATTGCCAAGTATAAGGCACCGATGTATGTTCATATGTCTGAGACAAAGACAGAGGTGGATGAGTGCATAGGAAGATACGGAATTACTCCGGTTGCCTTGTTTGATAAGCTCGGATTGTTCGATTACGGCGGAGTAATATATCACGGTGTATGGACCACACCCGAAGACAGAGAGATACTTAAAAAGCGCGGAGTCATGGTCGTATCCAATCCCGCGTCCAACGCCAAGCTTGCAAGCGGCATAGCTCCGATCACGGATTACTTAAAAGAGGGTATAGTCGTTGCACTCGGAACGGACGGACCGAGTTCGAACAACTGTCTTGATATGTTCAGGGAGATGTATCTTGTGTCGGCACTCGGCAAGATAAGAGAGATGGATCCCCTTGCGGTACCGGCCACAGAGGTAATCAAGATGGCCACCGTCAACGGTTCAAAGACATTGGAGCATTCGGATACGGATATACTTGCGAAAGGCAAACTTGCCGATATCATTATGATAGACCTTCATCAGCCGAATATGCAGCCCATACTTAACATACCGAACAACATCGTATACAGCGGCAGCAAGACCAACGTGAAGATGACGATGATAGACGGCCGCATACTGTATTATGACGGTGCGTTTACAGATGCGGATGTCGATGAGATCTACGCAAAAGCTGAGGAGATCATGCAGAGATTAAGATAATCCGAGGCAGGGAGATTATAAGGTGGAGACACTTGTACTTGCGATATTGCTGGGTGTCATAGCTTTGATCATAATAGGCTATGGCACCTATCATAATAAAAAGATAAGAGAATATGAGATACGTAAGATAAAAGAATCCTACGGTAAAGCCTGCGAGCGTACTTACGGGGAGGGTGAGTATGCCCATATACGCGGCTATTTCAATACACATCGTGTAGAAGGCGAATATACCGTTGATGATATCACATGGAGCGATCTTAATCTTGACTCAGTATACAGGTCGATGAATTATACGGGTTCATCGGCGGGAGATGAGTATCTGTATTATCTGTTAAGGACGCCGAAGACGCAGCATAATCCGAATGTATCCGACATGGAAGAACTGGTGACATACTATATGTCAGAGCCTGAAAAAAGGCTTGCGATGCAGACGGCTTTGCACGATATGGGACGCACCGGCAAATACAGCATATATGATTATATCAATAATCTTGATGCGGTCGATGCGGGCATGCTTAAGGGCGACTATCTGCTTCTGGCCGTATATGTAATTGCAATCGCAGCCTTTGTATTCAATACGGCATTCGGCGGGCTTGTTCTGTTTGCAGCCCTGTTTTACGGCGGGCTTTCTTATTTTTCAAGAAAAAGGAAGATTGAACCGTACATAATAAGCTTTGCTTACGTGATAAGACTTATAAACGGAGCAAGGGGTATTGCTGCGCTTAAAGATGAAAGAATCGCAAAAGAGACCGAAGAACTTAGGGGGCTTGTCAAAGAGATGGCGGCTTTCGGAAGATTCTCTTCACTTGTGATGTCCGCATCATCCGGAAGCGGGAATCCGGCTGAGATACTCATTGATTATATCAAGATGTTTACCCATATCGATATAATCAGATTCTTTGCGATGCGTAAAGAGATCATAAAGCATACGGATGACATAGACCGGATGCTTACGATAATCGGATATATCGATGCCTGCATAGCCATAGGTTCATACAGGACGTTTATCGGAAAATATACAGTACCTGCTTTTACGGATAATGAATACAGGTTCCGTGCAGTCGGGCTGTATCATCCTCTTTTGGAGGAGCCGGTGGCAAACGATGTGATACTTAAAAGAGGCATGCTTCTTACGGGATCGAATGCTTCAGGCAAGTCTACAATGCTTCGAACGATGACTCTTGCGGCGGTCCTGGCACAGTCTGTCAATACCGTTCCCGCCGATTCGTATGAAGCACCGATGTATAAGATATATACGTCTTTGTCATTAAGCGATGACATACTTAAAGGCGAGAGTTATTATATGGCGGAGATCCGTTCTCTTAAAAGAGTTATGGATGCGGGTAAGGATGATGCCATACCAATCCTGGCTGCCGTTGATGAAGTCTTAAGGGGTACCAATACGGTTGAAAGGATATCGGCATCCACAGCCATAATGAAGCAGCTGGCAGGGGTTAACGGACTCATACTTGCGGCTACGCATGATCTGGAACTGACCGAACTTTTAAAGGATTGTTATGACAATTATCATTTTGAAGAAACGATAGTTGATGATGACATCAGTTTTGCATACAAGCTTTTGCCGGGTGAGGCTACAACGAGAAATGCCATAAAGCTGTTAAGCATAATGGGATATGATGAGGCTTTGGTTAAAGAGGCCGAGGACATGGCAAAGGATTACGGAAAGGCAGACATTGAACATGTATAAGAACAAGGCAGATATAAGAGAGAAGATAATGCTGGCAATATATCTGCTTATATTTGCCGTTACGGCATTTACGGTCGCAAGATTACAGCAGCATGAACTGAATGCACCGATATATTCCTGCCCTCCGGATGAGACGGCCAGATATCTTGTGCCCAAATGGATATATGAGCACGGAACGATCCCCACGGGTCTTGAAGCAGAGACACAGAATCCGGATTACGGAAGTTTTTCGTATGCCTTTTTACCGGGACTTTCATATATGGTCATGGGATATGTAATGAGATTTGCGGGTATGCTGAATTTGATACACAATCCCGGTACACCCTTACTTATTGCCAGATCGGTCAATGTATTTTTTGGTATACTGACGGCATTTTTCATATGGCTTCTGGGAAGAAGAGTATTTAACAAAGAGCGCTATGTATGGCTGTTTGCCTGCGGAGTGACATTCCTTCCGCAGCACCTTTTCATACATACGTATGTCAATACCGAATCAATGTGCATGCTGTCCATAGCAATAATATTGCATGCGCTCATGCGTATGAGACAGGACGGAGTCAAAACCGTAAACTGTGCGGAATTTGCAGTCGGGGCCTCAATACTTACCTTATCGTATTACAGTGCATACGGAGTGCTGCTGTTCAGTATTCCGATATTTGTAAGCTTCTTTGTAAAGAAAGATGCAGACAGTAAGACGACCGTCGATTATAAAAAGGTTTTCGGTTACGGTTCCTTTATCATGCTTATTTGGGCAGTACTTTGTCTATGGTGGTTTATTAAGCAGGGAATCGTTCTTGACGGTGACTTTTTGGGAACCGCGCACAGGAATGAGACGCTTTACATGATAAGAGAGTGTTCGTTTAAGGCGCAGGGCGTTTCATTTTGGGATATGATAGTTAAGAACAGACCCGTTTTCGCAGCCCGTATAAGCTTTATCGGTAATTACGGTTCCTGCAGCATCCTGGGTTATCCGTGGATGTACGGACTCTATGAACTGTTTTATATATGCGGAGTAATACTGGTTGCGATCAGAGCCTGTGTTGCATATAAGATTGACAGGAAGAGCTTTGGTTACGGCTTTTTCTTCCAGGCCATGCTTTTGTGTACGGATCTGACAACACTCATACTTTGGCTCGTATACATCTATTCGTTTGATTATCAGCCGCAGGGAAGATATATGTTCCCCGCACTGTTCCACTTCTACTGGCTAATCACAAAGGGATATGAGTGGGCGGTTGACAAGATTAAGATGTCTGAAGGCGGAAAGAATGTTGCAACATCCGTTGTGACAGCCGGTATCATTTCACTGTTGCTTATATATGTATTTAAAAATGCCGTTCCCGTCTATCTTATGGGTTAAACCTGCGGTATATATAATAAAGACCATATCGGAGTTTTTGTATGAAAGGTTTTCTGAAATTCATATACAATAATCGAATCGCAATCGCAGTCACGGCAGTGTTGTCCGCCGCGGTTCGCTTCGCCATGCTCGCATGTTTTAAGCCGGGAATTGATACCGTAAGTTACATATACAATCCGGACGGATATTACGAGCCCTGGAACATGGTGGGAAGATTCGGCCTTACGTTTTTAAGCAGGTGTATGGGAAGGAATTTCAATCCGTACGTAACCGGAATTGTAACGGTGATTCTGCTTGTCTTTGCAGCCGTGGTATCTGCATATGTATGTGCTTATGCGCTGCAGGATGATGAACCGGGATTTGCTGCATTTGCTCTGCCGGCCCTGCTTTTTACCCTGCATCCGATAATGACCGAACAGCTGTATTTTGCATTGCAGAGTATAGAGGTATGTCTTGCTTATATTTTCGTATCGGTATCGGTGTTAATCGTTGCGCATCAGGCAGATAAAGAGACCGGAAAACCGTATATGTATATCCCTGCGGTATTGCTTTTTGCATTCGGCGTATCTATATATCAGGCATTCTGTGAGGTGTTTATATTTGAGACCGCAGCCGTACTGCTTTTTGCTTCGCTTAAAAGAAATGGTAAGCTTAAAGATACGATTCCGTATATTTCGGTTTTTGCGGTCGGATTTGCTTTATACCTTATCACGGCAAGAATCGTAAGCGGAGGTTCTTCATATTACGGAGGCGAAGTCAGATGGGGCAAGTACCCTGTAAAGGATAATCTTATCGGACTTGCCGGCGCGGTGATAAAGAGTCTGACGGGATACAACGATCCCCACTACAGTTTCACATACGGTCTTCTGGTAGTGTGTGCGCTGATTCTTCTGGCTGTATACACAAAGGATCGCAAAGAAGGAAGAGTAATGACATGGTTATATATGTGTGCCATGTTAATCTGCCCTTATCTTCTGGCGGCCGTTTCCGGCGGATACTCGCCCATAAGAACCAAACTGTCGCTTCCCGTAAGCGTTGCCTTTGTTGCCTGCCTTTGCATATATCTGGCGGGTAGAAGTGCCGATAAGGTAAAAAAGTCGGCAACTGTTATTGCGGCAGTAATCTGCGTTTCGGGAATCCTTGCCGAATCATATGTTACACTCGGTATGTATAGGGCGGCAGATATGTGCTATGAAAAAGAGACCGCTCTGGCTAAAGAGATTGCCGCAGATATAGACGAAGTTATGCAGGGAGCTGATTTGCCCGTTCTGTTTATCGGTAAAAAAGAGATAAGCAGTGAAGTCGGCGGAATAAAAGGTGAGACAATCGGATATTCGCATTTTGAATGGGATACGGATGTGCCTCCGAAGTATTACAGATCGACGGAGAGGATAATAGCCCTTATGCATCTTACAGGACATGAATATAAAATGATAGAAGATCTGTCTTTGCTTAACGATCTGGATGCAAGGACGGCTTCATATCCTTCATGGCCCGAAGAGGGTTCTGTTGTAAAGGAAGACAAGGTTATTTTGGTAAAGCTGTCTGACTGATGCGGAATGAATGATTTACCTAAGAGTCAAATCGTGCTATTATAAATGAGTATACGGCAGGGATCGGATTTCGGATATGTAAGGTCTCTGTTATATGACAGGAGGTTAAGATGGGTAACAACGCAGTGGCATTTTTCAATACATTTGTTTCTTACCTTGTTGTGTATGTTGTGTTTGGCGCGTGCATAGTCGCAGCCGTTTTTGCCGGAATCGCGGTAAGGAAGCGTAAGAACGCCAAAGAAGAAGCGGCTTCGGTTACGGAGACCAAGGCTGACGAAACAGAGAAATAGAACGGATTATGAACGTGACTATATATACCGACGGATCGGCGAGAGGTAATCCGGACGGTCCGGGCGGCTACGGCACCGTGATAGAATATATAGATGGTAAGGGTACGCTTCATACAAGGGAGTACAGTGCCGGATATAAGAAGACGACCAACAACAGGATGGAACTTATGGGAGTCATAACCGGATTGGAGGCGCTTAACAGACCCTGCGGTGTGGAGATCGTATCGGATTCGAAGTATGTGACCGATGCATTCAATCAGCATTGGATTGATACTTGGGTCAGGGAAGAATGGCGAAGAGGCAAGAAGAACGAGGTCAAGAACATAGATCTCTGGCTCAGGCTTCTTAAAGCCATGGAACCCCATCAGGTGAGATTTACATGGGTCAAAGGTCATGCCGGTCATCCTCAGAATGAACGTTGCGATAAGCTTGCGACTTCGGCGGCTGACGGAGACGGGCTCTTGGACGATAATTACAACAGCGATGTATAAAATAACCAAAAAACAAAAATGTTTTTTGGTTATTTTTTTGAGATTGACATACTATAATTGGGTGTTATATACTTAATTAACCACAAGATATTGTGGTTATCTTTATGTAAGTCTGTTTGATCTGAATATATTCTTTTGGAGGTAGGGATTCATGGCAGAGTATACGGAACCTGTGAAAAAGGCGGAAGACAACTATTACGGTGAGAATTTTAAGCCTAATAAGGAAGTGGTTGTCATCAAGAAGGATGGCAGCGTAGAGGCCTTTAATGTACAGAAGGTTATCGTAGCAGTCGGCAAGAGTGCATACAGAGCGTTGACCAAGTTCTCGGATGAGGAGAAGGAGGAGATATGCCGTTTCGTATGTGACAAGGTTGACGAACTGGATACCAATGAAGTCCCGATCGCCATAATGCATAATATCGTTGAGAGTGCGCTTGAGCAGGTTAAGCCCATTGTTGCCAAGTCTTACAGAGATTACCGTAACTACAAGCAGGACTTTGTAAGCATGCTTGACGATGTCTACAAGAAGAGTCAGTCTATCATGTACATAGGTGACAAGGAGAATGCCAATACGGATTCTGCCCTTGTATCCACCAAGAGATCCCTGGTATTTAACCAGCTTAATAAGGAACTGTATCAGAAGTTCTTCTTAACAACAGAAGAGATTCAGGCATGCAGAGACGGTTATATTTACATTCATGATATGAGTGCCAGACGTGATACGATGAACTGCTGTCTCTTTGACGTGGAGCATGTTTTATCCGGCGGATTTGAGATGGGAAATATCTGGTACAACGAGCCCAAGACTCTGGATACTGCCTTCGATGTTATCGGCGATATTGTTTTGTCCGCAGCATCACAGCAGTACGGCGGATTTACTGTGCCCAGCGTTGACAATATATTGGAGCCTTATGCCGAGAAGTCTTATCAGAAGTATATAGCCAAGTACGAGAGACTCGGTATTGATAAAGAGACTGCGGAAGCAGAAGCTTATGCCGATGTTGTAAGAGACTTCGAGCAGGGATTCCAGGGATGGGAATATAAGTTCAATACCGTTGCATCAAGCAGAGGTGATTATCCTTTCATTACTGTTACGGCCGGAACGGGTACAGGTCGCTTTGCCAAGCTTGCAACCATATCTATGCTTAACGTAAGACGCAGAGGACAGGGTAAGGCAGAGTGCAAGAAGCCCGTGCTTTTCCCCAAGATCGTATTCTTATATGATGAGAATCTTCACGGACCGGGTAAGCCGCTTGAGGATGTGTTCGAGGCAGGTGTTGAGTGTTCTGCCAAGACCATGTATCCCGACTGGCTTTCACTTACGGGTAAGGGATATATTGCCAGCATGTATAAGCAGTACGGCAAGATCATTTCTCCCATGGGCTGCAGGGCTTTCTTAAGCCCCTGGTATGAGAGAGGCGGCATGCATCCGGCGGATGATGACGATACCCCGATCTTTGTCGGAAGATTCAATATAGGTGCCGTAAGTCTTCATCTTCCCATGATTTTGGCCAAGGCCAGACATGAGAGCAGGGATTTCTACGAAGTACTTGATTATTATTTGAATCTAATACGTCAGCTGCACATACGTACATATGCGTACTTAGGCGAGATGAGAGCATCCACCAATCCCTTGGCATATTGTGAGGGTGGATTCCTTGGCGGACACTTACAGCTTCACGATAAGATTAAGCCCGTACTTAAGTCGGCAACGGCTTCTTTCGGTATCACCGCATTCAATGAGCTTCAGATGTTATATAACGGTAAGTCGCTTGTTGAGGACGGAGAGTTTGCTTTGGAAGTTCTGTCCCACATCAATAAGAAGATTGCGGAGTTTAAGGAAGAGGACGGCAACCTTTACGCCATATACGGAACTCCTGCGGAGAATCTCTGCGGACTTCAGGTTAAGCAGTTCCGTAAGAAGTACGGCATAATCGAGGGTGTTTCCGACAGGGAATATGTAAGCAACTCATTCCACTGCCATGTTACGGAGAATATCACGCCGATAGAGAAGCAGGATAAGGAATACAGATTCTGGGAGCTGTGTAACGGCGGTAAGATACAGTATGTTAAGTATCCCATAGATTATAATCTGGAAGCTATCAAGACATTGATCAGACGTGCCATGGACATGGGCTTCTATGAAGGAGTCAACATGAGTCTGGCCTACTGCGATGACTGCGGTCACCAGGAACTTGAGATGGATGTGTGCCCTAAGTGCGGTTCACGCAACCTTACCAAGATCGACAGAATGAACGGATACCTTTCGTATTCGAGAGTTCACGGTGATACCAGACTTAATGATGCCAAGATGGCAGAGATAGCAGAAAGGAAATCTATGTAGTCATGCGTTATCATAATATTACGAAGGATGACATGCTTAACGGCGATGGCTTAAGAGTTGTTTTATGGGTGGCCGGTTGCGATCACTGCTGTAAAGAATGCCAGAATCCTATCACATGGGACCCCGACGGCGGATTGCTTTTTGATGATGCCGCCAAGGCGGAGATATTTGAACAACTGGATAAAGATTATATCTCAGGCATAACATTTTCGGGCGGAGACCCCCTGCATTCGGCCAACAGGCTTGATGTAAGATCTCTTATGCAGGAGATTAAGGATAAGTATCCGGACAAGACCATATGGTTATATACGGGTTCGGATTGGAAGGATATATGGCATTATCCTATGATGCAGTATATCGATGTTGTGGTGGACGGAGAGTTTAAGTGCGGACTTAAGGATACCAAGCTTTTGTGGAAGGGCAGTTCCAATCAAAGAGTCATAGATGTCAAGGCAACACTTAAGCAGACGGATCCGATCAAGCCGGTTTTACACTGCGGAGATTATGAATAACAATCATCCGTTTTATATAGGGAGGATAGGCAACATCCTGTTGCAACGAGGGCATAATAGTGTTTGTCACTGTTATGCCCTTGTGCTATACTATAACCTGTGGTAAAGGAAGACGATTGAATATATTAATCGGTTAAGGAACAGATCATGCTATTTAGTTCGATGCTCTTTTTATGGATATTTCTTCCGACGGTTCTTGTCGTGAACATGCTTTTGGGCATGATTCATTTTTCATCCGAAGATAAGAGAATAAAAGTTAAGAATATATTTTTACTTATTGCCAGTCTGATATTCTATGCATGGGGCGGAGTCAGATATCTGCTTTTAATGCTTGGTGTTATCTTTATCAATTACCTGGCCGGTATTTTGACGGAACGTTTGGCCGATAAGCGTAAGCTTGTGTTTGTTTTGGCTATATGTGCCAACCTGGGACTGTTATTCTACTTTAAATATTTTAATCTCTTTATCCATACGATCGAAGAAATTACCGGTAAAGGAAAAGGCGGCCTTCAGATAGCCGAAGTCGTGCTTCCCATAGGTATTTCTTTTTATATTTTCCAGGCCATGTCATATACGATAGACGTATACAGGAACAAGGTATCCGTACAGAAGGACATCTTTAAGTTTGCTCTGTATGTAGCGCTTTTTCCTCAGCTTATTGCGGGTCCCATCGTCATATATAACGACGTAAAGGATGAGATAGAACACAGGCATGAGACGATGGATGACATGGTATACGGCATCGGAAGATTCTGTATAGGCCTCGGCAAGAAAGTGATCATAGCCAATGCTTTGGCTGAAGCAGCCGACGGTATATGGGATATTGCGGGAACCGATATATCCCGTATGGGTGCCGGGGTTGCGTGGTTTGGTATGATAGCCTATACGCTGCAGATTTATTATGATTTTTCGGGCTATTCCGATATGGCCATAGGTCTTGGCAGAATGCTCGGATTCCATTTTAAGGAGAACTTTAACTATCCTTATATCTCAACTTCGATAAAAGAATTCTGGAGAAGATGGCACATTTCTTTATCTTCATGGTTCAGAGATTATGTATATATCCCACTTGGCGGAAGCAGAACGGATTCTAAGTGGAAAATATACCGTAACCTGCTTATCGTGTTCCTTCTTACGGGCATATGGCACGGGGCGAACTATACATTCTTTGTATGGGGACTGTTGCACGGAATTCTTATTGTGACTGAAAGGGCAGGATTCGGAAGAATACTTGAAAAGAAAGGCTTTAAGCCGTTTGGCTGGATATATACTTCATTTGCCGTGATGATAGGCTGGGTGTTCTTCAGGTCCGACTCTATAGAGATTGCACTCGGATATATTAAGAGGCTGTTCGCGTTCGGAAGCTTCCCTTATACGGTACTTAATTTCTGTTCGATGAGGACGGTATCGGCACTTGTTCTGGCAATACTCTGTATGGGAACACTTTTAAAACCGTGGAAGAGATTCTGTGATAAATACGCGAAGAATCCTGTGTTTGGCACAATCGGTTATGTGGTGCAGATTTGTATGCTGCTTTACAGCATTGTTTTGATAGTAAGCGGAACATATAATCCGTTTATATATTTCCAGTTTTAGGTTGTTATGAAGAAAAGCAGTTTAATCAAGGTAATTATCTTCATATCGGTTCTTATACTCCCGACACTTCTGTGGGGAGTAAAACTCGTGTTTACGGATAAGGCGGAGATTAATGAAAGTTATGCGAGGATGGAAGCAACCGAGAACAGAAGCTTAAGCAAATGGCCGGATAATGCCGCTGATAAGGATTATACGTCAAAGCTTGAGTCATATTTCAATGACAGAGTACCTTTCAGGGAGAAGATAATCGATTTCGGTCATAAGTTTAACGGAAGCATGGAACAGGCATATACGGGCGGAATACAGCCTGTAATAATTCGATTGTTCTACGGTAACAGGGGTTCCGACAGTGAGCTTGCACAGACCGACGGATATGATACGGAAGAAGTTGCCGTGGCGGATGCAGACGAACAGGTTACGGATGAGGCGGATACCGTTAATAAAGACGAGCATGATTATGTTGAAAAAGAACGTGTGGAAGCCACATGTGAGGAAGAGGGCTATATTCTTTATGAGTGTACGGACTGCGGCGACACATATAAGGAATCGATTCCGGCACTCGGACATAAAGAAGAACTTATTGAGCAGGCCGAGGCTTCATATACGGAGTATGGACATTCTCTGTACAAGTGCAGCGTATGCGGCAAGAGGATATGGAAAGATTACGAGCCAAAACTGACAGACACGTCATATTTCCCGCTTAAGGTTGAGAACAATTATACCGTGATGGGAAGACAGGGCTGGTTATTCTACAGAGGAGACGCTTCTCTTAAGTATTATACGGGTGAGAATGTTCTTGACGAGGCGCAGATGAAGGAACGTCTTGATGCGCTCATAAGTCTTAAGAAGGTATGTGATGATAAGGATATAAAGCTGGTATACATGATTATCCCGAATAAGGAGATCGTATATCCCGAATATATGCCTACGATGGATATAGTAAGCGAGAGAAAGAAGAATGAGATATTTGCCGAATACGTTAAAAAGAATTCGGATGTGAATCTGATTTATCCGCTTGAAGAACTTAAAGAGGCCAAGAAGTATTACAATACTTACTATGCATATGATACGCATTGGAATGAATACGGTGCGTTTGTGGGTACGATGGCATTATATGATGCACTCGGTATGGAGACGATTGAAGCAAGTCAGGCCGACGCCGAGAGATCACAGCTTGTGGCATACGGACTGGTATTGACCGGAGCTCTTACTCCCGAGGATTACAGCGGTTCGGAAGATTATATCGTGAATTACAAGCCCGACCTTGAACTGGTATATGAAGAGGGTGAGAAGAATTATCTCTTCAGCTATACCAATGTATATAAGAGTGAGGCTTTGGCCGAGAATGATGAGAGAATCGTATTTATCGGAGATTCTTTCAGGGAATGGATGATACCGTATCTAAGCAAGGACTTTACGCACACCTGCCTGGTTCAGAGAGATAACATTCCTGATATAGCAGATGAGATAAAGCAGGCGGATATACTGGTCGTAAGTGCTGTTGAACGCTTTGACGAAGATATTTATGCAAGGATACCGCAGATAATACGTATTCTTAACGAATAAGCATAAATGACGGGCATAACAGCAACTTGAATATGTGGACTCTAACGGATATAATAAGTAGTTATGAGAGGAATAGACACCCAGGTACGCAAGATGCGCCGCAGGATATTTAAGGAAGTGGCCAATCTTGCATACAATTCAGAAAACCTAATAGACGATATGGAGGCTCTTCCCTATCAGATCATCGATTATGATGAGCCTGAATTCAGAGAGAACATCTACAGAGAGAGAGCCATCGTAAGAGAGAGGATTCGTCTTGCTCTTGGTCTTTCTTTGCGCCCCGAGAATAAGCCCAGTCACTTAACTCAGGGACTTGAAGAGAGCAATATCGCTGAGAAGTATTATGAGCCCCCGCTTATGCAGGTTATTCCTTCCGCATGCAATTCCTGTCCGGTCAATGTGTATCAGGTGACGGACAGATGTATGGGATGTGTGGCTCATCCCTGTCGTGAGGTATGCCCCAAGGGAGCCATCACGATGAAGAACGGAAGATCGGTGATAGATGAGGAACTCTGCATTAAGTGCGGTAAGTGTAAGGCCATCTGTCCTTATGATGCTATTTCGCATCAGACAAGACCCTGCGCTCTTGCGTGCGGAGTCGGAGCGATAGAGTCGGATGAGAAGGGCAGAGCGGTTATCAACAGCGATAACTGTGTATCCTGCGGACAGTGCATGGTAAGTTGTCCGTTTGGTGCGATTGCCGATAAGTCTCAGATATTCCAGCTTATACGTGCTTTCCAGTCGGGAAGAGAGATAATTGCCCAGGTGGCACCTGCTTTTGTAGGACAGTTCGGCAAGGATGTGACACCCGGTAAGTTTAAAGCGGCGTTAAAAGCCATCGGTTTTTCCGATGTATATGAGACGGCTATAGGTGCTGACGAAGGTGCCGCATATGAAGCCAAGCACTATGTGGAAGAAGTGGCAACGGGCAAGACTCCGTTCATGTTAACTTCGTGCTGTCCCAGTTGGGCAGTGCTTGCCAAGAAGTTCTTCCCCGAGACGATAGATAAGATATCGAATGCATTGACTCCCATGGTAGCCACTGCAAGAGTAATCAAGAAGGAACATCCCGAAGCGGCGGTTGTCTTTATCGGACCCTGCGCTTCCAAGAAGCTTGAAGCTTCAAGACGTACCATAAGATCGGATGTTGATTTTGTAATCACGTTTGAAGAACTTGCGGGAATGTTCGATGCCAAGGGTATTGATCCGGCGGCTATGGATGTTTCCGATAAGATAGATGATGCAACCGGAGCAGGAAGAGGATACGGTGTTGCCGGCGGTGTCGCAAGTGCGATAGAGGACTGCATAAGAGAGTACTATCCTGACACGGATGTCAACATTGAACATGCCGAGAGCCTGGCTGAATGTAAGAAGGTATTGCTTTTGGCCAAGGCCGGTAAGAAAAAAGGATGTCTGATAGAGGGTATGGCATGTCCCGGAGGCTGTGTGGCCGGAGCAGGTACCAATATTGCGATACCCGAAGCACAGAAGTGCGTGGAGGAATTCAAAAATTCCGCCAAGGACAGATTGCCGGGAATAGACGGCAATAATAAGCTTAATCATTAATAACCGCAGCATACGGTTGCGGACTACGGAGGTTAGACAGTACAGATGAAGATCAGAACAAGATTCGCACCAAGTCCCACGGGACGAATGCATGTGGGCAATCTGCGAACAGCTCTGTATGCCTATCTTATTGCGAAGCATGAGGGCGGAGATTTCATACTTCGTATTGAGGATACGGATCAGGAGAGATATGTTGAAGGTGCCGTGGATATAATCTACAGAACGCTTAAGGGCACGGGACTTATACATGACGAAGGCCCCGATAAGGATGGCGGTGTAGGTCCTTATGTTCAGAGTGAGAGACAGGCGGCAGGTATATATCTTGAATATGCAAAGCAGCTTATAGATAAGGGTGAAGCTTATTACTGCTTCTGTGACAAGGAAAGGCTTGAGACCCTTCATCAGAAGATAGGTGATAAGGAGATCAATGTCTACGATAAGCATTGTCTTAAATTATCAAAGGAAGAGGTTGAAGCCAATCTCGCCGCAGGCAAGCCTTACGTCATCAGACAGAACAATCCGAATACGGGTACGACAACATTCAATGATGAGATATACGGAGATATCACCGTAGACAATTCCGAACTGGATGACATGATTCTGATTAAGTCTGACGGATATCCGACATACAACTTTGCCAATGTGGTTGACGATCATCTGATGGGCATCACGCACGTTGTAAGAGGTAATGAATATCTGTCATCTTCGCCGAAGTATAACAGACTTTATGAAGCATTCGGATGGGATGTGCCGGTATATATTCACTGTCCTCTGATTACTGATGAAGAGCATCATAAGCTGTCAAAGCGAAGCGGACATTCATCTTATGAAGATCTTATAGAGCAGGGATTCTTATCGGAGACAGTCGTTAATTTCGTGGCACTGCTCGGATGGAGCCCCGAGAGCAACGAAGAGATATTTACACTTGATGAGCTTGTTAAGGCCTTCGATTACAGACATATAAGCAAGTCGCCGGCAGTCTTTGATTATACCAAGCTTAAGTGGATGAATGGCGAATACATCAAGAAGATGGATGATGCCGCATACTATGAGATGGCGATGCCGTTTATTGATGAGACGATACACCGTGACATCGATAAGAAGAAAGTGGCGGATATGTGTAAGACACGTATCGAGATATTCCCGGATATACCGGATCTTATCGATTTCTTTGAGAGTGTGCCGGAATACGATATAGCGATGTATACGCATAAGAAGATGAAGACGGATACTGCATCTTCAATAAGCGTTTTGGAAGAAGTATTACCTGTGCTTGAGAGTCAGGATGCATATGACAATGACAGCCTGTATGCAAGACTTCAGGGCTTCGCGGAAGATAAGGGATATAAGAACGGTTATGTACTGTGGCCTGTAAGAACGGCCTTAAGCGGCAAGCAGATGACACCTGCCGGAGCGACGGAGATTATGGAACTTCTCGGAAAAGAAGAGTCTCTGGCGCGTATAAAGGCTGCAATAGAGAAGTTGAAGGCGGACGCATAACATAGGCGGAAGTTTTTCCTTCAGTCCCGAACAGTTAAAAGCAATTACACACGGAGACGGACCGGCACTTGTGATAGCCGGTCCGGGCTCCGGTAAGACCGCAGTTTTAACCAACAGAATTAAATACCTTATCGAGAAAAGGGAGATTCCTCCCGAACAGATCCTGACGATCACCTTCTCCAAAAAGGCGGCGGCGGGAATGCAGCAAAGATTCTTTAATCTATGTGGAGATACCTGTTATCCGGTAACATTCGGTACCTTCCATTCGGTTTTTTTTCAAATAATCAACAGAAGATATCATTACAACACAGGGGACATAGCTACACTTAAGTCCAAAAGAGAATATATGAAGGGTGCGCTTAGGCATGTTCTTGCGATTGACAGACCGGAGACAGAACTTATCGACAGTCTTTTAAAAAGTGTTGCCTACTATAAGAACTGCAACGAAAGCGTCCGCATAGATTCGGATACAAATCTAACCGAAGAGCAGTTCCTTAAAGTTTACAGGGCATACAGAGATGCTCAGATTGCGGTAAACAAGATCGACTTTGAAGATATGCTGCTTATTGTGCGTAACCTGTTTAAAAAGGATGAAGAGGCACTGTCTGAATACAGGGATAAGTACAGATACATCCTTATTGATGAATATCAGGATATAAACGATATTCAGTTTGAAATTGTTAAAATGCTGGCGGCACCTTATAACAACCTTTTTGTTGTGGGTGATGACGATCAGAGCATATACGGTTTCAGGGGAAGTAAGACGGAGCTGATGTTGGGCTTTACCGATATATATTCGGATGCCGTAAAGATAGAATTAAACGTCAATTACAGATGCTCGGATAAGATTATCGAGGCGGCGGGAAAAGTTATATCCGAAAATATAAACAGATTTGCAAAGAAGATAATCGGTATCGGAAGAGATGAGGGTGAAGTAAAGCTGTTAAGCTTTACGGACAGGGGAAAAGAGGATGAATGGATATCAGGCAAACTTAAGGATATGACCGCAAACGGTTCATTCGATACGGCAGTATTTCTGCGCACCAACAGAGAGGCTTCAAGATATGCGGAAATCTGTCGAAATGCGGGAGTGGACTGTGACATGAAAGAGGCGATATACAATCCGTATAACAGCACGACATATAAGGACATATATCATTATCTGGCCCTTGCGGAATGTGCGGAAAAAGCCGTAGACGGCGTGGGTGAAAACTTTTCCGATGTGACGGGGCGCATGGCTTTGACGGTTCGTACGGAGAAACTTAGGAAAGTAAAGGAGGCGAAACTGCAGGTCGGTCATCTTTTCCCGGTTATGAATAAGCCGTTAAGATATCTTAACCGAAAGAATGTATTGTGTGATGAGGTGAGCATAGAGGGACTTAAGGATATATACTGCGATAAGTCGTATATGACGAAGGTGCTGGACGAATTTGCTCATCAGCTGTTTAATATGTGCGGAATGGATCTGTATTCAAAGGTAAACTATATTCGCAGGGGTATTGGGTATGATGAATATGTCTTAAACAATGTTGTTAAGACAAAGGATGAATATGATGAATACAGGGAGACGGCGGACTGGATACAGGAGACTGTAAAGATGTTTAGAAGCGCATCCGAACTTGCCGCATATGCGGACGGATACGAGGAGATGATGGCTGAATGTGATATACAGGAAAAGGCAGAGGATGATAAGGAACGCATTCGGATAATGACCTATCATGCATCAAAGGGGCTTGAATTTGATACGGTGATATTGCCGCATTTGAATGAGGGAAGCGTTCCGAATAAAAAAAGCAGCGGCCCTGCGCAGACGGAAGAAGAGAGGCGCATGTTCTATGTTGCGATGACAAGAGCAAAGAATAATCTGTATATGACATATGTTGCGGGAGATAAGGAGAAAAGATGTCTTGTAAGCCGCTTTATACAGCCTCTGCTTGGCCATTGTTAAATGCTCTTACCTGTGATATATTTGGTATTAGGAATGGTGTATGCAAAGTGTGAACTTATAAGTTCATTCGAGGGGATAAAATATGGGCGATAATTCCGATAAGACCATAGATACCGAATTGGGTATGAAATACTGCATGAACAGGAAGGATTTGTACAAGCAGGTCACGGACATGTTTGCAGCCGGCGAGAAGAGCGGATTTATTGAGGAGATGTTCGGGCTTAAGGACTGGGAGAAGTACCGTGTTGAGGTGCACGCCATCAAGGGAACTGCGCTTACGATAGGGGCTTCGAAGCTTGCGGAGATGGCCAAGGATATAGATCTTGCCATTAAGCAGGGCAATCCGGAATTTGTGGAGTTGAATCACAGAGACTTCATGGATGAATACATTAAGGTGCTTGACCTTATAAAATCGGGCGCGGTATCCGTGTAGACTGCTGCAAGGATTAAGATTATGATACTTGGTAATGAAGAAATTAAGAAATACTATTTCGGTGCGTACTCTTTTGAGGAGACTGACGGGGGATATTTAAGAGCCTATCAGTATACGGCCGAACAGATGGATTACTTTGAGACCACAGGGGATTTCTGGTATGACAGATGTATGGCATCGACGGCCAAGACTCTGGAATTTGTAACCGATGCCGCTAAGATATCGTTTGACTATAAGATAATATGGAAAGGCTCGGAGGATACGTTCGAAGCGACGACAGACGGGCTGATTACGCACATATATTATCTTAAGGATATTAAGGATGAAGGACGGCTTACGTTTGAATTTGCCGAGGGTGAGAAGAATGTAGTCATATATCTGCCCGCGGATGCCACGGTCTTTGTCAAAGACCTTGAGATTATCGGTAATAAAGTTGAAAGGCCGCAGAAGAATGAGAAGGTACTGTGGCTTGGAGACTCCATTACACAGGGATTCGGACCGCTTCGTTCGGCATGTACCTATGTAAGTGTGGCAAATCGTATACTTAACTACGACATAATCAATCAGGGTATCGGCGGATACATATACGATAAGAAGTCGCTTATGAAGATGGACGGATATTTGCCCGATAAGATAATCGTAGCGCTCGGAACCAATCAGTTCGGAGATAAGACGATGGATGCCGTCGAAGAATATTATGAGAGACTGACCGAGATATACGGCAGTAAGATTCCGATTCTTACAATCACTCCGTTATGGCGCGGAGACGTGGAGAACGGAGAGCCTGATCTTATAAGATATTGCAGGGGAATAAAAGATGTGTGTTCGAAGTATGAGAATATAAGTCTTGTGGACGGATTTAAGCTTGTACCGCATCTTCCGGAATATTATCTGGACAATCTGCATCCCAATGTAATAGGAGCGGAGTTATACGGAAGGGCTTTGGCGGATAAGATCAAAGAGATAGGGTTTTAAAATATTAGAGGCATTGCTTATATAAGCAATGCCTCAAATTCTGTCTGGGGTATGGGCTTTGAAAATAAGAAGCCCTGTTGTGTATTGCATCCTATATTCTTAAGGAATATGCTCTGACCTTCTGTCTCGACGCCTTCACACAAAGATTTCATTCCGAGTTCTCTTGACATTGTTACAATGCTTGAAATGATTATTCTCTCTTTGCTCTCGGGTATCTTGGACTTAAGGAAGGTACGATCAAGCTTAATGATATCAAACGGAATCTCGCTTAAGAGATTCAATGAAGAATATCCGGAACCGAAATCATCCATCGATACTTTTATACCCAGTTCATGCATAGCATCGATAAACTGTCTTGCACTGTCCGGATTCTCCATACATGAGGTCTCGGTGAGCTCAAACTCGACATACTCTGTCGGTATCGGGTATTTGACCAGCAGATCTTTGATCTTGCCGATGATGTTAAGAGTCGTAAGGTGAGCTCTGGATACGTTAAGCGATATAGGAACTATCGGTTCGCCGTTATCAAGTCTGTTCTTGATGAAACGGAACACTTCCTCGTACATGTAATAGTCAACATCGGTGATCTGTCCGCTCTTCTCAATCGCCGGAATGAACTGATCGGGATAGATGAAGGTTCCGTCAGGCTTACGCCAGCGAACCAGGGCTTCGGCTCCTTCTATCAAACCGGTAATGGAATTAACCTTCGGCTGGTAGTAGGGCATAAGTTCCTTATCGGACAATGCATCTTTGATTGATGCGAGTATATCAAGCTCTCTGTTGATTCTCTCAGCCATTGTATCATCAAAGAAGATTACGGATTCATCCTTGGATTCCTTGGCCTGCTTACGGGCAAAGTTGGCGTTGGATATTGCGGTCTCTACATTGATATCTTTGCTCTCGGCGGTAATAAAGTATACGCCGGTAGCAATCGAAATACGTCTGCATTTAAACTTCTTGCAAAGATATTCCTCTATCTCGTCGTTGACCTGTCTGATATGCTTAAGCATGTCATCGCGAGGAATCTTGTTGCTGACATATCCTGCGGTAACAATGTTGTCAGAAACAACGCGTGCGCCGGTTATATATGAATTGTCCTTACAAACGAGTTCGGCAAACTCGGCTATAAGATCGTCGCCGAGCTTATAGCCGTAGGTGTCGTTAAAATATTTGAAATGCTTAATGTCTGAATAAACAATGGGAATGATCCTGTCGCCGATATCATCAACAGCATTCTTAAGCTTGGTTATGAAAATATCGTATGGATCCAGACAAGTTATAAGATCTACCATACACACACCCCCTTGCACATATAAACATGTGCAGATAACCCCTCAGAAAGTGCAAAATATCTGTCACACTCCCGTAAGAGCATTTTATCAAATATACGCAATAATTACAATAGATTTGTGGTTTATGGTCTAGTGAATTATGTGAATCTGTGATAGAATATACACAAAGATATGCAATGCATAAATCGGAGAACTGATGTATATAAGAGAGGCAAAAAAAGGGGATATCCCGGACATACTGCAACTGCTCATACAGGTTGATATGGTACACCATAACGGACGTCCCGACCTTTTTAAGGGACCGGCGACGAAGTATGACGCGGCAGAACTTGAGGATATCATAGATAATGACAGTACTCCGGTGTTTGTTTGTGCGGATGAGAATGAACATATTCTTGGCCACGCGTTCTGCATACATAAGCAGGTGATCGGTGACAGTGTTTTGACGGATGTTAAGACGCTTTATATCGATGATATATGTGTGGATGAAGCGGCAAGAGGACAGCATGCAGGTAAGATGCTGTATGATTACGTTGTGGACTATGCCCAAAGAGAGGGCTTCTACAATATCACTCTTAACGTATGGAATTGCAATCCGCCGGCGATGAAGTTCTATGAAGCCATGGGACTTAAGCCGCAGAAAGTATGCATGGAGCAGATTTTATCCGAACAAAAGGAGGAGATAAGTAATGCAGGCTTATAAGAAAATCGATTATTCCAGTAATAAGGACGTGGTTTTAAGGTACATACCGGGACACTTTATCACTCCCAATTCTCACGTTAATTACTATATGGATCTTAGTGACATGAAGTCCAGACAGCGTGAGGCAAGAGCAACAGGTGAGGAACTTGCGGAGATGTATCTGGTATCGGATGTAATAGATACCGTTTTGTGTCTTAACGGAATGGAAGTTGTAGGCGCTTATATGGCCAATAAGCTTACGAAGGCCGGTATTATATCAGCCAACAGACATCAGACCATTTATATCACCAGCCCCGAGTACAATACCGGCGGACAGATGATGTTTCGAGAGAACAATCAGCATATGATCAAGGGCAAGAAGGTACTTATCCTGATCGATACCGCTACAACGGGTGAGACTTTAAGGAGTGCAATGAGAACCGTTAATTTCTACGGCGGTGAAGTTATAGGAATATCTGCTATATATTCTGTGGCATCAAAGGTGGGAGATACACAGATACGTGCTTTATATTCCAACAGGGATCTTCCCGATTATGCAAGCCATAAGCCGGAGGAATGCCCCATGTGTAAGGCCGGTATGCCGATTGATGCTATCTGCAACGGATTCGGTTATTCAACATTGAAATAATATATTGGATTTTTATAATACGAAGAACCCCGTGCGGTTATGCACGGGGTTCTTCGTATGTCTCATATGTCTTATTTGTCTTATTGACAATCAGATTATTCTTCGAGGTTATCGAATTCGCACTCGTCAAGGAATTCGTCGAATGCATCGGCTACCGCCTCATATACTTCATCTGACTCAATGTATGTAAGTTCAGGCTCTTCGTTCGGATCATCGGGATTCTCTGCATAGCCGTAGAACCAGACATCCTGCTCGTCTCCGGTCTGTCCTGACGGAAGAAGTGCAATGTAATCATTGCCTGCCACTTCCAAAATGGTAATGACTTCACAATTCACAACCGTACCGTCTTCGAGTTCAATCTCGACACCCATCATCTCTTCGGGTTCCTGCATATTAGCCATAGGTATTCCTCCCTGCATAAAGGTTAACCAGTTCTGTCTACAATTTTACGTTAAAATATATGCGAATTCAATAGATTATGGAATTAAATTGTGATAAAATTACCATGTATTTTGGCTTTTGGGCCCTATACGCCATAAAGCAAAAGGAATGGCTTATGAAAGATATAAAAGTACTGCCCGGTAATCCGTATCCCCTCGGTGCATACTGTACCAAGGAAGGTGAGGTCAATATGGCGGTTGTCTGTTCTTCCGAAGAACCGGCAGGCGTTATTCTGTATGACAAATCATCGGGTAGGAGCAGGAAAATTCCATACAGCGCAGCCAACAGAGTGGGCAATATCAATTGCATGCTGCTTACAGATATAGATACGGACAGATTTGATTATTCGTTCTATGAAGGCGACAGAGAATATTGCGATCCTCACGGCAAACTCATTGTGGGTAATGAGAAGTGGGGCAAGCTTCCGCAGAACTTAAGGTGCGGAATAGTCAAAGAGACAGGTAAGATGGATTATTCGACCGATAAGCCGCTTGTGCGTCCTTATAAGGATTCGATTTTTTATCTTTTACATGTCAGAGGCTTTACAAGGCACAGGTCTTCGGGGGTTAGGCATCCGGGTACATACAGCGGTATTACCGAAAAGATTCCCTATCTTAAGAAGCTTGGGGTAACCGCAATAGAACTTATGCCGGCTTATGAGTTCATTGAGCTTGAGCCCGTTAAGAACAAAGAAGCGGATGTAATGGATGCATACAAGCCTTTGGAGCCCAAACTTAATTACTGGGGATACAAGGACAGTTACTATTTTGCACCCAAGCAGAGCTATTCGGAGCCCGGCGTAAAGGCGACAGATTCGTTTAAGAATCTGGTTAACAGCCTTCATGCGGAAGGTCTTGAGCTTATTATGCAGTTCTACTTCCCGAACAGTATAATGCCTTCATACATACTGGAGGTTTTAAAGTACTGGGTTTTGGAATATCATGTGGACGGATTCCACCTTATGGGTGAGAATATACCGTTGACGCTTTTGGGAAGCGAGCCGATGTTTGCCAATACCAAGCTTATGTATTACGGTTTCCCGTCAGATGAGCTGTATGCGGGTAAGAAACCCAGATTTAAGAACCTTGCCAAATGCAATGACGATTATATGTACAGCATTCGCAAGTTCTTAAAAAGCGATGAGGGCCTGATACGCTATGTTCTTAATGACATGCGTGAGCTGGATGATAAGCTTGCACAGGTGCATTATATAACCAACAGCAACGGATTCACTCTGATGGACCTTGTAAGTTATGACAGAAAGCATAACGAGGCCAACGGAGAGAACAATAAAGACGGTAATCCCTATAATGCTTCATGGAACTGCGGATACGAGGGAACAACGACACGTAAGGCCGTAGGAAGATTAAGAAGAAAGCAGATAAGGAATGCAATCGTATTCAATATGTTAAGCCAGTCCACACCCATGATCCTATCGGGCGATGAGTTCGGTAACAGTCAGAAGGGTAATAACAATCCGTACTGTATCGACAGTCCGCTCACGTGGCTTAACTGGAATGAACTTGAGAAAAACAGTGACATATTCGATTTTTACAGAAAATGCATTAAGCTTAGAATGAGCAATAAGATATTGCACATGGACAGGCCGTTTGCAATGTCGGATTACTGTGCATGCGGATATCCGGATCTGTCGCTTCACGGTGAGGAAGCATGGAAGGTTGAGACGGATGACCTTACAAGGCATTTTGCGATGCTTTACGCAACTCATTATGCTGACGTGGATAAGAACGGCAAGTGGCTTCCCGGTGCGGATAAGAGCAAGAAGGGCGAATACATATATATCGCCGTCAATATGCACTGGTCGGATCACAGTTTTGCATTACCCAAGATTCATCCGGATAAAAAGTGGAAGGTAATACTCGACACTTCGGAGAATCAATCCGCAAGCAGAGCGATTAAAGACGATGAGAAGAGCATTACCGTCAAAGAAAGAAGTATTGTGGTTTTAATGAGCCATTAAGAATACAATATGAGGAGATGAAAGAATGAGAAGAACTGTACTTGTTATGGTGGCTGCCGTTATGGCGGCCGTTGCGCTTGCCGGCTGCGGAAGCAAAGTCGGAGACGCGGGGAATGTTGTTGTATATAACTGGGGAGAGTATATAGATCCGGACACTCTTACGATGTTCGAAGAAGAGACCGGAATCAAAGTCATATATGATGAATTCGAGACCAATGAGATCATGTATCCCAAGGTTGAGGCCGGAGCTACCGTATATGACGTTATCTGTCCTTCCGACTATATGATTCAGAAGATGATAGAGAACAATCTTTTAAGCGAGCTTGACTGGGAGAAGATCCCCAATGCGAAGCAGTATATCGGAGCTCAGTATTATGAGCAGGCCAAGAAGTTTGATGCTGAGAATAAGTATTCGGTACCTTATTGCTGGGGAACAGTGGGTATATTATATAACAAGACCATGGTAGATGAGCCTGTAGACAGCTGGGACATTCTCTGGGATGAGAAGTATGCCGACAATATACTCATGCAGGATTCGGTTAGAGATGCATTCATGGTGGCTTTAAAAAGAGCCGGATACTCAATGAATACGCTTGATCAGGATGAGCTTACGGCCGCAAAGAACGACCTTATAGCGCAGAAGCCTCTCGTACAGGCTTATGTCGTTGACCAGGTAAGAGACAAGATGATAGGTAATGAGGCCGCTTTGGGCGTTATCTACTCCGGTGAAGCAATCTATACTCAGAGAGAGAATCCGGACCTTGAATACGTTATACCCAAGGAGGGTACGAATGTATGGATCGACTGCTGGGTAGTTCCCAAGAATTGCAACAATATGGACAATGCTCTGAAGTTCATTGACTTCATGTGCCGTCCCGATGTTGCGGTTAAGAACTTTGAATATATCACATATTCGACACCCAATAACGGTGCAAGAGAACTGATAGAGGATGAGGACATTAAAAACTCCGAGATAGCATTCCCCGATCTGAGTCAGTACTCTGATCTGGAGACATATAACTACCTCGGAGAAGAAGGCGATGAATTATATAACAGCCTTTGGGAAGAAGTTAAGTCTAAATAAATGACAATAACATATTAAGGAATTACAACGGGCTGCGGAGGTGCGACATCATCTTTCGCAGCCTTTTCAGGTTTATTGACAAGGATCAAAAGGATGAGCACGGATACGAATATGATCGTAGACAGTGCATACATCTCAGGCTTGATTCCTTTTTTGACTTCCGTATATATCTTGGTTGAGAGAGTATCGATGCCGGCGCCCTTGGTAAAGTGCGTGATAATAAAGTCATCAAGTGACATAGTAAATGCAAGTAAGAATCCGCTTAATATTCCGGGCAGAAGCTCGGGAAGCACAACCTTGAAAAATGCATAAATCGGTGAAGCGCCAAGGTCAAGAGCTGCTTCATATACGGGCGTATTCAGATTCTTCATACGCGGCATGACACTTAAGATCACATAAGGGATATTGAATGTGATATGGGATAAAAGGATAGTGCCGAAACCGAATTTCATGCCTATACTCAAAAACAGAAGCATGAGTGAGATACCCGTAACAATGTCCGCATTAAGCATCGGAATGTTGGTAACTCCGATTATTACGGAACGTGAAGTTGATTTCATCTTTCTTAATCCCACGCAGGTGCATACTCCGATAACCGTTGCGATGGCCGAAGACAAAAGCGCTATGGAAAGCGTTGTTGACAAAGCCTCCATAATATCACGGTTGGAAAAAAGCAAGATGTACCATTTGAATGAAAAACCGCCCCACTTGGCTCTTGTCTTGCTGGAATTAAAGCTTAACACTATAAGCGTCAATATCGGCGCATATAAAAAGATAAAAATCAGTACGATATAGATTTTTTTAAGTACGGTATTAATACCGGGGAATGCTCTTTTTTTCATAATACCGAACCCTCCCCGTCTTTATCGAATACTGCGGACAAAAGCATGTTAATTATGATGAATATCATAAGCACAATTGATAGTCCGCTTCCCAAGTGCCAGTTGCCGGCCTGGGTGAACTGTTCCTCTATGACATTGCCGATAAGCAGAATTTTGCTTCCGCCAAGCAGCTTACTTATAACGAATGTTGTAAGAGCCGGAACAAAGACCATGGTTATTCCAGAGATGATGCCGGGTACCGAAAGCGGAAGAGTAATCTTATAAAATGTCTGGAAAGCATTCGCACCGAGATCGGCTGCCGCATTAAGTACGTTCTCATCTATCTTGGTAAGTGAATTATATAAAGGCAGAACCATAAACGGCAGGAAGTTATAAACCATACCGAGTACGATAGCCCCCGACGTATTGATTATATTGATAGTCGGAAGGTGCAGAGCGGACAATACGGTGTTGATAACTCCGGTCTTTTCAAGCAGTGTCTGCCAGGCCAATGTTCTTAACAAGAAATTCATCCACATCGGAAGGATGAAGACAAAAATGATAACGCCTGAACTGTTCTTCATATGAGCAAGTATTGCCGCAAGCGGATAGCCGAGTAAAAGGCAGATCGCCGTCGCAATGAGCGAAAGCTCGATTGAAAGTGACAGAGCTTTGCTGTGCTCGGAAGTTGCTATGGATAAGATATTGGCCAGTGTCAGATTGCCACTCTTATCGGTCAGTCCGTAGCAGAATATCATGCAAAACGGAATGATTATGAAAGATATGGCCCAGAAAAGATAGGGGCCCGATAATAATCTTGATTTATTCTTCAATTGCCACAGCCTCCTCATCTTCACTTGCGGGCTTGTTCATGATCTGTATGTTGAACGGATCGACACTTAAGCCGACTTCCGCTCCGACGGGATACATTGTGGTTGAATGTACGAGCCATTCATATCCGCCGGCCTGTACTTCCATTTCATAATGAACACCCTTGAAAATAAGGTGAGTTACCACACCGTTTAACGAACCTCTCTCCGGAGGAGATAAGATAACGTCCTCGGGACGAATAACAACGTCCACGGGCTTGTTGGTACCGAAACCTGTGTCCACGCATGCAAATTTCGTGCCAAGGAACATTACAAGCTCATCCTGTAACATGATTCCGTCTATTATGTTGGAATCACCGATGAAATCGGCAACGAATGCGTTCTCGGGCTCGTTGTATATGTCTTCGGGAGTACCGATCTGCTGAATATATCCCTGGTTCATGACAACGATGGTATCGGACATAGTGAGGGCTTCTTCCTGATCGTGTGTAACATAAATGAAAGTGATTCCAAGCTCCTCTTTGAGTCTGATAAGCTCATACTGCATGTCCTGGCGCAGTTTAAGGTCCAAAGCACCCAAAGGCTCGTCCAAAAGCAGTACCTTGGGTTCATTAACGATAGCTCTTGCAATGGCGATACGCTGCTGCTGACCGCCCGAAAGAGAGTCGGGCATTCTTTTGCCGTAACCCTCAAGGTTTACAAGACGTAAGGCATAGTCAATCTTATCTCTGATATACTTATCTGTCTTGCCTTTTATCTTTAAGCCGAATGCTATGTTGTCGGCTATGTTCATATGTGTAAAAAGAGCATACTTCTGGAATACCGTATTAAGCTGACGCTTATTCGGCGGAAGCGCGGTAATGTCCGTACCGTCGAACGTAACCGTACCGGTATCGGGAGTCTCAAAACCGCCAATTATACGCAAAGTGGTAGTTTTTCCACATCCGGACGGGCCCAGGAGCGTTAAGAATTCGTTCTCTCTGATATAGAGATTGAGTTCATCAAGGACTATGTTGTTCCCGAAAGATTTGGAAATGTTGTTAAGCTCGATAAGCCGCTTACTCAAGTAATTGCCCTCCTGTAAACTGTATTAAAAACGCATCTAGGATATTATATAAGAAATCAGATAAAATAGATACAAAAAGTTGGAGTTTTATTGTAAAATAAATATGATATTGTCCGAAATATAAAGTGAGGCTTAAGACTATGGATAAATATGTTGCATATGTGTCTACGTATACTTACGGTGACGATCACGGAATAACGATATATGACGTGGATATGGAGAACGGCAAGCTGACCCTTAAAGACAAGGTTAAGATTACCAATTCTTCGTATGTGACCATATCTCATAACAAGAGATGTCTTTATTCAATTACCGACTTCGGAGTTGAGGCGTATAAGATCGAATCGGACGGAGCGCTGACGGTTATAGGCAATTCCACGATCAACGGTATGAGAGGATGTTATCTGTCTACCGATTACGAGGATAAGTTCTTATTCGTAGCAGGCTATCATGACGGTAAGATAACGGTACTTAAGCTTAAAGAAGACGGAAGCTTTGACGGAATATGTGATGAGATATTCCATAAGGGCTGGGGTAATATTGCGGAGCGTAATTTCAGACCGCATGTTAACTGCGTGAAGATGACAAGAGACAATAAGTATCTCTGTGCCGCGGATCTCGGAATGGATTACATAGACGTATACCGCCTTGATCGCAGCACGGGTAAGCTTAAGCTTGCGGACATCGTACACAGTGAGCAGGAGAGCGCACCCAGACATATCAAATTTTCCAAGGACGGACGTTTCATGTACGTTGTGCATGAACTTAAGAATTATATTGATGTATATACTTACCAGGATAAGGGCGGAGCACCCGAATTTGAGAAGATTCAGAATATCAGCACGCTCAATGATTATCATGCATCCAATTCGGCAGCAAGTGCACTCAATCTGTCGGATGATTTTAAGTATATTGTCAGTTCGAATGCAGGTGATAACAGTGTCATAATGTATAAAGTGGATGAAGAGACGGGAATGCTTTCAAAGCTTTTCTGCCTGCCGATAAGCGGAGATTATCCCAAGGATGCTGCGCTTTTCCCGGATGACAGACATCTTGTAAGTCTTAATCACGAATCCAATACCATGACATTCTTCAGTGTTGATACAGAGAAGGGTCTTATCGTTATGAATCAGAAAGAGATCAAGGTTGATAAGCCCAACTGCATTATATTCCATAAGCTTGAGGGTTGAGGGGCGATTAGTTAGATGGTCAACAAGCTTAATATCAAATCCATGGATAAGATTAAGAGACTGGCTGCCAAAGGACAGACCGGTCTGTTCTTCGCGACCTTATGGCTGGCTTCGATCATCATCGCAAGAAAGATATGGAAGTATACCCGTATGCCTATTGCCAGGCTTGTAACCGTGGCAATTCTCTGTTTTGTATTTGTGGCCACTTCAAGTTATGCGCCCGTTACAAAAGCTCATGCCGATGATTTCAGCACGCCGTATTCGGATACGGAAGTTATCATAGATGAGAACGGAATGCTTGTTATAGATGATGAGCTTCCGGAGGATGAGTATCTTCTTACCGAAGTTACGGATGAAGATGACGTGGCTTCTCTGGATGACCTTATGAAGCACATCGATGAAGATGCCGACGACGAAGAAGCAAGTGAAGAGTCTGTTGAAGAAGATGAGGACTATGCCTTTGAATTTGATAAGTCGGCGTGGAATCTGGTGCTTATCAACAAGCAGCATCCGATCCCGGATGATTACACAGTTACCCTGGGTACAATCAAGGGAAGCATGAAGTGTGATGAGAGAATAATAGAGCCTCTTGCACAGATGTTTAAGGCTGCGGCAGAAGAGGGAATCAATCTTGAGGTCAGGTCTCCTTACAGAGATATGTCTTTGCAGGAGTATCTTTTCAACCGTAAGATGAAGAATTATATCAATCAGGGTTATTCATATATAGATGCATACAAGGTATCTTCGGAAGTTGTAACGCTTCCCGGAGCGAGCGAGCATCAGATCGGTATCTCTTTGGATATCACTTCGGATACTTACTGGCAGCTTAATGAGGGATTTGAAGATACCGAGGCCGGACAGTGGCTTATAAACAACAGTTATAAGTACGGTTTCATCTTAAGATATCCCAAGGGCAAAGAGGACATCACGGGCATAATATATGAGCCGTGGCATTACAGATATGTGGGAATAGAAGCGGCAACAGTCATATATGAACAGGGTATAACACTTGAGGAGTTCATAGACAGTCTGTAAGAAGAGGAGATTATTTTGGCAGAATATACATTACTTAAGACCGAAGGCAGAGCCAAGCGCGCAAGATATGAGACAATACACGGGGTCATTGAGACCCCTGTTTTTATGAATGTCGGAACGGCTGCAGCCATTAAGGGTGCGGTTTCAACCGAAGATCTGGAGCAGATAGGCTGTCAGGTGGAATTATCCAACACCTATCATCTTCATGTAAGACCGGGAGACGAACTTATCAAGAGCCTGGGAGGTCTTCACAAGTTCATGAACTGGGACAGACCGATACTGACCGATTCGGGCGGATTTCAGGTTTTTTCGCTTGCGACACTGCGTAAGATCAAAGAAGAGGGAGTAACATTCCACAGTCACGTTGACGGACGAATCATATTCATGGGTCCGGAAGAGAGTATACAGATCCAGTCCAATCTGGGTTCCACAATAGCCATGGCTTTTGACGAATGTCCTCCGGCACTGGCTGAGAAATCCTATGTACAGCCCAGTGTAGACAGAACCACCAGATGGCTTAAACGTTGCAAGGAGCATCTGGATAAGTTAAACGGTATGGATGATACGGTGAATAAGTCCCAGCTTCTGTTCGGAATCAATCAGGGAGCGGTGTTTGATGATATCCGTACAGAGCATGCCAAGACAATTGCGGATATGGATCTTGACGGTTATGCCATAGGAGGACTTGCCGTGGGAGAGAGCCATGAGCAGATGTATCATGTACTTGAACAGACTGTTCCTTTCCTGCCTAAGGATAAGCCGACATATCTTATGGGTGTGGGCACACCGGCCAATATCTTAGAGAGCGTTGAACGCGGTATAGATTTCTTTGACTGCGTATATCCTTCACGTAATGCAAGGCACGGTCATCTGTATACAAAGCACGGCAGACTCAATATTAAGAATGCCAGGTATGCGGCTGATGACAGGCCTATTGAACCGGGATGCGACTGCCCGACCTGCAGGCGCTATTCCAGAGCATATATAAGGCATCTTATGGTTGCCGGAGAGATGCTTGCAATGAGGCTTTGCGTAATTCATAATCTGTATTATTACAATAAGCTTCTGGCCGATATAAGGCTGGCACTTGATGAGGGACGGTTCGCCGAGTTTAAGAAGGCCACTCTTGATGTCATGAATACACCTGAATGAACGTTTTTCCATAGTAAAACAATATTGACATAACGGGCCTTGTTGGGTAATATATTTAAGTCGGTGTAATATAGATTATTAGGAGAAAAAATATGCTTATTAGTGGCGCAGAGAGCTTTATGCAGAATAATTCGGGATTACTGTTGGTGATATATATCGTCGTCTTCGGCGCGATTATGTACTTCCTCATGATAAGACCTCAGAAGAACGAGCAGAAGAGAGCGGCAGCAATGCTTAACTCGCTTGAGAAGGGTGATTATGTCCTGACAACAAGCGGCTTCTACGGAACGGTCATAGATATTCAGGAGGATACAGTCATAGTTGAGTTCGGTAATAATAAGAACTGTCGTATTCCCATGCAGAAGGCTGCAATCAGTCAGGTAGAGAAGGCTGAATAGAACATAAGAAGTATTAAGCGTGGGATATCTTGTAAAGGAGAATCCCACGTTTTTTTCATTATAAGTTGCGGAGGACATATATGAATCTTAAGATAGCGGTAATAAGCGGTGACGGAATCGGCCCTGAGATAGTGGCTGAGGCCAAGAAGGTACTTGATGCCGTATGCGCCAAGTACGGACACAGTATTGAATATAAGGATGTACTTATGGGCGGAGCATCGATAGATGTTCACGGTATTCCGCTTACACAGGAGACGATAGATGTCTGCAAGGCATCGGATGCGGTATTGATGGGCTCAATCGGCGGCAATACGCAGACCTCTCCATGGTATAAGCTTCCTCCGGAAAAAAGACCGGAAGCAGGTCTTTTGGGAATTCGTAAGGCGCTTAATCTTTTCGCGAACCTT